>DUZQ01000014.1 GCA_013349435.1 Planctomycetota bacterium | reverse complement strand
TACGATCGCAAGCTGTAAAAAACAGCAACGGAATGTTTTTGATTTTATCCATGAATCTGTTATTGCTCATTGGAGCAACAAAAGATATCCATCGTTAACGTGTCAAAAACTGTGAACGGTTACGAAATATTTTATTTGAAATATAGGAGTTAAAAATGGTAACTATTGAATCTTACGCAGTGGCAGTGGTGATGTGTTTCATTACGATGCTGTGCTGGGGGTCTTGGGCGAACACACAGAAACTAGCAACGAAAGAATGGCGATTTCAACTTTTTTACTGGGATTATTGTATCGGTGTGCTCTTACTGACACTACTGTTGGCATTGACAATGGGAAGTATTGGGGTTGGGGGACGGAGCTTTTTCGCTGACCTCAGCCAGGCATCGAGTAAGTACTTAGGTTATGCATTTTTGGGTGGAGTCATATTTAACATCGCGAACATTCTGCTGGTTGCAGCGATTGATATTGCGGGCATGGCCGTTGCGTTCCCTATAGGAATCGGCTTGGCATTGGCAATTGGAGTTATCACAACCTATCGTGTTGATCCATCCGGTAATGCAGCACTTTTGTTAATGGGTGTGGCCGGAGTGGTGGTTGCCGGTGACGTAACGTATATTATTAATTGTGATTTCTAAGCTAATTATTTGTTGGCAATTTTATTGAGAAATGTCAATCGATTAAAAGGAGCATTAAGGTGAAGAAAGCTAATTATACTCGCCGTGACTTTCTCAAAGCAATCGGTAGCGGTACAGTTTATTTGACGATACCGGGATGTATCAACAAGACGAAGTTGTCGGGACAGAAGTATTCGACAAAGAAGCCGAATATAATTTTAATTATGGCCGATGATATGGGTTATTCTGACATTGGCTGCTATGGCGGTGAAATCGACACTCCAAACCTCGACAATCTTGCCGCTCATGGTCTCCGCTTTACCCAGTTTTACAACACAGCGCGTTGTTGTCCGACTCGTGCTTCACTGCTCACCGGCTTATATTCTCATCAGGCTGGTATAGGCCATATGACGGTCGAAAATGCCGAAGCGAACGAGGAAGGCCAAGAGCAGCATTACGATTACGGTTATCCCGGCTACAGAGGTTCGCTGAACCGCAACTGTGTGACCATCGCCGAGGCATTGAAACCGTTCGGCTACCACACCCTCATGTCGGGCAAGTGGCATGTCGGTACGTTCGAGGGGATGTGGCCGATGGACAGGGGATTCGATGAGTACTTCGGTATCATTCGTGGTGCCTGTAACTACTGGAATCCGGCACCCAAAAGGCTGCTTTTGCACAATCGTGAGCGCATCAAGCCTTGGGACGGCTTTTATACGACCGATGCCTTCACCGACTATGCAATCAGGTTTATATCCGAGGCCTCTAAGGCAGACGACAATCCGTTCTTTTGCTACCTTGCGTACAACGCCCCCCACTGGCCGCTTCACGCCTGGCCCCAAGATATTGCCAAGTATCGCGGTAAATACAGAAAAGGCTGGGATGTTATCCGTAAGCAGCGCTACGAGCGGATGATTAAGATGGGTTTGGTTAAGGCCGAGTGGGGTCTTTCCAACCGCGACTGCCCGGCTTGGGACGACATCGCCGAGGAAAAGAAGGATGAACTCGACTTTCGCATGGCCATCTATGCCGCTATGATCGACCGTATTGACAAGAACATCGGCTGGCTGGTTAAAACTTTAAAAGACTTGGGTGAGTTGGACAATACGCTCATTCTGTTTTTCGTTGATAACGGCGCCTGCGCCGAAGACGATGAGGAAGGCTATGAGGATGTGTATGGTGGTGGTCCAGCCTGGCAATTAGGAACAAAAGAAGGTTACTTCCTAACTTACGGCCGGGGCTGGGCAAATGCTTCGAATACACCATACCGCAAGTATAAACATTGGTCACATGAAGGCGGTGTTGCTTCGCCGCTTATCGCCCATTGGCCGGACCGAATTAAATACCATGGAGCGTTTCGACACGAGCCGGTGCATTTGATTGACCTTATGCCCACATGTCTGGAATTAGCCCAGGCTGAGTATCCGGAGCATTATAAAGGGCGTGCGATACAGCCGATGGAGGGAGTGTCACTCTTACCTGCTTTTGACGGTAAGCCTCTGGGCCGAGAAGCTATCTACTTCGAGCATGAAGGCAATCGCGCCGTGCGCATGGGTAAGTGGAAGCTTGTCGCCGAGCATGACGAGCCCTGGAGGCTCTATGACATGGAGTCCGACCGAACGGAAATGCACGACCTGTCGGATGTTCACCCACAACTGCGAACCAAAATGATCCGGATGTATGATATATGGGCCAATCGCTGTTGTGTATTGCCCTGGCCTGTGAGACGTAAACGGGGTTTTGAGCCACCCCAACGCTTCTATCCAAAGACCTGGAAAGATATGGGAATATAACTATAGTAAAATGGAGGGTAAATAAACCTGAAAATTAAAAATCATGAATATGTATAAATACAGTCCTAAATATGGTTGCCAGATGGTTCTTTGGGATTAATTACGAGAAGGGTGGTTGTTAAATATGATTTTTTTGTAATATGGAGAAGACTGTGTTTTTACCAGAGTAAATTTTAAAATATCGGGTTTAGTATATTTGAAATCTTGTCCGTGGTAGTCGTGAGCAAGTACAAACAAAAAAACCTGATTTAGACTCAAAATATAGGAGAAATACTATGTCCAACAATAAATTGCTCAATGTTATATTTATCTCGATGTTGGCTTCCTTTGTTTTTGGAGCAAGCTTCGAACCGGCCTGCGCCCGGAATAAACTTGTCATCCAGGCCGACCTCGGCAGGGAAACAATTGACAAAAACATCTATGGCCATTTTTCTGAGCATCTGGGCCGTTGTGTCTATGAGGGCTACTGGGTGGGCGAAGATAGTCCCATACCCAATACTCGGGGAATCCGTAACGATGTGGTCGAAGCGCTGAAGAAAATCAAGGTTCCGGTCCTGCGCTGGCCGGGCGGTTGTTTTGCAGACGAATACCATTGGAAGGATGGAATCGGTCCGCGCGAGAATCGTCCCAGCATGATTAATACCCACTGGGGCGGTGTAACTGAGAATAACCACTTCGGAACCCATGAGTTTCTGGATTTGTGCGAACAGATAGGTTGTGAGCCGTTCATTACCGGTAATGTCGGCAGCGGAACCGTTCAGGAATTATCCGAGTGGGTCGAATATGTAAACTTTGATGGTGTCAGCCCCATGGCTGACCTTCGACGTAAGAACGGCCGTGAAGAACCTTGGCGAGTGAAGTATTGGGGAGTGGGTAATGAGAACTGGGGTTGCGGCGGCCAGATGCGGCCCGAATACTATGTTGATGTGTACCGGCGTTTCCAGACCTATGTACGCGATTATCCTGATGCCGATACCTTTAAGGTCGCATGTGGGCCATACGGCGAAGATATCAAGTGGATGGAAGTTATGATGAAGAATGTTGAGAAAGGTATGATGCGTGGTTTAGACCTGCACTACTACTGTGGCAGTGGGGAAGATAGCCGTTCCGCTACCAAGTTTGAGGAAGTCGACTGGTTTCACCAGCTCAGACGCGCGATGCGTCTCGATGAGATTATCACGACGCAGTCGAACATTATGGATAGATATGACCCCAAGAAGAGGATTGCTCTAATCGTAGGTGAATGGGGGGCTTGGCATGATGTCGAATCCGGCACCAATGAAGGATTTCTCTATCAGCAGAATTCTCTGCGTGATGCTATGGTAGCCGGAGTATCCTTAAATATTATGAACAATCATTGCGAACGTGTCAGGATGGGTAATATCGCACAAACGGTGAACGTCCTGCAGGCGATGATTCTCACTGACGGTGCAAAGATGATTCTTACTCCATCGTATCATGTGTTTGATTCGTATAAGGTCCATCACGATGCAACATTGCTTCCCGCCGACTTGGAATGCGAGGATTATCGCTTTGATGAAGATAGGATTCCAGGATTAAATGTTTCCGCTTCACAAGATGAGTCTGGCAAAATCCATATTTCAATTTGCAATATGAATCCAAATGATGATGCAGAACTGATCTGCGAAATTCGCGGGGCTAAAGTAGGCAGGATAATAGGTAAGGTTCTGACAGCACCAGAGATAACATCCCACAATACTTTCGATAATCCCGAAGTTGTCAAGCCGTCGGATTTTGATGAATATCGTAAAACTCAGAACGGTTTTAAGACCACTCTTCCAGCAAAGTCGATAGTTGTGTTCGAAATAGAATCAGGAGAATAGGTGAATTCTTGGAATTCGAAAGCGAATAAAAATATGAGACAAACAAGTTGCGTGTTTTTTTGCATAATATTGTTGTCGTTGGTAATGACATATCGGCAAAGCGCATGACATTTGAACAAAGAAAGAATATCAGGAACAATTTGCCGACAAGGAAAATGACCATCGACCACGTCATGACCAGGTATGGAATAACTTGGATAATTTCGGAATTAATCACGAAAAACTTAGGCTAAACTTTACCACTCTTAATACAAGTTGCAGAAATGGCATGTTTTGAGAAAATAGTGGTTAATGAGAAATACCATTTACCGAGAGAAATGATATTTCATTCCAACGACATTGGTTTTTGAAATCAGATATATTAGTTTTTTGATCAATTGTCAGCAATTCGACATTCGCCATTTCGGCAAAGTCTTCCAGGTGTTGAGTTGATATAGCCATACTAAAGCTTGTGTGATGAGCACCGCCGGCGAGGATCCAGGCTTGTGCCGCGGTTTTTAAATCAGGCAAAGGTTTCCACAAAACTCTTGCAACCGGAAGATTCGGCAAATCCTTTTGAGGCTTTACAACCTCACATGGATTAACAATCATCCTGAATCGATTACCCATATCAATAAGTGTAGCGTTGACACCACGGCCGTCAGGAACATTAAAAACAACTCTCGCAGGATCTGCTTTTCCTCCGATACCGAGTGGATGAACCTCAAGTTTGGGTTTTCCATCGGAGATAGACGAGCATACTTCAAGCATATGAGCTCCAAGAACCATTTCGTTTTCAGGTTCAAAATGGTATGTATAATCTTCCATGAATGAAGTACCGCCTTTTAAGCCAGAGGCCATGACTTTCATAGCGCGGACAAGTGCCGCGGTTTTCCAGTCGCCTTCAGCACCGAAACCATAACCATCCGCCATTAGTCTTTGAACGGCAAGACCCGGCAATTGCTTGAGTCCGTGCAAATTCTCGAATGTAGTGGTAAACGCCTTAAAGCCACCATCAGCTAAAAACAGTCTCATTCCACTTTCTATTCTGGTAGCTTCGCGTATTGAATCGCTGTTTATATCTCCTGTAATTTCATACTGTTGTTTATATTCGGAAATCAAATTGTCAATTTCACTATCAGTTACTTTGTTGATAAATTCCACCAGGTCGCCAACGCCGTAACCATTAACCGAGTACCCAAACCGCTTCTGCGCTTCGACCTTGTCACCTTCTGTAACCGCCACTTCCCGCATATTGTCGCCAAAGCGGGCGATTTTCATACCCTGCCAGTCGTTCCATCCACAAGCCGCTCTCATCCAGCAGTCAAGTTCCTTAATTATTTGTTCATCTTTCCAATGGCCAACGATTACCTTGCGGTTCTTTCTCATTCTTGTGCAAATGAATCCAAATTCCCTGCCGCCATGAGCAGACTGATTGAGATTCATAAAATCCATGTCAATATCGTCCCAGGGGATATCCCTGTTAAACTGGGTGTGTAGATGAACAAAAGGTTTCCTGAGAGCATTTAAACCCGCTATCCACATTTTACCCGGGCTGAATGTATGCATCCACATAATAAGACCAACACATTTAGAATCTGTATTAGCCTCTTTACACAGATTATATATTTCATCCGGAGTCTTTACGGTAGGTTTAAATATCACTTTACAGGGAATACCTGATGAATTACTAAGGTATCGTGCAATTTCTGTTGAATCGTTAGCTACTTGCTTAAGGGTCTCCGGGCCATAAAGATGCTGCGAGCCCGTTACAAACCATACTTCAAAATCCTTAAGATCAGGAATCATTTTCATTTCCCCTATTTTTGACCATAATACGCGTTTTTACCATGCTTCCGTAAATAGTGCTTATCAAGCAAATCCTGCGATATATTTTGTTGATCAGGATTAATCTGAACAGTTCCAATGGCTGTTTGGGCTATCTCTTCGAGGACAACCGCGTTTTCGACCGCCTTATCAGCGTCCTTTCCCCATGTAAACGGTCCGTGTTGGGCTACCAAAACGGCCTGCATTTGAGAAGGATCTAAATCTTTGAAGCGCTCAACTATAATTTTGCCTGTATTCAACTCGTAGTCGGACTCAATCTGTTCTTTTGAGATTTTATCCGTTACCGGAACAGAGTCATAAAAGTAATCAGCATGAGTTGTTCCAAAACAAGGCAGGCTCCTGCATGCCTGTGCCCACATGGTAGCATATTTTGAGTGAGTGTGGCAAATACCGCCAATGACGTTAAATTGACGATAAAGTTCAAGATGCGTGGGGGTATCAGACGAGGGATTAAGGTCTCCTTCCATTACTTTGCCATCCAGATCAAGCAGAACTATTCTATCCGGTGTTAGTTTATCATAGGAAACTCCGCTGGGTTTGATGGCTACAATGCCCTTTTCGTGGTCAATACCGCTTACATTGCCGAAGCTGTAGAAAACAAGACCTTGTTTTTGCAGTTCGATATTAGCCTTGCAAACATCTCTTTTTAATTGTTCCAACATAAGGTTACTTAAGCATTAACTGTATCTTTAATTTTGAGTAGATCTTTCATCACATTAGCCATTTTGCCGGACCAAGATTTCAGTCCGAAGGCGTCATGCATTTGTTTATAAAGCTCATAGAGCTGTTTATATACTTTATGGTTATCTGCATCAGGTTTATATGTTGTAGCTTTTGTGCCGCACATAGCTTTTTGCGCTTGGTCAAAATTGTCATGTCCACCGTTTTCCTTGCCGGCCACAACAGCACCGGCCATTGCGGCACCGAGTGCACAGGTTTGAGATGAGCGAGCGATTTTCATTTCCCTATTCGTTATGTCGGCGTATATCTGCATTAAAAGAGGATTCTTCTCGGCTATTCCGCCACAGTTGATTACCTCATTGATTTTTACACCGTATTCTTCGAAGCGGTTGATAATTGTCAGGGCACCGAAGGCTGTAGCTTCGATAAGGGCGCGGTAGATTTCTTCGGGTTTCGTGTGAAGGGTCTGTCCCATGAGCAGGCCGGTAAGTCTCTGGTCGACAAGAATGGTTCTATTACCGTTATTCCAATCGAGAGCAAGCAAACCTGATTGGCCCGGTTTTAGCTTTGCTGCTTTTTCGGTTAGAGCGTCATGTGAGCCGTTTTCTTCTCCACCCGGCTGGATATAATTTACAAACCAATTGAAGATGTCACCTACAGCCGACTGACCTGCTTCGAGACCGTAGTAATCCGGCAGCACCGAGCCGTCTACAATACCGCACAGGCCCGGGACATCGGCAAGAGACTCGGTATTGGGCCAGACGGTAACATCGCAAGTGCTGGTCCCGATTATCTTGACTAATTTACCGGGCCCAACGCCGGCACCTATTGCTCCCAAATGTGCATCAAAGGCTGATACCGCCACACCAATCCCAGCACGAAGACCAAGCTTCTCGGCCCATTTAACACTCAGCTTCCCCGCTGCCGTATCAACGGTATAGGTCTCGGAGTATAGCCTGTCGTGCAGCTCGCCAAGCCTTGGATCGAGCTTTACCAGGAAGTCCTTCACAGGTAGGCCGCTCCAATTGCTATTGAACATAGCTTTGTGGCCTGCTGCACATCGGCTTCGCTTCATAACGTCCGGCCTTGCGGTGTCCGTCAAAAAAGAGGTGATATAATCACAGCACTCAACCCAGCTATAGGCGGAGTCTAAGACCTTTGGATCTACTCGAAGACAATGCAAAATCTTACTGAAAAACCACTCCGACGAATATGTGCCGCCGCATTTGGCCAGATACTCCGGATGTTCTTTGGCCGCTAATTCGGTAATCTCGGCTGCTTCTGCGTGGCCTGTGTGGTCTTTCCACAACCAAGCGTGGGCATTGGGATTATCTTTGAATTCGTTTAACAAAGCCAGAGCCGTTCCTTCTTTGTCGACCGGTAGTGGAGTAGAGCCGGTTGTGTCCACTCCGATACCAATCACATTTTCAGGATTGAAATTCTTGTCAGCCTTTTTAGCCTGGTCAATCGCATTTTTGACGGATTTTTCCAGGCCTAATATGTAATCTGCAGGATTTTGCCGAGCAAGGTTGTGGTCAGCAGGATCAAGTATTATCCCCATATCGCCGGTTGGATAATTAAAAACATCTGTAGCTGTTTCAACACCATCAGCAACATTTACAATAACGCACCTTACCGAATTCGTCCCGTAATCCAGACCAATCGTATAAGACATAAACAACCCTCTTTCTTTATAAAAAACTCATTAGCTTTGAATACAAATACATTTAGACTCCTTTGATTTGTTGTATGACTTTTTAATAGATATTACTTTTTTATCGCCTTATTTCAAGTTACTTTTATCCGGCGCTATTTTCATAAGACCAAAATTGTTGGGCCTCATAGTGCCCGCCGTATCTGAATCTGTAAATATTACATACCCACCGTCACTTGTCAGGTTGATGTACTCACCCGCATTATTGCCAGCTGGATCGCCGTAAAGTCCTTCCCACAGCAGGTTTCCGTCGCAGTCTGTTCTAACCACATAAGATTTCCAGATATCTGACGGACCGGCAGGATGGCCCCGGCCGGAATAAGAATCTTCATCCCCCGTACCCCCAATCATAACGTATCCCCCATCACAGGTTGCCTTGACACCATAACATTCATCCCGGATATGTTTAGCATCGTAACCTCGAGGCTGTCCGAAAGTTTTATCCCATTCCAGGTTTCCTTCACCATCGACCTTTACCAGCCAGAAGTCAAATACATCAGTATTATCGCTGACTTTTCCATTGATCAGTTTATGCCCGGCTAAGATATAACCGCCATCCTTGGTCGTGTCAGAATCAAACAAATCTTCCTGTTCGTTGCCTCCATAATTCTTATGCCATTGTATTTTTCCTGAACTATCTGTCTTAATAAGGCAAAAGTTTCGACCCCCTTCCCGGGATACCCCTGAAACTGCGAAACCTTCAGTTACTTTGTGTACTCTCATTCCGTGAACGGTAGCATGTAAGGTTTTCTCCCAATGAATGTTGCCATCTGAATCTGTCTTGAGTATGTAACCTTTACTATCATCAGCTATAAACAGATAACCTCTTCTCTTGCTGCCAACATATCCTGTGGAGATTAGCCCTCCATCTTCGGTTTCATCTACACCTCGAATTTCATCATTGTCTGTGTGAGGATAGGTCCTTTGCCATACTATGTTCCCCGAGGCATCAAGCTTTACAAGGGCCCTGTCCTGGTCGCCTGAAACAGCCAGCGCCCCTGCAACAATGAAACCATCTGAAATTTCCATCACAAAATTAGCGTAGTCAGGCAGTTTAGGTGTACAAATAATCTTTTGCCACTCTAAATCCCCATTCATATCCGTCTTGACAACGAGCATATCAGAGGAACCTCTCCTTCCTTCGGAGGTCTGTCCTGCCATGATATAACCGCCGTCGCTGGTTTGCATACCGTAATGAACATGGTCGCCGTTGTCGGTGCCATGCCCTTTATGCCACTGCATTGCCGGAATTTCGACAGAGTTATCCTCGGTTAGCAGTAAAATTTCTCCTTCCTTCAATCCATCGGAATTTGCAGTCAGGCTGATGTTACCATTGTGCTTTGTCGATCTGACAACTACCAGACACAAACCGTGAAATGCTTTGCGCTGTTTTGCCTGATAACTTTCGTGACTAATCGGATTACCATTGCCGACACAGGCGACCTGGCCCCTGCCTTCAATATTAAAGTAAACAAGATTATCAGCTTCTGGGCACAGATGACCTTCCTTATCAACGACTTTAACAGTCACGAAACACAGGTCTTTACCATCTGCGGTAAACGTTTCTCTGTCAGCGACAAGCTCAATCCTATAAGGCCTTCCGGCCGTTCTTATCTCTTTCTGACACAACACATTTCCATTATCATCGTAACCGACAGCTTTTATGCTACCCGGCTTGTAAACTACTTCATTCCATTTCAGGCGATATTCGCCCATTTTCTTTTCTTTCTTCCCCAACGACCTTCCATTAACAAAAAGTTCTGCTCGTGCACAATTTGTATAACAATAAACCGGTGTAACTTCACCTTCTCGGCCATTCCAGTTCCAGTGCGGAAGTAAATGAATCATCGGTTCATTCGTCCACTGGCTCTGGTATAGATAAAAACGGTCCTTCTTAAATCCGCACATATCAAGAATGCCGAAATAACTGCTATGCGCCGGCCACATGTCTTCATAAGGGTCAGGCTCACCATGATAATCGAAGCCCGACCACACGAACTCACCCATCAGCCACCGATACTCCTGCTGTAACTTAAACTCTACATCAGGAAGGTCTCCAAAACCGCAATTCGCAATATCATAAGATGAAATTTGCAACGACTTATCTCGATAACCTCCGGGCACCCGCTTTACCGGGAAGTGATACTCGCCGCGGGTGCTGATTACCGCCGATGATTCCGTGGATAGCAAAGGCTTCTTGGGAAATTCATTATGGATTTTCTCGTATCGGTCTTGCCAATAATTTAATCCGAGCACATCAAAAGAATCCGCTAATTCCTCATCCAGCTTAATAGAAAGATGAATACCCGACGACACCGGCCTCGTCGGGTCCATTTTACGACATATCTCGGCAAACATCCTCGCGTTCTTTTTGCCCTGCTTGGTATGCAACTCCGGTATCTCGTTGCCCGTGCTCCACAGGATAATACAGGGGTGGTTACGATCCCGTTTCAAAAGGGCCCGGGTATCTTTTTCAGCCCACTTATCGAAGAGTTTGTTATAACCGTTCGGAACCTTGGGCTTTTTCCACTCATCAAACGTCTCATCCATAACCAACAGACCCATTTCATCACACAATTCAAGCTGCTCGGGCGCCGGTGGATTATGTGCTGTACGTATCGCATTACAACCCATTTCCTTCATTATTTCCAACTGCCGCCCGGCTGCTCGTCTCGAAAAAGCAATCCCCAATGGCCCCAGGCCGTGATGAAGATTGACGCCTTTTATCTTGATAAGCCTGCCGTTCAAAAAGAAACCTTCATCGGCATCGAAACGGAACGTGCGAATTCCGAATCTTGTCTCATATTGGTCAACCAACTCGTCGTCGATTTTTACAATGCTGACTGCCTTGTATAAATAAGGATTGTTTATGTCCCATCGAATCGGTTTAATTACCTTCAGCTCCTGTTCAAATTCCTTATTTGCTTTTTTATCAATTCGTTTCTTGGTAGTGTTCTTTGCAACTTTTTTTCCCTGCGCATTATAAATGACCGTTTCTAAAGTTACTTGCTCGGCCTTTTTTCCTTGATTTTCTACTTGTGTCTTTACATTAACAAAAGCGCTCTTGTTGGTAATCCTTTCCGATGTGACAAAGGTCCCCCAATGCCCAACATGAACCGGACCGGTAAAGGTAAGCCATACATTGCGATAAATACCCGAACCGGGATACCACCGCGATGACTCATCTTCGTTTTCAACCCTCACTGCAAGCACGTTTTTCCGACCTCTCTGCACATGTTCGGTAAGATCAAACGAAAACGATGAATAACCGTAAGGCCAATGGCCGATGTATTTTCCATTTAGCCACACCTTAGCATCACGCATAACACCATCGAACTGGATTCTAACGTATTGTGCATCCGAAGGTATCTCAAATGTTTTACGGTACCAGCCGACACCGGGATAAGGTAAATAGCCCCCTTGGAAAGAAACATCTTTTGTAAAAGGCCCTTCTATCGCCCAGTCATGGGGCACATTTAGAACTCTCCAGTTGGAATCATCGAAATCGAAAGCCTGTGCGTTTTTTATGTCTTCTTTAACGAATCTCCAACCGGCATTGAATATCTTTCTTCTTCGAATTGTTCCGATTTGCTCGCCGAGCCCTGCAACCTTTTTAAGTGGGCTACTTATGGAGGTCTTATTTTCATGTTCAAACCTGCTACATGAAACATTCAGACTTATAGCTGTGAAGGTAATTAACAGTAATCTATAATCCCTAAATAACATTATATTATCTCCCTGAAAGTCATGTTGTGTCTTGCTTTCTTAGCTTAAATATTCATGCCAAAACCCATCTTCCATTTACTCTGGCCTTTTGTAAATATAAAAACCTGAGCCTGAATAACCCAGATTCGACTAGGTAATTGATTTGTCAGTTGTTTTAACTATAATTAAAAAAGCTTTGATTACAACCTAAAATAAGGAGCATAAATATGAAATCACCAGAATTGCGGCTATACAAAAACCATTGTATTTTACTTTATTTTCTTCTACTGACCTGTGCTACAGCTTTATCTTTGCCGCCGGACTGGGAAAATCCCGGAGTAATCGGGCTAAATAAGGAGTCTGCGCATTGCACGATGATTCCGTTTCCGGATATTCCTTCAGCCCTAAAAGGAACGCGGGGGGATTCAATATATCATAAATCTTTAAATTGGGACTGGAAATTTTACTGGTCTGCCAAACCGAGTGAGCGTCCAAGGGATTTTTACAAGGTGGATTATAATTCAAGCGGCTGGGACAAAATACAAGTTCCATCAAGCTGGCAGCTCCAGGGATATGGCATCCCGATTTACACAAATGTGCAATACTCATTCATGCCCTTTGAAGAACATTCTATTTTTGAGCCGGAGTATGTTGAGCTTGGAAAAGCACTGCCACCCGCTATTCCGCATGATAATAATCCGGTTGGTTCCTACATAACAAAGTTTTTACAATTCCGGCCAACTGGTCAGGTAGGCAAATATTCATTCACTTTGATGGGGTAAAAAGTGCTTTTTACATCTGGGTAAACGGCGAGAAGGTAGGTTACAGCCAGGGCAGCAGAACCCCGGCCGAATTTAACATTACCGGGTATTTACGGGAAGGTGATAATATTCTGGCCGTTGAGGTTTATCGATGGTGTGATGGGAGCTATCTTGAGGACCAGGACACGTGGCGGTTGAGTGGCATTTATCGTGACGTTTATCTTTTTGCAGCACCGCAGGTTCATATTTTTGACTTCTTCGCTCAGACGGATCTTGATGAGGATTATAAAGATGCGGTATTAAAAATACAACCAAGAGTTGTTAAATACCAGCATAAGGATCTAACTGACTGGACTATCCAGGCCCAGCTTTATGACAATCAAAACAGGCCCGTCTTAGAACAAAATATCAAAAAAGATGTCTGGTCAATTATGTATGCGTGGTTCGCAACACAAAGAAATCCTGTAAAATTTCCGTTGCTTGCCACTAAGATCAAAGATCCTAAAAAGTGGTCTGCAGAACAGCCAAATCTCTACACATTGGTTCTTACACTTGTTGATGATAAAGGAAAAATCGTTGAGGCTAAAAGTTGTAAGGTAGGTTTTAGAGAAATAGAAATTAAGAACAAAACGCTTTATATCAATGGGAAAAAAGTAAAACTCTATGGTGTTAACCGCCATGAAAGCCATCCTGATTATGGAGATACAATACCCTTAGAATCCATGCTTCAGGATATTAAGCTTTTAAAACAATGCAATATTAACGCTGTAAGAACATCTCATTATCCCGACGACCCGAAATGGTATGACCTTTGCGATAAATACGGCATATATCTTATCGATGAAACAAACATTGAAACCCATGGTACGATTGGATACTTAACGAACCGTTCCGAATGGCATCAGGCTTATGTCGAGCGGGCGATTCGAGTTGTTGAACGCGACAAAAATCATCCATCTGTAATCTTCTGGTCTTTAGGAAACGAATCCGGTTCGGGTCCGAATCATGCTGCCATGGCAGGAAGGATACACAACTACGACACCACACGATACGTCCACTATGAAGGAGCACAAGACAAACCTACCGACCCTCCTTATGTCGATATGCATAGCAGAAAGTACTATTCCATTTGGCAGCTCGAAGAGGCAGTAAAGAATCCTGCATACCATCTGCCTATTATCCAGTGTGAGTCTTCCTATGCCAGAGGTAATGCGATTGGTAACTTCAAGGAATATTGGTATGTTTATGAAAAGTATGATTGCCTTATCGGCGCCTTTATATGGGATTGGGCTGATAAAGCTCTTAGAAAACACGATGATAGTGGAAACATGTATTGGGCTTATGGTGGTGACTACGGGCCACCCGGGACTCCTTCCGATGGAACAATGGTTTGCAACGGTATCGTTAACGCAGACCGCAATCCTGAGCCGGAATATTATGAAGTTAAAAAAGTCTATCAGCGAATTAGAGTCGAGCCTGTTGATCTGCAAAAAGGCAAGGTGATAATTCATAACAAATACGATTTTACAACACTTGATTTTGTTGATATTTTCTGGTGGTTAACAACTGATGACAAAGTATTGCAAAAAGGCAGATTGCCGAAACTTTCTTTGCCGGCGAAAAGGTCGAGCTTCAAAAGCCCGGCACACCCGAACCTTCCGGTTATGTGCCTTACATCCGTGTTGACCGTGTCAATTACAGTGACGGCTCACACGGCCAAAACTTCCGCGAATTAGGCTATAACGACCCCTGGCCGACCGACCCTGACGGCGGCGGCGATTCTTTGGACAGGGTAACGGACGGCAACTACGGCAACGATGTGTCTAACTGGACCGATGCTGCGCCGTCCCCCGGCTCATAAAATAAGTTTTTCACAGTTAATCAAATCGGTCTCTGTAAGTTTTAAGCACCCCGGCGGCCGATTTTATGTCTGACCGGCACAGACTTTCCTTCGCAATCTCCTTGCAAAATCCCCAATCATAGGAAGAACGGCGTTCTTTGTTTAGGTAAAAGTTCCGACAGCGATACAACAAAGCCGGACTTTGGAAAACAGATAAAAGCCACCAAAGGCCGCAGAGCTAACAAACTCAAACCGACCATCGCTCAGTTTGAGTTATTATTTACTATCCAGATAACATCACAAAGGAAAATATCTTCCCCCCTTATCCATCATCTCCAGCGCCATCTCGGCTACATTATCTGATGCATTGCCCCTGGCCAAAGGCTCCACGAGATTCACCAGTTCTCTGCTCTGTCTGATGAGTCGATTCTTACTGGCTATTAGGCGGACACATTTTCCGGAAATCGGCTCGGTTGACGTAAAGTAAGGCATAAACTCGTTCACCAGCTCTCCCCTCGCCAAGATATTCACAAGACTAAGATACCTTGTCCTGGTCAGCCACTTACCAACAAGATGCCACAAAATCCTGCTTGACTGATACATGATAACCATTGGACAGCCCGCCGCTGCCACCTGAAGCGTCGCGCTTCCGCTTGCGACTAATGCAAAGTCCGCCTTTTTTGCCTCGGTCGTCACCTCTGATGTTGTATATTCATATTCGACGGGGCCGGTGACGTTTTCTTTCAGCATCCTGAGCTTCTCTTCATCCACCGCTATAGCGGTAAATTTCACCCCGCCCCAGCGGTCGCTTATCCTGCCGGCTATCCTTTGCATCGCAGGCCAGAGCAGCCTTATCTCCGCAGCCCGTGATCCCGGCAAAAGCAATATTTTTGCCCTGGCCGGGTCATATCCCGCGTACTTCATGCAATCTTTATCAACTTTTATAGTCATATCATCAAACAGCGGATTGCCCACAAACTTCGCATCAATACCCCGCCCTGCAAACCACTTCTCCTCGAAGGGCAAAATACAGGCCAATTTATCGCACCTCTTCCTAAGCTTCCATATCCGCCACGGGGCCCACGCCCAAAGTTGAGGTGCCACATAATACAATACACCTGCTCCTGCCCTTTTCCCAATTTTTGCCACGTGAAAGTTAAACGCCGGCGAATCACACACAATCACCAGGTCCACGCGGTGGCTTTTGAAGTAATCACGGACCTGTTTCAAAATCTTATAATAGTATCCCACCTTGCCGAAGGCATTGTATATCATCACCGCCCGCTTGCTCACGTCAGCCAATATATCGCACCGGGCCTGAGCCATCTTTTGTCCGCCCAGGCCGACCCCATCGATATTATCGCCTGTTTTTTTTGCAACCGCCCTTATCAAGGCCGCACAATGGGCATCTGCGCTCTGCTCACACGCACTAATAAATATTCGCTTTTTCTTTTCCTGTCCCATATTGACCTTTGATATATAAAAACCAACCAAGCCGATTATAATCGCCTCTGGCCCTCATGCAAACCTTGGCGGCACCAATTAAAGATGACCTTTGTTTTTCGTTAAATAATGAAGACTTGACCTGGTACACAGGTACACGTTCACTATATGCATATTCAGGGTGTGGTTCTTTTAATTATGCTTCACACAATATGAATCACTTCTTTCTATACGCTTAAGGGTAAAAAATTCCTGCGAGTGGGAATGTAAGCTGTTGTTGTAAAGGTTCTTACCCACGAGCAAACCCTTCGACGCTGCTCAGTACAGGCGGTAAAATTCAACTGGTAACACTATAAATTGGGAATTTGCGCAGCGGCTGTTCCGTTGTTCGGGAAAAGTTCCGGCCTGATGAACTTGCCAAGGTGGTAGCTGTAGCGCCGGTTATGTGCCGAGCGATACAAACTTGTACAAGCCGGGGTGCTCATTACTATGTTCAAACGGGCGTATAAAAATTGCGCACTTCCTTATTATTCGTGCTTTAACTTTAGTGTGGGGTAGCAATATATTTTTTTAAGTATTTTAACTCTAAAGTAATGATAAATAGGGGGCTGTCCCAAAACTTTGTAACAAAATCCTCTTGCTGAGCGTCTATATAATAGAGGCGTTTTTGAATAATAAGTCTGCGCCTAAAGAAAAGACGGATTTTCTTGATATAAGCCCTTTAGTTATATAGAATTACGTTTTAGGCTTTCTCTGGATTTGTGATGAAGGGTATTAGAGCATTGTCTTCAAGAAAGAAATTGGGGCAGTTACTTTGCGAAAAGTCATATCTGGATGATACAGGGCTGGAATATGCGCTCCTGGAGCAGCAAAAGCGTAAAGGTCGCAAATTAGGCCGGATTCTCATAGAGCTTGGATATATCAGTCAATCGCAGTTAAATGAAGCACTTAGTGAGCAGGCTGGAATTGAAAAGGCAGGCCTTGAGAATATTTCGATAGAGCCTAATGTGCTGGGTATGGTTCCAGCCGAATTGGTAAGCAAATACAATATTTTGCCTTTGTCAAAGAAGGACGGGAAATTGATGGTGGCAATGGCGGACCCTTTTGAGATGCAGGCGGTAGAGGATTTGCGGCTTGTTACCGGCTGTTCCATTAATCGGTGTTATGGGAGCGGCCCCGATATGGAGCAGGCGATATTAAAGTTTTACGGCAGTAACGTGGCGAGGATGTTGGCCAACCTTGCACCGGAGGACAAAAAATCGGAAACCGGGGGCGAAGAAAACGGCAATGGAGAGATATCGGCCGCTAAATTGCATGAATTGGCGAGACAGCCGTCTCTTGTGAATCTTGTCAACCTTGTTTTGTTAGAGGCGATTGATGCAAGGGCAAGCGACGTTCATATAGAGCCTTTCGAGACGGAATTGAAAATAAAATACCGCATCGATGGTATGCTGATGGATAAATCAAGCTCTCCCAAGAAGCTTCACGCCGCGATTGTATCGCGTATCAAAATCATGGCTCATATGAATATCGCAGAGCGCTTTGTGCCTCAGGACGGGCACATCGAGTTTGCAGGCAAAATGGGCAAGATTGATATCCGCGTCTCGACTGTGCCGACCATATTCGGTGAATCGGTGACTATGCGAATCTTAGACAGAAGCAGCGCCTTGATAAGTCTCGAAGACCTTGGGATGAACGCACATACGTTAGGAGAATTCAGGCAATGCCTGAGTAAGGCTCATGGTATTGTACTCGTTACCGGCCCGACCGGCAGCGGCAAGACAACAACATTGTATGCGGCACTAAACAGGATATATTCGCCGAGTCTTAAGATAATCACGATTGAGGACCCGGTGGAGTATCAGCTTGACGGGATTATTCAGATGCCCGTTAATCCCCGGCGTGGGCTGACTTTCAGCAGAGGACTTCGTCATATCCTTCGACAGGATCCGAATATAATAATGGTTGGGGAGATTCGAGACAGAGAAACGGCGGACATCGCCATAAGGGCGGCCCTTACCGGCCACCTTGTATTTTCGACACTCCATACAAATGATTCTGCGGGGGCGGTAACTCGTCTGATTGACATGGGCGTGGAACCATTTCTCCTTGCAAGCTCACTTGAAGGAGTGCTTGCGCAAAGACTGGTACGAAGGATATGTCCAAAGTGCAGAAGCCGTTATAAGCCTGATGAAGCTCTTGTCAGGCGTTTGAGTAATTCGGTTACGATTGATTCCGATGCCGAGTTGTATCACGGTACGGGATGTGACGAGTGTAACAATACCGGGATGCGCGGCAGAATAGGAATATTCGAGCTTTTGAGGATATCGGACAAACTTCGCAAATTAATTGCGTCCAGGCCGACAACCGAGAAGATTGTCAAAGCAGCCGGGCCGGGTCTCGTGAGTATGCGCCACGACGGTATCGAAAAGATATTAACGGGTATCACAACCGCAGAAGAGGTGCTGCGTGTAACCCAGGGTATCGATGATGAATGAGTTGATAGGTCGTATTTGGTAATTAGGTTTCAAGGTTGGTCTTTGGTTCAGTTTAGCTATAAGGGATTCGATGGAGCGGGCAAGCCGATAAGCGGCACCGTGGAATCAGTGGACAGACGAGATGCGGTAGCCCAACTGGCTCAGATGGATTACTTTGCCACAGATTTGGTTGAGACGTCAGGATCGGCTGCAACCGTGGCTGAAGGTGCAATTCCTCGGTTTCTTGGCAGGGTGGAATTAAAATGGCCAAGCATCGGCTCAGGCAGGATAAGCGGCAAAGACCTTTTAGCAGTTACAAGTCAACTTAGCACCGCTTTGCGGGCGGGCCTTGCCGTTCTTGACGCGATTGAGATAATCGGCGCTCAGCAAAACAAGACATCGGTAAAGGAGCTTCTTGGTGCTCTGGCCGATGCCGTTCGTGCAGGTGAATCTCTTTCAGAAGCGATGGCCAAAAGGCCCCGGGTTTTCAGCCGGCTGTACATATCGATGGTGCGCGTGGGTGAGACAGGGGGAATCCTTGATGAGACAATGACGCAATTGGCACGACTTCTCGACAGGGATGAGAAGATAAGTACCAACATGAAAAACGCGTCTGCCTATCCCATATTCGTATTGGGCATCGGTTTTATCTCGGTGATTATCGTCATAACGGCGATACTGCCGAGGATAATCAATACTATTTCGGGCGGTGTTGCGGTGTTGCCTTTGCCGACACGGATGCTGATGGGGATGAGCGATTTTCTTATACGGTTTGGCTGGCTTGTGGCAGTTGCGGCAGCGGGGGGGGTATATTGGCTAACGAGATGGAAAAGAAGCCCCGAAGGAAGGTTCAGATGGGACGTTTTCAAATTGAAGATACCGGTCTTAGGCCCTGTCCTTCGGACGATAGCTGTAGGCAGATTCGCACGGACGTTGGGTGCTCTTACAAAAAGCGGCATCACAATACTAAGTGCGCTCGGCGTTGTTCGTGATACATTAGGCAACGAACAGTTGGGCAGAGAGATTGACGAGGTGGCAGCTAAGGTGAAAACCGGCGAGGCACTTGCCGAGCCTTTGGGGCGAAGCGGGCTATTTCCGCCGCTTTTGGTTCAGATAGTCTCTGTCGGAGAGCAGACGGGCAAACTCGATGAACTCTTATTGAACGCCGCTGATACGTTTGATGAGGCCGCCGACGCGGCTGTAACGAGATTTATGGCGATTTTTCCGGCGGTGCTGATATTGCTGCTGGCTTTAATTATCGGATTTATTATCGCTGCGACACTGCTGCCTATTGTGGTTATGGAACTTGGCGGTGTCGGGCTTTAGAGACAGGAAAGGAACTCGATATGCGAAACAAGGGATTCACGATAATAGAAGTGCTTACCGTGGTAATAATTATCGGGATGCTTGCGGTATTTGTTGTTCCGCGTATGTTTAAGGGGCTCGGTAAGGCCAGACGGGACATAGCAAAGAGCAAGATGGCGATTATCGAAAGCGCGCTCGGCAGGTTTTTCTACGACTGTGGCAGGTTTCCTACGCAGGATGAAGGACTTGAGGCGCTTTTGATTGCTCCTGCCGAGCTAGAAGAGAAGTGGAACGGCAGCTATCTTAAGCAAAGCGACCTTCTCGACCCGTGGGACAATCCTTATGAGTACGTTGCCGAAGGCGTAATCAACGCCGGTAGCTTCGACCTGATTAGTTACGGAGCGGACAAGATGGAGGGCGGCCAGGAAGGTACGGACGACGAAGACATTTATAATGATTAAACGAGTCGGACAAAGGTATCGATATCACGGAGCCGGTTTTACCATAATAGAGATGTTGCTTGTGGTGAGCATTATTGCCCTTGTGGCGGGTGCCTCGGGGGTGATGTACTTCGGCACTTATAAGCGTATGCTGGTTGAAAAGGCGGCAAGGGAGGTTCTCTTGGCGGCGAAATATGCAAGGGTTATCGCTGTTGAAAAGCAGGCGAGTTGCAGGTTGATGCTGGACAAAACCAACAACAGTTTCTTGCTGACGGCCCCTGGTTCGGATTCACAGGCCCAGGACGGCCGGGAGGTTATAACAAATCATTATTCGAAGCCGCGTCAGTTTGCCGGCGATGTCAGGTTTGAAGAGATTCAGATAACGTCCAGGGCTCTCTACACCGATGCTGAGAGCGAAAATGTGGTAGTATTTCGGCCTAACGGAACGGCCGACATGAGTGTTTTGCAGATTGGTGACGGGAAAAATCATTGTACGGTATATATCTCGGCGGCGACGGGGAAGGGACGCATAGAACCGGGCGAGGCTATGGAGACGGGGCTTGAAGTGTTCGATTTGGACGCGGAACAATGGTAACGGCGGATAGCAGAAAAGGTTTTAGCCTGATAGAGATGATAGTTGCGGCGGTTCTTTTGAGCGGTGCGGTCGTTACGATTTGCGCTATCGGAAACAGGAGCCTTGGTGGTGTGAAGCTAAACAGAGAAAACGAAACAGCCTGGCAGTTATTGGACAGGCAGTTAGCCTTGATTGACTATATCGGGGTAGAGCAATTCATGGAGGCCGGGCAAACGGAAGGCAGCTTCGGCGATGACGACGAAGGCGGTACTGTTTACTACTGGAGCAGCAATATAACCGAAGGCGAGGCGGACAATATTTACCGGGTTGATATGTTAGTTTCCTGGTCCGCCGGCGGTCGGGCAGGGCAGGTATCGGCGGCAACGGTTTTTAACGGCACAGGCAGCACGCAGCTTTCGAGCGACAGCGGAGAGTCAGCGCCGAGTTCAGATAATAGGGAAGGCGAAGGTGGAAGCGGGACGCGATAGAAAGGGTTTTACTTTAGTTGAGGTGATGGTGGCCTCGGTGCTCGGCGGATTTATTGCGCTTGTTGCCCTGGGGACGTTGCGAACCGTAACGGGTACCACCGAAAGGCTCGATGCCAACTGCATCTGCGCCGAGGAGCTGAGGTTCGCCGCTGATGTGATGCGTACTGATATGATGAATCTGTACAGAGATACCGATGCCGATGCGACTAAACTTGTGGGTGTTATCTCTGAGACCACCGGCGGATTTGCGACGGACCTTACTATGCGGGTTGTAGGCGCCGGACCGGCCAGGCCGGGGCAGCCGGAGGGTGATATTTATGAAGTGCAATACTTCCTCCATAAAGAAGAAAAAGACGAAAAGGAAAGAACAGTACTCATGCGAAGGTTGTGTCCGATAGTTGGTATGGAGGATGACATTGAATTGCAGGGGGGGGTATTGACGGTTATAGCGGCGGATATTGTTGCTTTTGATGTGCAGTTTTTTGACGGCAGCGAATGGCAGATTCAGTGGGAGCCTGAGCAAAGTATGCTTCCGGAGCTTGTGGAAGTGAGCCTGATGGGACGAACGAGTGATGACGAGAAAAAGGCAAGGATAATGATGCAAAATTTTGTCGTGAGTTTTCCCAGGATGGGCCGGCAAACCCGGGGTACTTCGGACGAGACGGCAGGGGGCGAGAACGAATGAATATGGTGCTCCGTTACACATATACCAAAAGAATTTCATCGTTAGAGCACGGCCAAGCCCTTCGGCTCCTCTCAGGAAAGGCTTGTTTGGCCGTGGCACCCGGGCAGACACATAAAACGAGAGCGAAAAGTGCGAAACTGGGCCTGGTGCTTGTGTGTGTGATGTGGGTTGTTGTTTTGCTTTCGGTAATAATGACGACTGTGGCCCACACGAGCCGGCTTGATACGAGGATAAGCCTTGCGTCGGCGGAAAAGATGCGGTGTAAGTGGGCGTGCCGGGCGGGTGTTGAGACGGTAATCGCGGTGCTTAACGATGATTTTGCGACGAATTACAGTGACAGTTTTGATGATTTATGGGCGGGCAGTCCCGCAGATTTTAACGATGTGCCGTTGGATGGGTGCAGTTTCACGGTCGAGGTAATCGACGAAGCAGGTAAGTTGAATATCAACACGGCCACAAAAGAGCAGTTGATGGAGCTTGCGAACATGACCGAAGAGATTGCCGACAGTATCTTAGACTGGCGGGACGGGGATGATAACATTCGCGAGGGAGGGGCAGAAGCCGGCTATTATGTTAATCTGCCGTACGGATACCGGAACCGCAACGGTAATTTCCGGACGATACGAGAAATGCTCCTGGTTAAAGGTGTTACGCCGGTATTAATGTACGGCGGGACCGGGAATGAGATTTTTGAGAAAAGCGCAGGCTGGATAAATTATCTTACATGCTATTCGTACGAAAAGAACGTCGATGCCACCGGTGGCGGCAGGATAAACATTAACAAAGCCAACGAGAACAGACTCAGAAGGAGCCTTGATATAAAAAGGTCTTACGCCGGTTGGATAGTTGAGAATCGCGGCGACGGCTTCGAGGGCATAGGTGAATTGATTACGGATGACAGCCCATCAAAGGCAAAGCGGGACGGCGGAGATTCGGATGAGCCGCAGCCTCTGGATATGGAAACTTTTTTCCGGATAGCCGACAAGATAACGACAACCGACGAGGAGATGATTCCGGGCAAAGTGAACGTTAATACGGCTCCTGCCGAGGTTCTTTTGGCCTTATTCGAAGGTGATGAAAAAATTGTCGAGGATATTATCACCACCAGAAACAGTCTGGCCAATGGGCTGGCCGACATTGGAGATATGGGCCGGGTCAAGTCGTTCACGAAAAAAGCAGCAAAGAACTACATAGACCGGCTCACGACGCGTTCGAGCGTTTTTACGGTACACAGCACATCGAGGGCACACGCGACCGGGGCGCTGGGCAAGGTAGAGTCGGTGGTGGACCGGGATAAATCCCCGGCAAAAATACTATACCAGAGGACAGGAGCCGACTATTGAATAACGCTATGGGTATAGCAGATGATATGAGAAGTGTGATTGCAATATCGACGGGTTGTAAAGGCCAGGGTCCGTTTAAGGCGGTGAAGCTGCGAAAATCGGCCCGCGGATATGAGTTGCTTTGGAAGCGGACCTTTGACAGTAACGATATGGCCGAGGTCGAATCATTTCTGCATGAGGAGGTAAATTCGGCCCAGTCGAGTTTCCCTGGACAGAGTAATGAGCCGGTAATAATCGTCGCCGAGTCAAAGGGGGTGGTTTTCTATCGTATTGATATACCTCCTGTTACCGGCAGCCGGATTGACTCTGTTGTGAAGATGCAGGCAGAGGCGCTACTGCCGCTGCCGGTCAGCCGGATGCAGGTATGCTGGCGTGCGGATAAAGCAGCGGGCGCCAAGCGTGGCGTTACAATAGCGGCCGGGAAGACAGAAGGTTTGAGGGATTATGTATCTTTGGCGCGGAGTTTCGGAGCATCGAAGATTCTGCTGGGTTACGAGGGGGTAGTTAAGGCATGGCGTGAGCTTTTCGGGGGAACAAGTGGCAAGGCGGTGGTTATAAATATCACCGGGGCCGGTACCGGAATAATTCTTGCAGAGAACGGGCGATTGAGCAGCGCTGTAACTCTTGATACGAACCTGAAACATTTATCTGAGCCGGCGGATTGGTGCGGCACGGCTGAGCTTTTTGTGCATGACTTGCGGAACGGACTGGAGCTTTTTGGGCTGAGCGATGATACGAATACAGAAGTGGTGGTACTGTTAGAGGATATCAAGACACACAAAAAGCTGATTTCGTACCTTAAGGATGCCGGTGTAAATGCAATCGCAGCGGCGTCGAGGCCGGGATTGATGGAGTCGTACGAAGAAATAAGCACTGAAGATGCCATTGAATACATTGGGCCTATAGGCGGGGCAATGTTGGCTCTGGATCCGGAACCGAATGAGCTTAATCTATTTGAAGGTCTGTATTCTACGGCCCGAACAGGTCGGACGACAGGGGCATTGAAACGTCCGTGCATAATTACCGTATTGATGGTTATCTTGTTTGTGCTGGTCTCTTACGCCATTGATAAAGCAAGCCTTGCCCAGCTTCGAAAACATATGTACTCGGCGCCTGGTAACCCCGATTCGATGAACGCAGCGGTGCTGATAGCCCGGCAGCAGATGCGTAAGACCATTGCGGCTCAGAGACCGGACATGCTGGATTTATTGGGCAAGATTAGTGAAAGCAAGGTTGAGGGGATGATTTTTGATACCATTATGTTCCGGAAACGCCAGGCTGTTAATATAAGCGGAAGCTGCAAGAGTTACGATCAATTGTATGAATTCCAAAAAAAGCTTGGCGAAAAGAGCGGTATAAGAGAGGTCAAGATTCAAAGCTCAGCGGTTGGAAGGGACAAAGGCAAGGTCGGTTTCAAGATGACTTTTCATTATAAGAATTTTACCAGAAAGAATTAGGGAGTCGGATTAGTGGAACTAAGCGAGACAGATAAAAGGGCATTGAAATTAGGCAGCGTCGGAGTTGTATTGATTCTGGCGTATGCCTTTGTGATAGATCCATGGATGGATGGCTGGCTCGCAGCCAGGTCGGCCCTGAAGACAGAAAGAACCCGGCTTGACAGCATAACGTCTGGGAGTAGTGGTTTAGAGGCCAAGCGTGCTGGTTTGGTTTCAATTGTTCCTAAGCTCAAAATGCCCGATGCGGAAGGTGTGCAGGGGCCTTTGTTTCGGGACAAGTTTAATGAACAGTTAAAAAAGGCCGGCATAAATGTAACGGGCCTGCAGTATCTGCAATCTTCAAGATCGAAGCAGCAAGGCGGGCATAAGGTTTTACGGCTACAATGTCGTGGCAAAAGCAAATTTGCACAGGTATTGGATTTGTTGGCTGGACTCAACGAAAATCCTTATCTGGTCGGTGTCGAAGAGTTGCAGCTAAAATGCAATCAAAAAAATCGCGAGCAGATAGATATGGTACTGACCGTATCGACTTTCGTTAAATGACAATTTTCATAGAGACACGTTATGAGATTGAAAGATATTAGAAAACATAAGGTGAACATTTCCAGAGTATTGTTCGCGGTTTCATTGTTTCTGGCGGTTGTAATAGCAGGCAGGATATTAGGATTTGCGGTTACGTCGGTTCGTACAAAAGGCAGAATAGCCCGGATCCTCGCCGGAAACGGACAAAATGATAAAGCGGTCGAGGCATGTATCGAGGCGAATCGCGCCGCTGCGGATAAGATTAAGGAAAGGAATTTTTTCACAGAACAAAAGAAAAAGCCCGAGCCACCGACCTGCAGCGCTATTTTGGGGAGCAAAGTGCTTATCAACGGTGAGTGGTACGAGGTTGGTGACGAAGTAGAAGGAGCGAAAATTTTGGCTGTCGGCCCGCGTGAGGTAACGATATTGTGGGAGGAAAAGGAAAAGAAGCTGTATCCATTTGAAACCCCTTCCGGGAGGGATTCAGGCCGGTCGGCTCCGAGGCGGGCGACCAAATCGGAAGATCGAAGCGAAAGACGTGCTGGACCCGCACCTCCGGATGAAGGCCGAAGAGATGAGAGGAGATTCGGTAGGGGCAGGTTTGGTCGCTTCTTTGATATGTCTGAAGATGAGAGACGCGAGCTTAGAGACCGGGTAAGGGATATGTCTCCTGACCAAAGGCGCGAGTTTTTCCGTCAGCGGCGCCGAGAATTCGAGTCCGGGCAGTAGTGAAGTTCAAAGGAGTAAAGATGAAACGTTCAAAACTTATATTCATGGTATTTTTGGTTGTAGTGGCTGCAATTATCTGGCGGGGTTGTGTGTATAAGCCGAGCCCAGGTATTGATGCAGAGTCGCAAAGCGCCGAATCGGTACAGGCCGAGGAGACTTCGACTGAGGCTGATAGTAGCACAACAGACGCCGAAGAAGGTGAACGAGACAGGGAAGGCAGAGGGTGGGAAAGAGGTCGAAGAGGAAGGGGACGTCGGGATTTTGGTGGCCAGGCTGGTGATTCTTCAGACCCCAATCAACCTGCCGAAGACGATGACCTTCTGGAGGCGGTGAATCTGAATGATGTGGAGATGAAGAAAATTATTCAGACACTGGGCGACTGGACCGGCAAGGCTGTCATCCCCACCAGCGAAGATGTAATGGGGCAAAAGATTACCATCTATTCGAGCGAAAAGATGCCGCGCGAAAAGGCGCTATCGCTGATTTACGCGGCACTGCGCGCAAGAGGTGTTGTCGCAGAGATTGCTGATGACAGGATTTTTCTTAAGCCCATCGCACAGGCAAAACTCGGTGCTGTGCCGACCCTTGGTGTAGATGATCCGCTTGCCCGGATAGAGAACAAATCACAGGTGGTTGAAAAGTTCTTCAAGCTGAAAAACTACAGTCCTACACGCCTGTCGGAAATAATCACACCTTTGACCGCAGAGTACGGACACGTTACGGCGATTGAAAGCACCGGTAACGTGTCGGTTATCGATACGGTTGACAACCTGATGCGCATCGAACAAATCATCAAACAGCTTGATGTCCCCGAATCCGAGCAAATCGTAGAACAGATATTTGAACTCAAAAGCGCCGACCCCGGTGAGGTTGTTCAGGTGCTGAAGCTGATTCTGACCGGAGGCCAGGATAGTTCCCGGCGCAGCCGAAGTAACAGGGACAGGGGCCGAAGGTCCTCAGGCTCGTCACCATCTTCCAGCGATTCAGCCAAGCCTGCGGTATCAGTGGTTATTGAGTCTGAAGAGATTTCAGCGACCTTGATACCTGTACCCAAACAGGGCTGGATTATAGCCAGAGCCTCGGCCGATGATATGAAGGCGATAGCTGAATGGATTAAGAAGCTGGATATTGAGGAAGCTGTTAAGCCCGAACAGACGGTAGTTGCTGTTACGTATGTTGATGCGCGAGAGGTTGCCAGGGCCGTCAACCGGACAATCGGCGAGATGCCGGGCACCGACCTTAAGGCAAACATAGTGGTTGAGGCACTGCCTGAGTCGAAGCAGATAATTATATTTGGCAGTGAAGAGAATCGCAAAATCGTGGAAAAGCTTATTGCCGATGTCGACCTTCCGACACTGGATATATTCAGGGAAAGGACATTCAAACTCAAACATGCGGATCCCGACCAGATTAAAAAGAATATCGAAGGTCTGTACGAAGGTGCTGCTGGTAGCTTTTCAACTTATTCCTACGGCAGGGGTTCCAGTAGATACAGGTACAGTAATGTCAGACCTGAGGACGCGGTGAAAGTGGTATCATATCCGACATTGAAGCAGGTTACGGTAATAGCCTCGGAGGCAAATCTTACAAAGATTGAAAACCAGATAAAAGAATGGGACATCCCGGTAGATGTCGAAGAAGACCAGTACAGGATCATCTCGCTGAAGAATTCAGACCCTGTACAGATGGTAACTCTATTGGATAAGCTGTTCACGGAGAAAAGTGCGGACAGCAGTCGCAGCTTTATGAGATTTTTCTTTGGTTTTGGCGACGATGCGGATGAGCAGAAAAAGATTGTTGGTACTCTTTACGGTGCGCTGACCTTTGAAGCGGTGCCTGACACAAAGAAGATAATAGTTATAAGCAAGATTCCCGAGGCTTATGACGTTATCGAGAAGCTTGTCAGGCAGTTAGACAGCCAGGAAATGGCTGAGGTGCCCCGGGTGATAACGCTTAAATACGCCGATGCTGAGGATTTGTGTGATCAGTTAAACGCGATATTAAACGAGCCTGGTACCACGGCTACACTTCGCAGGAGCAAGCGGGGCCTGTCGGTGGATACAATGAGCGCTACAGCCAGCGGCGATTCAGGCAGTGCACAAACTGATTCCGGTAGCACTTCGACCGAGATTATTACTCCGTGGTGGGACCGTGGGACCCGAACTACCGACACAAAGATGCCTACGAGCAACCTTATAGGTAAGATAAGGTTTATCCCTGTCCATCGCAGCAAGGCCATCCTTGTTCTTGCCCCTCCGGAGTATCTCGATGCGATTACAGCGATGATCGAAGAATTAGACCAGCCCGGCAAACAGGTGATGATAAAGGCGGTAATTTTGCAGGTTGATCATACGAGTATGACGTCTCTGGGAGTTCAGCTTGCTACCGATCCGTCTGCATTTGGAACACTTGAAGAAAATGCCGTCAGAGTGCTGAATGAATTGACGAATGTAGAAACATTTGGTTCGCTGACACTCACTACCACTGCCAGCGTTAATGTCCTTGTGGATTTGTTGATGAAAAAAACCAATGCGAGGATACTGAATCAGCCGACTTTGTGGACGAAGGATAATGAAGAAGCTGTTTTCGTAAAAGCCGACAATATAGCTTTTCTTGACACCGATAAGACCGATCCTACAGGGCAGTCGGTAACCCGCTCGTACCAGTATCGTGATGTAGGTGTAACCCTTCGTGTAAGGCCCAATATAACACCTGAAAAGGCAGTCGATACGACCATAAATCTGGAAATTTCGGAAGTAAGCAGTGCGCTTATAAACACCCAGGTTGCCGTTAATAAGCTTAATACCACAACACATGTGATAGTCAACGATGGTGAAACGATCCTGCTTGGAGGTATCCTCTTTCAAAAGGATAGCAAAGTACGCCGAAAAGTCCCTCTTCTGGGCGATCTGCCGGTTGCCGGAGCTTTGTTCAGTCATGAGGAGACGCTTCAGACAAACAGCGAGCTGTTGGCTTTTATTACGCCCTATGTAATTGACGAGCGTACAAGTGCGGCTGCTGCCCAGCAGGCTGAAGAGCCTGTGGACAAGATGGAAGCTATAATGTCCAGGCTGAAAGAGATTTTTGAGCCGAACTTACCGCAGGGGGCGACAAATTAGTTTTTAATATTCCGCCGCAATTCTACGGGTTTCAACCCGTGGATGAAGTTGCCCGCCGAAGGCGGGCGGGCGAAGCCCGAAGCGGCTATGCCACGGGTTTTAAGCCCTGGTTGTTAACGCAAACAAAAAAGACATGAAAAATTACCGTGCTCCTTTACCCTTTTATTCACTCGGGGTCGAAGACCTTTATGGTATTTTTGCCGGCCTGTTTTGCGGCGTAAAGGGCCTGGTCGGTGGCCTTTGTAACATCGTCCGAGCAGACCTGTGCGTTGTATTGGCCTACGCCGACGCTGATTGAAAGCCTTATTTCCTTTCTTTCCCAGTTCATCGGTGAATCGGAAATCATGTTGACCATACGCTCGGCAACGACTATCGCATCACCGAGTGAGGTGTTGGGCAGGATGACGGCGAATTCGTCACCTCCGTATCGTGCGGCAATATCAATCTGACGAATGCAGGCGCTTATTCTTTTGCTGATCTGCTTAATTGCCATATCGCCGGCCCGGTGGCCGAAATTATCGTTTATCGGCTTTAGGTTGTCGATATCGGCCATGATGATAGAGATTTGTCCGCCGTACCGCTGGGACCTTCGCAACTCGGTTTCGAGAGTCTCATAGAAGGTTCGGTGGTTGAGCATACCCGTCAGACCGTCCGTTTTCGCCTGCCGCTGGGTCTTCTCGAACAGATTTATGTTGCCGATGGACGCACCAATCAGTTGCCGGAACAGCTCCATTGCAACGATATCGTCGGCTGTGAAGCAGCCACCATCGTTTTTGTCCGTCAGGTTCAGCACACCGACTACCCTGCCGAGGCAAATGAGAGGTGCAATAATGCAGCCTTTGGTCTGGTAGTTCCGGGAAAATGCCCTCTGGGTCTTGCTGATATCGGGCTTAGTGTAAGATTCTATATCGTCAACGAGCATCAGCTCCTTTGTCCTGACAGCAGCAACCATTGGTGAAGGGGGATTCTGGTTAAGCGAGACAATGTTATTGATAAGAAATGGATGATTATTCTTTTCAAGATGAAGAATGTCGCTTGCTTCGTCCAGAATGTACAGCGAAGCAAGTCTGGCATTTAGCAGTTTTGGAATCTCGTTGATGCAGATGTCGGCAATCCTTTTTATGTCGAGGCAACTCAACTGCTGGACTAAGGGGGTTATGACCTCCAGTCGATACACATTATCGGAACCACAAGCCGGCCACTGCTGGCTATTTGAACCGTCTTTTTCCATCATGCTCGCTTAACTCTTTATTTGTCAGAGGCTTATTAACGCTGAACCTTTCGACCTCAGCTTCTATATCGGATTTTTTAGCGGTCTGATTAAGGACGATTTCATCATAAATAGCAGTCGGCAAGCCCGCAAAATCCGGTTGCTTGCTCATGTCAAAAGTGGCTGGGAAAAAATTTTTTTAAAAATTTTCAAAAAAATAAAAAAAAGGGTTGACACAAACACTAATGCATTTTACATTTTGCAAATTGTAAAAGTTATTTTTTCTTATGAATAAGCTACTGGATGGTCGCAGGATGGTTAACCGGGTGCTGGTGCCGGGCTGTTCGTTGGTCACCGGCCAAGAGAAGATTTAAGAAAAAGAATAGAGATACGGCCTTATTTGAGTAATCTCAAAGTGGGAAAGGGACCTGAAATCACAATTCCTGTAAAGCTTTATCGAATTGGGGAGGTCGTTCGTTTTACGCCCTTTTCGAGGCAGACTATTCATAATTACACAACAATGGGTTTGATACACGAGGCGGGCTGGACTGATGGAGGGCATCGACTCTACGATGAATCCGTTTTCCGAAGACTCGCCAAAATTATGGAACTTAGGAAGGGCAAGACATTAACCGAGATAAGGAAGATATTGACAGAGAATCAAGGTATGAGTGACAGATAATGTCGCAACTACATTTTTTAAAGAGATAACTTATGATTGGCGGCTTAAGTTGAATATAAATATATCGACAATAATAACGGATAACATTGCCGAGTTGCTCGTCAAGATACTGGAGTTTACCGAACGGCGGCATCAAATTCTGACGCATAACATAGAGGCCGTAGCGACACCCGGTTTTGTACCCGCCGACCTTGACGTGGTTGAGTTCGCCGAACTGATAACCGAAGCGGTTTCAGAGCACATTAGAAGCAAAAGGCTTTTGCTCAGAGACAGCAAGCATATCAAGTTCGGCCCCGACGGCAGCTTCGAGACTATACCCATAGTAGATGACTATGCGAAATGGCTCTTTGAAAAGGATACAGAAAAATACCTGAAACTTCAGATTGACAAGCTTTCTGAAAACCTGATTAACAAAAGAACCGCCGCTGAGCTGCTTGAAAGCAAGAAGCGATAAAGTGCGGACAAATTTTCTATCTGACAATTTAATTTGAATAATGCCGGTTTTATTTGTTTTTTTCAGGCGACTGCCCTGTTCGTCGAGAATTTTTGATTTTATCGGTCGTGGGCTTGTGGTTGTTATAACATCAAAAGCAAAACAGGATTTTGCTTAAGTTTGGGACAAGGCTTTTTTAAGCCGGTGTTATTCGATGACCGATACAATATGTTTGCCGGCCAATAACAAGTCAGGCAAAGGAAGTGAAAATTCAAGAACAGGTCAGCTTATAGGACCTGAAAGGCGCAAAATAGTATCCGACTGATTTACACGGAGGTTAAGGATATGAAGACAGCCCAGCTAAAAGACATCGGCCGAGTCTGGAAAGGATTCTTCCAAACGAGGGACGAGCATCATCGTAATCTCCTTATGGAGAACTACCTGCCGCTCGTAAAGTACACCGCGGACCGAATATATGCAAAACTCCCCGACAAAGTTGAGCTTGACGACCTTGTCAGTGCGGGTATATTCGGGCTGATGGATGCTATTGATGCGTTTGACCCGGAGAGGGGTGTAAAGTTTGAGACCTATTGCACACCAAGGATTCGGGGGGCCATTCTTGACGAGCTTAGAAGCATGGACTGGGTTCCCCGGCTGGTTCGAGCTCGGGCACACCAGCTTGAAAATGCCCTTCAGACACTCGAGGCCTATCTTGGACGCCTGCCTACTGAAAAGGAAATAGCTGACGAGTTGAACCTGGATATGACGGAGTTTCGCAGGCTTCAGCGAGACGCCAACGCGGTCGGTTTGGTTTCGCTAAGTAATAAGTTCGCCGAATCCGAGAGCGAAAAAGATATTCGCGAAATAGATATAATCGAGGACAGCAAGAGCGAGAATCCTCTGGTTGAAGCCCAAAAACGGGACCTTAAAGGTCTTTTAACCAAGGGCTTAACTCGGGCGGAACGGCTTATCATCGTTTTGTATTATTATGAAGAGATGACGATGAAGGAGATCGGTGCGACTCTTGACCTGTCCGAATCACGTGTGTCACAGATGCACTCGTCGATTATCGCACGTCTTAAGGCCCAGATGAACACCCGCAAAAAGGAATTTGCAATCACTTGACTCGCGGCCGACAGCGGGTATAAAAGTGAATAAACGATAAAATTCTTCTTTACCAAGTGTAATTTTATGATTAGTAAACTGCGGCAGGGCCGCAGGCTAAATATTTTTTCCCACGGATCCTGAGTTTGTCGAAAGACATTTTTAGTGGGATATTGGAAAAAAATATGTGAGGTAATAATTATGGAAGAGAAAAAAGGATTTTGGAATTGTTTGTTTGACCTGTCATTTACTGAGTTTATCACGACGCGTGTAATAAAGATTTTGTATATGCTCGGTATCGCAATTGCGGCCTTTTTTGGGCTTATGCTGATTGTAACGGCCTTTACAAAAGGCTTTGCAGTAGGGCTGTTACACGTGATTGCAGCGCCAATTGTGTTCGTGCTGTTGGTTATCGTTTTGCGAATATATATGGAACTGGTGCTGACACTTTTCAGGATCGAAGAAAATACGAGAAAACCTGCTGTTGCCGAAGAAGTTCCCGCGGCGGAAGCTGCCGGGGAACCTGAATCCGGCGAGTAGTAATTTAACACCCTTTTGGGGTCCGCATTGAATTTTTCGGTTAAGACCCCACGTAAAACGTGGGGCTAAATGAACCCCGGCCACTGGTGCCGGGGCTAAGTAAACTTGATACTCAATGCTCGATGGACTCGGCCTTGACCTTTCAATTGCTGCATAAACATCATTTTCTTGACTGTACGGTAAATTGATATTATCCTTACTTTTTTCAAATTCTTTATCTGGAAGATAATTTCGTGAAGTTCACAAAGATGCATGGTTTGGGCAACGACTATGTTTACGTCAACTGCTTCAGTGAGCAGATTAAAGATGCTGCGTCTTTGGCCAAACGGGTGAGCAACCGGCATACCGGCATCGGTGCAGACGGTTTGATTTTGATTTGTCCGGCCGATTCGGCCCATGTCCGAATGCGTATATTCAATGCGGACGGCTCGGAAGCCGAGATGTGCGGCAACGGGATAAGATGCGTGGCCAAGTATGTCTATGAGCATCATCTGTCGGCAAGGGGGGACGAGCTTTCTATCCCCGGTCAGGGGACGTTTGAAAATTCATTACAGATTGAAACGGGCCGGGGGGTGCTTACACTCGGCCTTGAGATTGACGAGTATGACAAGGTTGGCAGGGTCTGCGTGAATATGGGCGTACCTGTATTGCGTGCATCGGATATTCCCGTAGCTATGGGGTGCGAAAGAGTAGTTGATGAATCGATTGAAGTCGCGGGCGAGCGGTTTTTAATGACTTGTGTTTCGATGGGCAATCCTCACGCGGTTTTTTTCTGTGATGATTTGAATGAGACACAGCTTTGCAGGGTGGGGCCTCTAATCGAGCATCACGAGCTTTTTCCAAATCGAATCAATGCTCATTTTGTTAAGGTTCATGGTCCGGCTGAAATCAGCATGCGGACGTGGGAGCGGGGCAGCGGTATAACTCTTGCCTGTGGTACCGGTGCGTGCGCAAGTGTTGTAGCCGGTGCGCTTACGGGCAGGTGCGGTCGTAACGTGTTAGCTCATCTACCCGGCGGGGATCTCGAGATTAACTGGTGTGAGCAGGACAATTGCGTATATATGACAGGCCCTGCGGTCGAAGTTTTCACCGGCGACTGGCCGGGTTAAGAATCCTGAAGATATTTTTGATTTAATCTTAGCTGATTGCAAATACCGAGTCGTCGATGACTTGACCGCAGTAGATACAGGCAGGGTGTCTGGGCGAGACAGTATGACCGCAGTTGGGGCACTCGACCGTCTTTCGCTGGTTTTTGCCGTCAAGAATCCCGTCGCGCATATCGATTTGGTAGAGTTTATCGTGGAGGTCTTTTTCGGTCAGGCCGTGCCGGTCTCGAATCAGCTCCCACAACGCCTCGTTAATCATCATGCTCTTGGCGAGATTTGCCTGGAGCACTCTTACGTGGCGTTCAACCGAAATGGCCCTGCTTTTAGCCCTTGCCGCATCGCTTGCCGCCGCCGCAGAAGCGACCTGAGCGGTGCCGTAGGCCGCTCCCACCATTCCAAATGTTCCTAACATGGTCTTATCCTCCCAACTTTGCTAAAGTTATTCTGAGCCGTGGGCAAAGAACCTTATTCGTTTACAAACGAGAGATTCTTCATCCGTAGTGTATCCCGAAGTATGGTAGCCCGGTGATACGCCGGATTCAGAATGACAATCCTTATCTTTTATCTGCAGAACATTTTCAGATTTTATACGACTTCCGGGCTGAGTCCAGTAAATACCGGTTTTATCTGAATAACAGAACCAGATACGGCACCAAGGAATGTATTTAAGGGCCTTTAATGCTCTGTTGAAAAGATGCCGGGTTGTCATTGCGAGCGAAGCGAAGCAATCTAAATTGCGTCAGATCAGAGATTTCAGTGGTTGCTTTGGTCTAAGTCGCAATTACAATTTTTTTTGGATTCCAAATCGAGTTTGGAATGACTGGCAAAAAACCCCGCGTAGAATTTGGTGTTAAATGAATTGCAGGAGTGTATCGGGCGGATTGCTTGTACCATTATCATACTGGCACCGCACTTGGCTCAGGGCGACATGAGTGCTGTATATTTATTCTGTCGGTCTCTGTTAATGACTATTCAGGGATTGCCAGGCGCATGCCCGGCCAGAGTTTGTCCTGGTCCGCAATTACTTTGGGATTGGCATCGAGAATTTTTTTCCACCGGCCGCCGGTGCCGTAATACATCGCCGAAATAGACGACAGAGTCTGGCCGGCGGCAACTACGTGGATTTGCACCGGTTGTCTGTCTTCGGCATTTTGAAATACCGTTTCCGGCTTCGGGTTTTGCTCACCCTCCGGGTCGGCGCCTTCTCTGGGTTCTTTGTGCGCTACTCTAAGCTCCACGACAGGTTCAGTCTCAGCGGCGGAGTCGGCATCCACCGACTCGATGCGCTCCTGGTCACTTGGTACCGTTTCTGCTGCCGGCACCTCAACCCCGGCGGTTCGGCTTCGGCTCAGCCTGGTCTGGACATTTTCTTCCGGCCAAACGGACATTATTACGATAGCGCTTATTGAGAGCACTAACCCGAACAGTATTCCGGTTTTCAAATCCTTACGCATTTTTGACCGGTGCGGCACCCGTCTTCTCTCAGGTTACTTTGACGAAAGCGTCTTTGACCCCAACAGCAATATGGGGGCCGCTATTGCCACGGAAGAATAAGTACCTATCAATATCCCAATCAGCATCGCGAACGTGAATCCCCTCAGGCCCGCGCCGCCCCAGATATACATCACAAGCACAACCATAAACGTGGTCATCGAGGTCAGCAGAGTCCGGGAGAGGGTTTGATTGATGCTGTCAGAAATCATCTTTTCGTTCAGCTTGCCCGATTTACCCCGGTTTTCACGAATCCTGTCAAACACAACAATCGTGTCGTTGAGGGAATAACCGATGATTGTTAAAAAGGCCGCTATCATCTCAAGGTTTATCTTGAAGTCACCGATAAGAAGCGTTTTGCCAATTCCTGTAGATGCAAGATAAGTGCATGCCGTTACAGCGCCTAATGTAATGCAGACATCATGCACGAGCGCCGCGATAGCAGCGAAACCATACCTGGCGGTTCCGAATCGAATCCAAATATACGCCACAATTGCAGCCAGAGAAAGTATAATTGCAACCAGAGCACGTGTTTTCGACTGAGCACCGATGGAAGGGTCGATTTGTGTAACACGGGCAAGGGATGTCTGGAGTGAAGCGGCGTTTATAATCTTGGCTCTTTCGTTTTCAACGAATCTGTTGAACTCGTCATCGGTTAACTCCCGATAGCCGGCTTCCGGATGTACGCTGACATAAACGAAGCTGTTGATAGTATCGCCGGGGGCCGGCTCTGTCAGCTCCTCGCTTAGGAGTTTATAGCTATACCATACCAGCTCCTGCATATCCGGTTTGAATCGGATGTCCTTGAATCTTGTTGCCAAATCTTCGTATGTTGTAGGCTTTTGGAGGTTACAACTGATTTTGATACCACCCAGGAAGTCCGCCAGCTCCACGTCGGTTTCTGTCACTTTTTCGACGGCGGCTATGGATGCCCCGAGATTTTCCCGGACATCAAGCTGGTCGGCGAAGGATTCTCTGAGTGCCCGGCTTACAATTTCATTGACCACCGGCTCGGAGACCTCTGCACCGGGGGCGAAGGCTTTGTTAAGTATATCCCTCACAAGCTGCCTGTTGACCTGGCTTGTGGAGACAACAAAGTCTTGCCCCTTTTTGCCGACTGACAGGTTATACAATGTAACGGACTCGTTTTCGGCTGTCCTTTCGATTGCGTTTTTTACACTTTCAACCGTTTCTTTACCCGGCTCGTTGAAAGTTATGGTTGCTCTTGTTTCATTGGTTTCGGTGGTGGTTATTTCGTATTGAAGTTGCGTCCGGCCAATGCTGTAAACCTTAGCTGCTTTAAGACCGGGATTATTGAGCTGTTCGCCTTTTTCCCGTATTCTCTTTTCCACGTCGCTTCTGGTCAAATCGGTGCCGTCTTTGAGATTGAGTTGAATGCTCGTTCCCCCCGTAAACTCAATATCATACTTACTGTTCTCTGTGTCGCTTCGAAAAAAGAACACGCCCATACCGCCGGCGATAAGCGCCAATGAAATCGCAAAGAAAACGCCTTTTAGGCCCATCCAGTTTACCTGAGGATTTCGAACAAGCCTCAGCATCAGCAAATGTTCTTTGACGATGCGTTTTGCGACTAAGAAATCAAATATTGCACGCGTAACGAAAAGTGCCGTAAACATGCTCGATGCTATACCCAGCATAAGCACAATTGCAAAGCCTTTTATCTCTTCAGACGCCACCATAAACAGGATAAGGGCGGTGATAAACGTCGTAACGTTCGCATCAAAAATAGCCCTGAATGCTCTCTGGTAGCCGGTTGCTATTGCCGTACGCAGACTCGAACCTCGTTGCTGTTCCTCCCGAATACGTTCGAAAATCAGTACATTTGCATCAACGCTCATACCGATAGTCAGGATTATCGCCGCGATTCCCGGCAAAGTGAATGTAGCCCGAAACACCGCCATCATACCAAGTACAAACAGAATGTTCATAAGGAGGGCAACATCCGCGATCGAACCTGCCAGGAGGTAGTAAACCAGCATAAATACCGCGACGGCGGCCAGACCAATCAGTCCGGCCCTGATTCCCTGGTCACGGTTATCGGCTCCGATAGTGGCGCCGATACTCTTTTCCGATATCGGGACTTCGCTGAGCCTGGCCGGAAAAGAGCCGGCATTGAGTTTGTTCACCATATCTGTAACTTCAGTTTCTGTAAAGTCGCCCGTTATCACGCCGCTGGACCTGATAGCGTCATTAATTACAGGCGCTGATATCGCTTCACCGTCAAGCAGGATACACAAAGGCCTTCCGATATTGTTGTTTGTTACGGTGTAGAACATCCCCGCTGCAACCTCGTCATGGTCAAAACCGATTGCCCGCCTGCCGGTCTTGGAATCGGTTGTCGGATAGGCCCTCCTGAGCTTCCACTCCTTCGTTCCGGTACCGCGAAGCATACATTCATTTTTTCGGTTGCTTGCCAGGACATAATACTTATCACCAAAGGTTCCGATTGCAGGCTGGCCGATGTCCCTGAAACCGGTCGGGAAATTTGAAACATCTTCTATTTGACACCATACATAATTGCCTCCCAGGGCCTGTTTGGGGCCCTTGGTCCTCAGAGCCTCCTTATACCCTTCCAATTCGCTCGTTGTAACCTTGCCGTCGTTTGAGGTCGGAAGTATCCGAAACTCCAGCACACCGGCACCTTTGAGCATTCTCTTGAGGTCCTCCGGGTCGTCCAGCCTTCCCCGGTCCCGACGGTATTCGTCAAATGCGCTGATGACGGCGTTAATTTTTTCCTCACGTTTGGGGAACCTGAGGACAAAGTCATCAATCTGTGTTTGCCTTTGTGCCGATTCGGTGGGCAGTTCCAAAACGTCCGTCAACTGGGCAATGCTGAGGTTCAGTTCCGAAAGTCTCTCTACCGCCTGGTCATATTGGGCGTTGAGTCCGGTTTCAGGCTCTGCCAATTCGTTAACCACCCCGGCCCATTTTGAGTAAGAATCAACATATTCTTCGATAAGCTTCTTTTTGTTCTCGAAAAGGTTTGCCACCGTTTCAACAAGACCGATGTCGCCCGGCTCATTCTGTTCCAGGAACCGGGTTATCGCTTCGGTTCGAGCCTCTTTTTCAAGCTTCGACCACTGAGGTGCCATTGCTTCAACAAAGTCATCCTGCAGACCCGCTGATTTGATATTTTCGCGAACCTGCGACAACTTCGAAGCAAGATCGTCTCTTTCGGCCTGCTTTGCCTTGCGCGCATCGTAAGCCGAGGCTAAATTTTCAAGTATCTCCCGCCTTTCGACCGAATCGCCGGCGAATTCAGAAAAAACCTTCTGTCGCTGCGCCTCGTCGGCTGAAAGAGCGCTGCGAATTGTCAAAAGATTGGCATTGGTTTTCTCAAGCTCTTCCAGGGCCTTTTCGTAAGCCTGTCGCTTCTTGCGTGTCTCAGCACTTGCTACGGGCAACTGAATTTCAATTCGTGTATCACCCTGAGGCCGCATCACAATATTAGCCACGTTCGTAGGGTCGATTCGCCTCAGCAGAATCGGAATCATTCTCTGTGCAAGATCTTTTCTCTGGGCTCTTTCGAGACCACGTGTGTCAATCTGGTAAACGAGACTTGTTCCGCCTGCCAGATCCAGGCCTAATTTGAGCTTGTCTTTAGGCGGATATACGTTCCAGGCCGCAAGAGAGGCCAGAAAAACAATTAACAATACTTTCCATGTTATCTTTTTACCCATAACTCCTTTCCCGATAGTTTCTCAAAAAATAAATTTATTCATTAATCTTCCGATAAGCTTTTGCTTATCGCGCTGGGCGCAATTTTTATCTTTGTGTTGTTCGCCTCATCGACCTTAAGCGTAATCTCATCGTCTTTTATGTCGATAACCGTGCCGATAATGCCGCCAATCGTCCGAACCTTGTCGTTTCTCCTGAGCGACTGTACCATTTGCTGGTGCTGCTGCTGTTTTTTCTTCGGGCCCCTGAAAAGAAACAAATACATCACGACGAAGATCAAAACAAACGGCAAAAGCTGCATTAACGGTGATGCCGGAGGTTTCGGAGCGGGTTCTTTCGCACCGGCGGCCGGTGTTCCATTCTCAGCGGTTACCGCCTCGGTTGTCTGTTCCATTGCTTCACTGCTGATGACTTCGCCTTCGGTGGCCTGGCCGTCTGCCGTCGCTAAAATATAAAAATTATTCATTCTGATTCCCCTTTTTAATAAAAGCCTGAATTTCTCTGCTCAATATTTATGTTGTTCATTTACTCGCTTGAAGTTTTAACACTGAACATCTGCCGCGGCAAATTTGTCCTGGGTAATCTGCCGCTCGGCCCAGTCGCAAAACGTACTTTCCTCAATTCTTTGCCTGATCCGGCCCATCAACCTCTGATAAAACGAAACATTGTGTATCGACACCAGAATCGGTCCGAGCATTTCACCTACGTTAAAAAAATGCCTCAATGCACCTCTGCTAAAGTTCCTGCAGCAATAGCACCCGCAATCATCCTCAATAGGTCGGCTGTTACTGATATTGGCATTATTTCTCAACCTGACAGGCCCATCTTTTGTAAACGCAAAGGCGTTACGTCCGTTTCTGGTGGGCAAAACACAGTCAAACATATCAACACCGGCCCGCACGGCAGCGATAATATCGGCCGGCATTCCAACGCCCATCAAATATCTCGGCGCCCCCTCCGGCAGAAGAGGCGCTGTATATTCGACAGTTGAGACCATTTTATCATGACCTTCACCAACACTCAAGCCGCCGATTGCATACCCGTCGAAATCCAGCTTACACAGCTCACCGGCGCAATATTCTCGTAACTTAAGGTCGATTCCCCCCTGAACAATACCGAACAGCAACTGCCCGGCACGGTTGTGAGACTCTTTACACTCCCTGGCCCATCTGAGGGTGCGCTCGACCGCCTTTTCAAGCTTATCTCGAACGCAGCCGTAACTTACACATTCATCAAGGCACATGATTATATCTGCGCCAAGGCTGTTCTGGGCCTCGGTTACCGTTTTCGCATCCAAGTATATCCTGGCGCCGTCAATATGACTGCAAAACTCAACGCCGTCATCGCCGACCTGATTGAGACTGCTCAGAGAGAAAATCTGATATCCGCCGCTGTCGGTCAGTATTGGGCCGGACCAGCCTATCAGATCATGCAGACCACCAAGCTCGGCAACCACCTCGGCGCCGGGCCGAAGCAAAAGATGGTATGTATTTGCCAACAGCACCTTGCTACCTGTTTCTTCCAACTGTTTTGGTGTGAGACCTCTGACCGCACCGCATGTGCCGACAGGCATAAACACGGGAGTATCCACCTGGCCGTGTGCCGTATGAATACGGCCACGACGGGCGCCGCAACCAGTAGCTGTACTTATTACCTCAAATCGACCCATAACTTTTATCAATCCATAATTTGATTCTGGGTGGCAGCCTTTTCGCCGAAGGCGAAAGGGATGACAATGCTCCACAAGCGATACAACCATCCCCAAATCCTTCGGACCCCGGGTCGTTGCCCGGGGCAGGCTTGAGGCTGCCACACACTCTGTAACCACAAATCAATGTTCCCAGAATCTTACTTATTCGAACCATACCTCAATCCTGCATAATCCTTGAGCCGGGGTAGTAGTAGCTTAATATCTCTTCGCTGCTCTTGCCGTTTCTGGCCATTGCCTGGGCACCGCACTGGCACATCCCGACGCCGTGCCCGTATCCTCTGCCGGCATAGAATCTGAATTTACCGTTCACTTTCAGTATCCCGCAGGCAGCGCTTCTGATTTTTTTACCGCTCGGGTCGATTGTAAGGCGTAAATCTTCACCTCGCAGATATCCGCTCGTGCCGTCTTTGCCGAACAGGCGCACGGAAGTAATTCTTTTGAAGTTGCCGTAATCAGCCACCTTAAAAGGCTCAATGTCTTCTATCGCCTTTAGCTTGCTGAGCTTGGGGTAGCGCTCGATTATTCTGTCACTGACACCATCTGCATCAAAGTCAACCATCGGCCAAAAATAAAAACTCATCTTGGCGACATTTCGGCAGTAGGGACACTCCACACCGCAAAGCGGATCATAAGAATCACCAAACACATCCCGGCTGTTTTGAGTATGTCCTCCGCAGGTGGAACTGAAGTATGCCGGGAATATCTCCTCCCTGCCGTCATCTCCTTTGCAGGTCAAAACGAGCCCTTCTGTTTTATTGACAGCGGCCCAAACAGTTGCCGACTCAGCCGAGACACCGCTGTAAACCTGGTTGGCCTGTGTCTTTCGCACATCCCATCTGCGTCCGGAGCCGAACTTACGCTTGATGAACAGAGCATAGGTCCTGCTTGCTATCGCCTGGGCCTTGAGGGCCTCCGGCTCCCAGTAATTCGGCATCTCGGCGCCTATTACACCAGCAAGATAGGCCTCTACCGGAACCTCATTTGTAACATCGAACAAATGTCCGTCAGCCTTGGTTGTCAGTCTAAGATTTCCTCGATAGTGCTCGCCGTTTACAGCCACCACGAAGGGTTTGTTGGGCCGGATTATCACCTCACGCCCGAACTGCTTGCCCGACACAATAATCCGGTCCGCCGAAAATCCGACCTCTACAATGCCGGCCTTTTTCCCGAAATCCGTCTTTGACCATGTTGCAGCATCAATCGCGTTAAATCCGCCGTTCGAAGAGAGTGTACACCTGTTGAGGTCCTCATACAACAGAACCCTCATCCACAATCGTTCGGAGACTTCCATGCCCGGAGTCGGCTCTATTAACTCCCTCTTTCGACACCCCACCCACAGGCAGCCAAACACGGCCAGCAGCCATACTGCCAGCGCTGTGTTCCTAAAAGTGCTTTTTCCAGTTAAGGGCAATTTAACTCCTGCCAAAACTGTGCTTCCACCGTCCAAAACACCTGCCTCTATTCCAGTTGCCGCAGGCTCAGCCCATAACTGGTCAGCCGTTCCTTGACTTCATTGAGGCTCGTTACGCCAAAATTCTTACAGCCCAACAACTCCGCTTCCGTCCGGCCGATCAAATCAGCCAACGTTTGAATACCCAGCTTTGACAACGCCCTCCGGACACGAACCGAAACTTCTATATCATTGACCGGTTTATTCAGAAGTTCTTTATTAGTATGCTCCTCGGCGGATTTCTCATCCGCCGACTCGTCCTCCTGTTCTTCCAGTGCCATACCCAGCGATAAACCCTTTGACTCGAGTATCTTTTTTATCTCGACAAGAGATGTTTCACCGAAGTTCTTATAAGCCAGTAATTCGGCCTCGGTAGTTCTGAGGAGGTCGCCTATTGTAAAAATACCCATCTTCTTGAGGCAGTTTCGGCTGCGAACGGAAAGCTCAAAATCGGAAATCGGAATACCAAGAGTTCTGCTCTGCCTGTTACGGCGTTTCTCTTTCTCCTCATCATACACCATTACCATCGAGCTTTTGATGTCTTCGGAGAACAGTTGTGCCTTTCTGTGGTTCGGATGCGCTTTTAGCACCGCATCCACACAATCCACTGCCTTTTCGTACTGGCCTGCATCTTCATAAAGAACCGCGAGATTGAGAACCGCATTTACGTAAACAGGGGACGTTTTGGTAATCTGTTTATAATAGTCTATCGCCGCCTCATCATCGCCGCGCAAATCGGATTCATAAGCGAGGTAGAAAAGCGCATTGTGGTGTCCGGGGTCAAGCTCTATGGCAAGCTCATAATTCGCTATGGCCTCTTCGTATTGACCTTGCGCGTCTTTTAGCCGGCCGATCTGATAATGATACTCGGCACTGACCCTCTCGAAGTTCGCGCACTTTTCAAGCTCCTCGGACGATTCATCAAGCCTGCCTGCCTCGAGCAGCGTAGCTGCCTTTTCAAGAGACACCATCAGGGAATCCGCCTGTTTCTTGCCGGCCTCGGCAAAGGCTGCCAAAGACTCATCAAACAACCCAGTCCGGCGATACGCATACCCGAGATAAATGGACTTTTCCCGGCAGTCCCGGCCCTTTTTCAGCTTCTCGATGGCTTCTGAGTATCTGCCGAGTATCGCAAGGCCGATTCCTGCGGCAAGTGTGTTATCGGCGTTACGGTTAACCTCATCGGCAAAAGCTATCTTGTTAATTTCACTGCTGTTAACATATAACGAAAGCTTTTTAAGGTCATCAAGACCGGGAAGCTCTTCGCCGAACAAATTAATTTTTACTTCTGCTATTGACACCATAAGAGCAAACTCCTTACAGACCCAGTAACAACACAAAAAGCTTGTGCACGCACAGGCGGCTGCGAAATCACCCCGCCGGCGCCGACTCTGAATAATCACCCATCCTGTTCATAATAAGCTCGGAACATTATATGAGCTTTTTTTCCTTTTGCAATACAAATTTTTCGTTCTATTTTGACCACTGACCCCGTCAAATAAGCCCAAAAGCGGCATAAGAGGTTGACCCAGGTGAGATGTATGCTTAGACTTTCAGGCTATGGCGTGTCGATTAATAGTAAATGCGGACGACTTCGGGCTTTGTGAAGGGGTGAACAGGGCTGTAAAGCAGGCTCACACAGAAGGTATCCTTACAAGCGCAACGATTATGGCGGGTATGGGCGCTGCTTTGCAGGCTGTCGAGCTGGCTCGTCAAATGCCCGACCTCGGAGTTGGGGTCCACCTGAACCTTTTCGCTCACACACCGGTTTCAAAAGATGAGCGGGTAAAAAACCTGCTCGACACACGCGGCCGGTTGGGTCTGTCGTTCGACAGACTCATTGTTAAGAGTATTTTCGGCCAAGCGGTTCGGCGGGCAATAGAAACCGAATTTGCCGCGCAGATTCAGTGGGTAATTGATAAAGGTATAAAGCCCACGCATCTCGATTCTCATAAGCACATCCACGCGCATCCTGCTGTCTGGCCGATTGTAGTCGGTCTTTGCGAAAGGTTTGATATCGGTGCGATAAGATGGCCGTTTGAGCCGGCAGGGGTCAGGGGAGCCGATTGGCCCACACCGCCCAAAGGCGGCCGAACAAGGGCATGCATTGTTGGGACGATGGCTAAAATCTACCGTTGGCGGAATGACAGATTTATCAAAAATGATATGTTTCTTGGAACAACTCATACCGGCAAAGTAGATATTAACTTCTGGCGGCAGGTAGCTAAGAATCCGTTCGATGGTTTACTCGAAGTGATGACACATCCGGGCTTTGCCGAGGGGCTTGACCAGGTAAAAACAAGACTGGTTGAGCAAAGGCAGGTGGAACTCGAAGCACTTTGCAGCGGCGAAGTGAGGAAATTGTTGGCATATGCGAATATAGAGCTTACTCATTACGGAAAATTGTAATATTCACAGCGTTTCAAGGCTGATAAAAACGGTTCTCTGCATTTCTCACCGCACAAACCGCCCAGAGTGCAGAGATTTATGTATTACAGTGATTTATACCCGGTGCTCTACGAAGCACGGTCGGCTATGATTTCGTACGCTGCCCGCTGTAGGGAAATTTTGTTGCATTATTCAAATTGATTTTGCCACCGATAAGCTATGAAACCGGAGCCTCCCGCAAGAGGTTATAATATGCGGGGTCGTGCGTTACGCCCCAAGTATTTAATTTTCCGTGGTCCCGCAGGAAGCGGGCCGCGGTAATCTCGAACCTCCGAAAGCCCCGGATTGCTTCGCTTCGCTCGCAATGACAGTAAGTGATACAATGGTATCCACAAATTCAAATGTTACAAGGTAGTAGTGCTTTGTCGCATATAATATGATGCCGTATAGGCTTTTTCCTTTTGTTAGCCATGTTCATTTCCTTTCTTTGATTTACATACTAACTCAAATTCAGGAAATGTCCAATTCCGACTGAAGCATTACTAAGATACCTCACTCCTGAACAACTCCAAAAAATGGGGCATCGCAAGGAATATTGTATTGGCGAGGGGATTTTGATATATTTGACGAAAACTTTCCTTGACGTAGAAGCCTGTTTTAGAGAATGTTACTTGTAAGGCCGTAATAATAATCGAACAACAAGACGAATTTGCCGATAGAAAGAAGGTATTAGCAAAATAGTCGCAACATTAATTTATGGAGGTTTTGAACATGAGAATAAGTAAAGTTTCAATTGCTGTTTTAGTCCTGGTAATCATAGCTTCGGCTTCAGCTACGGTAAAAGATGACAAGGCCGAACGCGGGGAAAAAGCACCATTATCTGTTCAGCCGGCAACCGACAAATCGCCCGAGGAGCCTGGGCGGAGAAAACGTGTCAGCCCTGAAGAGATTATAAGCCAACGCCGAAGGGACCGTGAGGAAATGGCCCGGGGAGTACTGCACGCCGAACAGTTGAGAAAGCTCGACGAGCAAATCGAAGAAAAACGCGGTTTGCACAACAGGCTCATCGGTGAATTGAATGCTATAAAGGAACTGGCATTGCAGGAAAAGGCAGAAAATACCGCCAATCGCCTTGAGGAGCTTATCGAAAAAAGAACCAACCAATTCGATGAAGAAATCAGCAAGCTCGAGCAAAGACGCGACACAATCCGAGAGCAGGTCGAAAAGCAGGCGAAAGAACGCTTAAAACGCAGAGAACGTTTGATGGAACGCAGAAGGCAGGAGCAGGAAAAAACCACACAACAGGGCAAACAAGGCGAAGGTAAGGCCGAAGGCCGGGGAAGAACAAAACGTAAAAGCAAAGGAGGTACTGAATTCTAAGGGGAAAACTTTGTCAGCAACTCAAACCTTGCACTTCCGAAATCGGGATGTTACATGCGGGCGCGGTAGTAATACAACTGCGTTTCATCGTCAAAACGTCTGCCGGTGAACATGTAAGGATTGTTGTATAAACTCGAATCTCGAATTTCGAAATCCGAACTCATTATCTGAACCTGGCCAAAGGGGGCGTATTCGTAACGTTCCACAATCGATAAGGTACAATATTTTTCGCACATTATTATCGGGCCAATAGAAAAGCCCTCAATCTGGTCGATGGTTAAGAAAAAACGAAACATTAAATCAATCAGAGAAAGGGCCTAATAATGAAAACG
>DUZQ01000013.1 GCA_013349435.1 Planctomycetota bacterium | reverse complement strand
TTTAAAAGCCTTCCCAAAGTTCCTTCGTTGTGCCATAATTCTGCTTCCTTTCATAAAAGCATGATAGAATTATACCACAACTTACCACCTTATATGCTGGTCTCAAATCCGGGGAGTATTATATTTTGCTAAAATATAACCGCTTCAGCCTCCAGCTCCTCCTTGAATATCTCAAAGTAAGCCTTTCTTGCACGTTCTCCTTTTAGGTCCCTAAGACCGATAAATGGTTGCAGGTGTGCCCTTACCTTTTCCTTATCCGCGCCGGTCCGCAGCCCCCGGATAATTTGACCTGAATCCTCCTGATTCGGTTCGACAATCATATCTACAAGCCTTTTGATGACCTCGTCGCTCTTATCGGCAGCCACAGAAAGGCCGTAATAAACCGCCGAATTGCGCACTTCGAGGTTGTTGTCTTTCGAAAGCCGCAGCATTATTTCTATAGCTTGCTCCTCCTGCTGCTTTGCGCTACAAATCCAGCAGCTTCCGACGAATATCGCCGCCTGTTTTCTAACCTTTGAATCACTGTCTTTAGAAAGCTCGCTCATTAGTTGCATCATCTCCCGATTTTGCAGGCCCGCCTTACACAACAACTCTCCTCCTAAGCTTATAGCCATCTCTTTGACAACAGGGTCCGGGTCTTTAAGGCATAACTTTAACACTTCTACAAAAGATTTATCAAAAAGCACACTTAGCCCGTAGCGTTTAATCTGCGCAAATACTTCTCTTCGCTGTATGCCGCTTCCCTTCAAAAGCACTTCTCTGATAGTGCCCATCCTGTCGCCAAACTGCTCTCGGCGCTCTTTTTTGAACTGTTCACGCTGCCATTCGGCGTAGTCTGTTTCGCCCTTGAGGACCTTTTCCAGAATAGCTGCTCTGCCTTGAATCTCCCGGTCAGAATCAACGAAATACGGGTTAAGATAACTTAGCATCTTGTCGTGTTTACCCTGGGTGCCCCAAAGAATGCGCCCTGTACTTATATCGCTCATACAGATATCTACGAGCCGTTTAAGCACCTTTTCGTCCTGCTGGTCGCCCGCTACCGACAGGCCGTGATAAACCACACTTGCCACCAGCTCGACATCCGCATCAAAACTCGCATAGTACATCAGCCGGAGCGCCCTTCTGTTCTTCTGTTCTTTGCCCCGGATATAATGCTGCGCCACCCAACGGATCAGGTTTTCCTTGTTCTGTCTTTTGCCGCCTTCGCCGCTGCGCCGAAAACCGTTGCGAATAATCGTGAAAATCTCCTCGTCGGAATATGATTTCTTGTCGTCGGCCTTATACCACGAGTCCAGTATCTTGCCGCCGAAAGTGCTGTCGGGAAAATAAGACTCGAATGTCGCCTGCTCACCTCTGACTTCTCGCAGTTTATGGTGCAAGGTCCCGATGGACTTTTCACCCGAAGGCAAACTAAAAAGCTCCGCAATATCTATATCGATTTCGGTTTTTTTCAGCGGCTTTAGCCAGTCATCAATCTTTTCATCAAACCAGATTACGGCTTTCGGATACTTGCGTCGAAATTGGGGATAAAATCCAGGCACCTGTCTTAGCGCATCAACCGACCAGTACAATATCCACCACTCGCCCTTTTCCTTCCTGAGGTGCACTATTAATACTGAAGCATCGCTTATATCCATCGGGCTTGATATCACCTTTGACTCGGCGCCGCTGACCATAATCACCATCGGCCGAAATCGCCACCGGTTCACCACCTCCAGAAGCTTGTTTAACTGCTGTAAGTTACGCCCGGCCTGCTCGCGCCTGGTCGGATGATACATCTCTTTGGCACGCTGGGAGTCATCCGTCAGGTAGGCCTCGAACCACTTTTCTACTACCCGCCCTGCCTTTTGTACCTCTTGCGGTGCGCCGGCAAGCCGCTCCCAGCCACTTTCGCCTTCCACCTCTGCAACCGCACTCAGCACACTTTCACACCAGATGCTGCAAAGCATGGACACTATGACCATTGAAACCCCGAATTTAGCCATTTTTCTTTTTCCTAAAACCTGTTGTTTGCCTGAACAATAATCTACCGCGCCCTTGCTACAACAATCAATAAAATACCTAAGGAACGGTTTTGGTGTGTAATTATCTCTTTGGACACTTGGCAAAACGGAAAAATATTGGAATTTTCTTGTTTTTCGACACCCAGAAGGCTATAATAGACTTGACGAATTATGGCAAAAGTAAAAAACAAGATTCTGAAGCAGTTATTCTCCGAGCTGAGGTTTGCTCCCAAGAGGCAAAAAGAAAGGCAATTGAAGGGCGCAAAAGACCTGGCCCGGATTGTTGACCGGACAAAAGAGTATCCCTATGAATTCGTCTGTCTGCAAATTACCGGCTACCAACTGCGCGCATCACCAGATGCCGAGCCGATTGCAGGCGGCGAGCTTGCTGATGACTTACGGGGTTTTATAAATGACCTGAGCCGCCGGTTGGTGCTTCGGACCGATGAGCAAGCCGAAGAGGTTTATACTATAGTCAGCCTTGCCGAACGATTCGGCGTCTCGGAACGGACCGTCAGACGTTGGCAAAAGAAAGGGCTTATCGGCTGTATATACGTTTTTTCCGACGATAAGAAACGTTTGGGGTTCCTTGAGTCCGAGGTCGATGATTTTTGCAGGGCCAACCGGACCCTCATCACAAAAGCGGGAGCTTTCAACCGGTTGATGGTGCCTCAAAAAAAGCAAATTGTTAAACTGGCACGGACCATTTGTGCGCGGGGCAAAAAAAACCGATACCAGGCAGGCAAAGAAATAGCTTCTCTTACGGGCAGGGCTCTGGAGACTATCAGATATACACTTGTTGAGTACGAAAAGAAGAATCCGGATAATCCCATCTTCGACAAGCCGGCGGGTGTAATAGATGCCAAAGAAGCGGCTTTAATTTACAAACTTTATCAACAATCGGTAGGTATTAAGGAATTGATGGAGCGATTTCATCGCAGCAGAAGCTCGATATATCGCATCATAAACAAACAAAGGGCACAGGCCCTGCTTGCACTAAAGATAAGGTATATCGACAGCAGCGAATTTTTGGAGCCGGATGCGAGAGAGAAAATTTTAGACCGCGACACTATCTCTGTCTCGGAGCAAACATCAGGCACCGGGCTTTTACTTAACCGCCGGCAGGAGATGGAACTTTTTCGCCGATACAACTATCTGAAGTATCTGGCCTGTCTGGAGCGGGCTAAAATAAGCACGGCAAATCCCAGGAGCACGCGACTGAGACGAACTGAACAATACCTGGACCGGGCCGAAGAGATTAAAAAGAAGATCATCGAGGCCAACCTGAGACTTGTTGTGAGTATTGCGGGCAAGCATCTCGGGACCGGAGCGGGTATGAGCGATCTTGTGAGCGAGGGCAACCTTTCACTGATGCGGGCGGTGGAAAAATTCGACTATACGAGAGGCTACAGGTTCAGTACGTATGCTTCCTGGGCGGTGGTGAAGGATTTCGCTCGCAATATACCGGCCGAAGCGGCAAGGTTTGACAGACACACCGCGGATATGTCAAACATTCAGCAGGATTTAAGAACCGCGGGCGGTGTGGATATGGGGGCAATCGAGCGTGCACATCACAGCCTTGAACAGGTTATAGAAAACAATCTGACCGAGCGGGAGCAGTACATTATCCGCAGCCACTTCGGCCTGGAGGATACGGGCATAAGGAAGAAGTTCAAGAGCTTAAAGCAAATCGGCGCCGATTTGAACCTGAGCAAGGAAAGGGTTCGCCAGTTGGAGCTTATAGCACTGCAGAAATTGCGCCACAGCCTAAGCCCGGAAGAGTTCGACCTGCTGACGGGATAAGTTTGTTCAGAGTGCTCTGCTTATGTTACTTCTGAATAAGTCAAGAGTTTTTGGGATGTTTTTGACCAACGGGATAATTCGCTTTTCGTCGAGGTCGAAAGAGTAACCGTGACTGAAAAAGTGACGAAATGCAAGGTATTGTTTCAATTCATTGGCGGTGGATTGGGAAATAATATTGCATGACGTCGCTGTGTTAACGACGTCCCGATGCCAGGATGAGCCATCAGGAAGTTTTCCCCCGCGGGAAACAATTATCTGTTTCAGAATGTTTTCTATGCCGTTATAAAAATTGTGTAAAAGAGCCCCTACTCCAGCCAACTCGAGTGATGATATTTTCGACAGCGAATCGCAATCCGGCAGTTCTGTCACAACTGTTTCGATGTTCTCCAGCTCTGCTTCTATATACTCATGCAGTTCGGCCATATATTCGAATCCCTTCCCGCGCGACCAATCTGTTAAATTTTGTGTCTCTTGCCAGGTCAATCAGGTCAACAGGCCTTGACAAAGCGAAAAGCAGATCTCCATAAAAGCTGAAGAATTGTGCAGGTTCAATACCCTCAACAGCCAGGTCAATATCTGCTGCCTGAAGTTTTGGATCGGCACTTGACCCAAACAGCAATACTTCCCCGACATCGTATCGCCGGGCAATATCCATTATTGTCATCTTGTCCTGCTCTGAAATCATAACAGAATTCTATCAGATAACACGCCGATTGTCAAAAGCAAATCGTTTGGCCGAATTTCCGCGGTTCCGTGTTGTTTACAGCTTAATTCTTAGTGGAAGAATCTTTTTCTGCGAGTTCGGCGATCTGAAGCTGAAGCTGCTTGATTTCCTTTAGGACGTCGAGTTTGCTCTTCAACACCCAGTACCACAGCTTCATCAGTATGGTCGAGTTGTAGCCGACCAAGGCCATGAAGAGGCCGAAGTAAATATATCTTCCTGTGTTTTGCTGCATGCCTGCCAGGCCGGCACAGGTGATCACCACGCACAGTAAAAGAAAAATCCAATAAATAGCCTTTATGTATTTAATGTTGTTTGTGAATTTTTCAAAGAATAGCTTCATTTGTATAATCTCCTTTTGTTTGAATTGGCCTTTGTCCGGGTCAAATCCGGGTTCGGTTTTGAACGTTTTTTTCAGTTGTTTTTCCAGATTATCCATTTTGCCTGCGCTCCATTAGCTGTCGCAATTTTTCTAATGTTCGGTGCAAACGTGATTTCACCGTACCTTCCGGGATGTTAAGAATCTGTGCTATTTGAGCAATATCAAACTCTTCCTTATATCGCAGCGCCAGCAGAATCCTGCGGTCGGGTGATAATTTTTCGATAGTCTCTTCAAGCGAGTCTGCTGCGCTGTCGGCTCGAGGCGCTTGGCTATTATTGGCCCGGCCTCGGAGTTCGTCACTTAGCCGGGCCCGTCTTTGCTGCTTTCGCAACCAGTCGTTACATTTATTGCTCAATATCCTGAACACCCAAAAGCCAAATACGCTGGCATCATCGAGTTTACGCAGGCCTTTTATGACAGCGTACCATGTATCCTGGACGATGTCCCAGCTTGCACTTTTAGAACCGGTAACCTTATAAGCGTAATTGAAAAGCCGTCTTTGCCATTTTGCCACGAGCTTGCTGTATGCTTCGCTATCTCCCTGCTGGCACCTTATAACCAGCAGCTCGTTTTCTATTTGCTCGGCTCGGTTTCGCATCTATATTAAAAGTCGGATTGAGGGTGGAATTGGTTCCGTATTTTTTAAAAGACCCAATAAAAATGTCGGTTAATTGTTAGGCTTTTATGATGCCGGGCCCATTTCTCCGCCGGCGGCTGTTGTGTAGAGCCGTTTTGTGGGCTCGGTATTGATATGAGAGGCGACGACTTTTCCGACAAAAAGGATGTGGTCGCCGGTTGGTATCTGCGTTTGGAGCTCACACTCGAAATTGGCCGTTGCATCAGATAAAATCACCGAGTCGATTTTGGTTGCCGGTTCGGTCTTGCAGCCGGTAACTTCGAGTTTATCGATGTCACGTCCGCTCTTTGTGCCGAAAAACAGCGCTTCTTCTGCCATATCGGTTGAGGGAAAGGCTATCGTAAAACACTTCGAGTGACCGATGGCGGCGGCGGTATGACGCTTGGGAACAACCGCTACAGCCATCATAGGCGGCGAGCCGGAAACGATGGTGTTCCAGCCGGCGGTCATTGGATTGGCCTTGCCGTTCGCATCTTTGGCGATGACGATGACTATGGGTTCGGGATACTTGGTCTTTATTGCCTTTTCATACTCGGCCTGCTTTTGCATCTTGTAACTCCTGAGTTATTTATTTACTCAAACCTGATTGTTTTTAGACACGGATTCATACGGATTCACACTATTTTTCAACTCTTGGATTCCCGCTTTCGCGGGAATGACAAAAGGAAACAATATATTTTACTATGGTCCGGCTGGTTCGAACAATTCTTTAAACTTTTTTTCGATATCGCCGGCTTCGCAGAGTGTTTGGCCGATGAGCACGGCGCCGAGGCCGATTGATATGAGCTTTTCGACATCGGCCCTTGTTTTTACACCGCTTTCGGTAATAAGCTCTTTTTTGTTGTCAACCAGGTCTGCTAATCGGCTGGTAGTGGCCAGGTCCACATCCATTGTAGTAAGGTCGCGATTATTAATTCCGATGACGCTGTAGTGTTTCAGTGGAAAGCCTACAAGGCTGCGAAGCGCAAGGAGCGTATCGGCTGAATGAACCTCGATAATGGAAGTCATCGTCAGCTTGCTCGCCAGGATGAGAAAATCCATAATCCGGGCCGGGTTTAAGACTTCGGCAATGAGCAAAATCGCATCGGCACCGGCTGCGCGGGCCTCGTAAATCTGATATTTGTCGATGATAAAGTCTTTTCGCAGGACCGGCAGCGGCACCTGCTCTTTGACCTGGGCGATGTATTTGAGCTTTCCCTGGAAATACTTTTCGTCGGTCAGGACGCTTATCGCATCTGCCCCGCAGGTGTGATATATCTTTGCAATTTCGACCGGGTCAAAGTCTTCGCGGATAAGGCCGGCCGAGGGTGAGGCCTTCTTGATCTCGGCTATTACGTTTACGCCCCGTCCGTTCGGTTTTGTTATAGCCTTATGAAAATTACGGCACTTGGGCAGGTTCGAGACAGCCGCGGTGAGCGACCCCAACGGCTTTTGGGCCATCCGCTGAGCAACCTCGACACGTTTATCGGCTACGATTTTATCTAAAATATCAGGCAAGGTTTTATTCGGCCTCCTTCGACTCTGATACTTTTACAAAGGCCATCCGCAACTGATGGAGGGTGTTATCGAGCAGCTTCTTTTCCTCATCGGTGATATTGCCGCTGGTCTTAGTACCCAGGACCTCCAACATGTCGATATTGTACCTGGCCAGTTCCAGGTCGGCGGGGATGTCTTTGTCTTCCTTGGTGCGAAGCACACCCATTGCGAAAAAGGCCTGCGTGGTGAATGTATTTACAAGCCCGGCGAAGTCGGCAGGCGGAAGGGCAGAGCGTTGCTTTTCTTTCTTTTCCTGCTCGGCCTTTTCCTGGGCGGCCAAAATATCCTTTTCCTTCTTGGCCTGGGCCTTCCAGTCCTCATCCACAATTATCTTCTTTTCTTTCTCATCGTCCTTTGCCATAATACAACCTTTCCTGCAATCTCTAACAAAATGAGTACACAATGCGCCTGTCATTCTGAGCGAAGCGAAGAATCTCATTATTTTCGTACAAACGAGACCCTTCGCTGCGCTCAGGGTGACCTCTTAACGCCGATATTTTTTCATGCTTCTTTCGACATCCCTTTTTTGCTCGCGCTGCTGTATCTTTTGGCGTTTATCGTATTGTCTTTTGCCCGTTGCAAGTGCTAACTCGGCCTTTGCCAGGCCTCTGCTATTAAAGTATATCCGAAGCGGCACGAGAGTAAAGCCCCGCTGTGCAAGTTTAATTTTTATTTTTGCAATCTGTCTTTTGTGCAGCAACAGCTTTCGATTTCTTTCAGGCTCATGATTGTTGTGGGAGGCCTGTGCATACGGGGCGATCTTGCAGCCGATGAGCCAGCACTCATCGTTCATAATACGGGCGTATGAGCCTTCAAGGTCTCCGCCGTGGTCACGCAGACTCTTTACCTCCGTGCCTAAAAGCTCCATGCCGGCCTCGACCTTCTCTAAGAGCTGAAAGTCGCGATAGGCCTTTTTGTTCTTGACCTGGATGCCCGGCGGACCTTTGGTTTTATGCGTTTTCCTTGCCATCAGGCCCATCATACGCCCGCAGAGGCGATTTTGCAAGAACAGACAAGTCCGCACTGTCTTAGGCCGAAAAGTGTAAAAGTTAAGTCTAAAGAGTCTTGCTGTTTCTTGACCGCGGGTCTTTGATACTTCCCTGTCCGTTGCTGAGCCGGCCCTTCATTGCCATCTCTCGGAATTTTGCCGATGGGTCGTAAAACACCTTACCAAGGTCCACCGTGTTAATCATCATACCTGCACGATTGAACCCAAGCTGAGCCGCAATCTTACCGTCAGGCTGGATAAAACATGATGGATAAGGCGAATAGTACCCGCTCGAATTCGCCATACTCACCCAAAAATGATTCGTCGCCGCCCTGCACTGCATCGTCTGCCTCATAATATCGGTATGCACGCTCGGGCCTTTCTGCCGGGCGTTGTAAAACGATTGAAAAATACAATCGACCTTTCGCTTCTTGAGCTGTCTGTAAATCTCCGGAAACCGTAAATCAAAACATATCAACAGCGAGCACTTCACCCCATTAATGTCAAAGTTCACAAAGTGGTTTCCCGGCGTAAAATTGGCCAGGTCAATCTCCGTACAGAATCTCTTGTCGTACCGGTCGATGATATCGCCTTCCGGCCCAATCAAATAAAGACTGTTGTGTGGTTTATTCGGTTCGGTCAATCTGTACGCCGAACCTAATACCACCCACAGCCTCAGCTTTCCCACAAGGGCTATGACCTTTTGGGCCTCTTTCTTTAATAAATCCCAGTCGTACCCGTCAAATGTCTTGTAGTCAACGCTTGCGTACCCACTCAGTGCACATTCAGGAAAATGAACGATATCGGCTTTTGCTTTGCGGGCTTTATCCAGATACGCGCAAACCCGCCGGCTGTTTCTTTTGATGTCGGCACCGACCGCAAACTGACACGTCGCAACTTTTATAACACCTTTAGCCATTATTCAAGGCCTAAAGTCTCATCCAGCCCAAAGATAATATTCATATTCTGCACCGCCTGGCCTGATGCGCCCTTGACGAGGTTGTCAATCGCCGAAAAGCACACAACTTTACCCCTGGCCATAGTTGCAAATACATGGCAATAATTGCCGCCGGCGACATTCTTCACCGCAGGCGGTGAATCTGTTACCTGCACAAACGGTTCCGAATTATAAAATGTCTTGTAAATCGATTTGAGCTTATCGGCGTCCAATTCCTTGGCCGGCTCACAATATACAGTCGAAAGTATCCCTCTGTCGAACGGCCCGACATGCGGCTGAAAAAGAATCCGGACCTGCTCACTGGCCACCTGTGTCGCAATCTGCTCCATCTCCGGCATGTGTCGATGCGACCCGACCGCATACGCAAACAGGTTCTCGTTCATATTCGGAAAATGAAAGGCGGTCGAAGGATTCTTGCCGCCCCCCGACACGCCCGTTACCGCATTTACGATAATCGAGTTCGTATTTATAAGGCCGTTTTTAAGCAGCGGAGCAATTGCCAGTATCGCTCCGGTCGGATAACACCCGGGATTCGCAACCAGGTTTGCCCCTTTTATCTGCTCACGAAACAACTCCGGTAATCCGAACGCAGCGGCCGGCAAATTCTTCGTATCGGTGTGCTTTACTTTGTAAAAACTCTCATAAACCGTAACATCTTTGAGCCGGTAGTCCGCACTGAAATCGATAACCTTAACGCCCGTTTCGAGCAGTTTAGGCACAAATCCCATCGAGACCTTATGCGGCAGACAGCAAAGAGACACATCAGCCTCGGCGCCCAACTTGTCCAGATCCAGAGGCTCGATATGCAAACTGCATCTTCCCTTAAGCCGCCCGAATACTTCACTGGCCCGTCCGCATTCCTGGGGCAGGGCTGTAAGATAAACAAGCTTGGCCTCCGGATGGCGCAGGATTATTTCAATCGACTCAAGACCCGTATAACCGCTTGCCCCGATTATCGCTACTCGTATCATCTCTAATCCTTTCCGCAAAAAAACTGCCGCCAAATCCAATAACATCGAGCTCAATAGTACCATTGGGTGACACGGCTAAACTTGTTTGGCCGTGTCTTCACAGCCGGGCATTACATAAAAAAACAGCCGCCGAAAAGTTTTCCCGGCGGCTATTGTAATAATCCAAAATCCGATTTGCAAATCAACGCTTGGAAAACTGGAACCTTCGCCTCGCTCCTTTCTGGCCGGGCTTTTTCCGTTCCACCATCCTGCCGTCGCGTGTCAGATAACCGCCGTCACGCAGTATCTTAAGCAGGCCATCGTCGTAATTTCTAAGAGCCCTTGCTATCCCTAACATCGTCGCGCCGGATTGGCCGCTCGTCCCGCCACCTCTGACATTTACAAAAACGTCGAAGGCTTTTAGCTTATCCGTTGCCTTAAGAGGAGCAATCACAACATCTCTGTCCTGCCGGCGGGCAAAGTAATCATCTACATTTTTCTTGTTTATAAGCAGCTTGCCTTTGCCCGGCCGGATTCGCACTCGCGCAACGCTCCTCTTGCGTCTGCCGGTACCCCAGATATACCCGCTTTTATCCGGTTCCTTCTTCGCCTTTTTATCCGTCTTGTCCCTGGCCGGATCGAATTTTGCTTTAGCTGTACTTTGCCCTGCTGCTTTGCCCGGTTCAATCAGAGGGCCTTCAGCTTCCTTTTTAGACATATCTTAAATCTCTCTTAAAAACCTCACAATTCGAGTTTTTCAGGTTTTTGTGCACCGTGGTTGTGCTGCGGACCCCGAAAAACCTTCAACTTTTTCAGCATTTGCCGACCCAGTTTGTTCTTCGGAAGCATTCGCCTGACGGCTAATTCTATCACCCTCTCGGGCTGATTCGAGAGCATTTGCTCAAAAGAGACACTCTTTTGCCCTCCCGGGTGTCTGGTGTAGTGCTGGTATTGTTTGGTTTGGGCCTTATCGCCGCTAAGCCTGATTTTCTCGGCATTTACGACAATCACGTAGTCTCCCGTATCCACGTGAGGCGTGTAGGTCGGCTTCGACTTACCCATCAAAATCGGTGCGATACCCGCCGCCAGTCGGCCCAGAATTTGACCATCGGCATCTGCTACATACCAATTATGCTCGACAGCCTCTTTTTTCGCCACAAAAGTCTTCATAATATTACCCTAATACCATTTTCTTTCGGAAAACGCAACATTATATCCGCCGATTCGGCACTGTCAAACATTTTTAATATAAAAATCAGCCCCCGGGCGCATCTGTCATTTGTTGGTAACATATCATAACGCCTGTTTAGCCCGGGCACCCGTTTACCCTCCGTAGTTTTTAACGAAGGATGGGTGGCCGGGGTTTTATTACCAGAAGCCTTTATTTATTCAACTTTCTGATTGTAGCGGTGACCAAGTCATAATCCTTCAGTATCTGCGTATCTTTTTGCTGGAAGAATCTGTTGATTACCATTATGGTTGAGCAGTTAGCCAAGAATCCCGGAACGATTTCGTACAGATACTCTCCCAGCCCAACCTGTTTGAAGACCACTAAAACCACGGTTCCGGCCACCATACCAGCCAGGGCCGAGTGCCAGGTCGTCCTCCGCGAAAATAAAGCAAACAGCACCAGAGGCCCGAATGCCGCGCCGAAACCGGCCCACGCGTACGCTACAATTCCCAATATTGTGTCGTTCGGCCTCAGAGCCAAAAACAGCGCCACCGCCGATATGATGATAACGCAAATCCTTCCTGCGATTATTATCTCGCGCTGAGAAGCGTTTTTCTTTATCGCTTTTTGATAAAAATCCTCCGCCAGCGCCGATGAAGAAACCAGAAGTTGCGAATCTATAGTTGACATGATAGCCGACAGTATCGCCGCTAACATTACCCCGCCGGCCCACGGATTAAACAGCTTGTCAATCATATAGATAAATACGTTCTCCTGGTCGCCGCCGGCCAGATTGTCGAACATTCCGATACCGACAAGCCCTACAACGACCGCCCCCGACAAAGACATAAATACCCACACGATTGCTATCTGCATCGATTCTTTCAGCTTGGTCAGCGATTTTGCGCTCATGAACCGGGCCAGTATGTGGGGCTGGCCGAAATAACCCAATCCCCACGCCGACGCAGAGAGAATAGCCAAAAGGGGAAATTTGCTGCCGGCGGGTATCAAACCGGTGGATATGCCCTTTGCCGCCATGTTTGCTCTGATTGGCTCTGTGCCGCCTGTCTCAAAGTATGCAAGTATCGGCACAAGCACAATCGCCACAACCATCAAAGATCCCTGGAACAAATCCGTCCAGCAGACGGCTAAGAATCCACCGAGAAAGGTGTATGCGATTATTACCGTTCCGCCGACAATAACCGCGAGCTGATAATTGATACCGAAGACGGCCTCAAAGAGCTTCCCTGCAGCGACCAAACCGGAGCTGGCGTATATTGCAAAGAATACGAGTATGATAATCGCCGAGACCGTTCTCAAAAGGCCTGTAGGGTCGCCGAAGCGTTCCTCGAAGAAAGACGGCAGGGTTATGGTATTGGTCTTTTCCGTATAGACCCGCAGCCGGCCGGCGACCAGTTGCCAGTTAAGGACTGTGCCGAAAAACAGCCCGATGGCGATCCACGCATTTTCGATGCCTCCAAGGTAGATAGCCCCCGGCAGGCCCATCAACAGCCAGCCGCTCATATCACTGGCCTGTGCCGATAGTGCCGTCACCCATGCCCCCATGCCTCTGCCGCCCAGGAGGTAATCCTCGATGCTAACTGACTTACGATAAAAATATGCACCGATACCGAGCAGGAAGACAAAGTAAACAACGAATGTAATTAAGGTCGGTATCGACAAGGCGAAAGACCTTTCTGCAATTTATATCTCCGCAAGTTTTGTTACCAATTTTTTGAACACCTCCCCTCTCTGACGGAAGTTTGTGAACATGTCGTAACTGGCACAGGCGGGACTGAGCAGCACGACGTCGCCATCCTGTGCAAGCCGACCGGCGCAATTGACGGCTTGGCCCATTGAGCCGGCAAACTCCACCTGTACGCCCGTTCCGCCTCCCATCCGGATTGCACCGGCAATTTTAGTCGCGGTGTCTCCGATTAATATCGCGGCCTTGGCCCTTTGTGCTATCTCTTTGCCAAGCTCGTCAAACACCAAACCCTTATCGTATCCGCCTGCAATGATAATCTTCGGTTCCTCGAACGCCTCCAGGGCCGCGATAGCACTTACAGGCGTAGTCGCTATCGAGTCGTTATACCAACGCGCACCCTTGATTTGGGCTACAAGTTCAAGCCGATGCGGCAGGGCCTGGAAGGTGGCAAGGGCCTGAAGTATCGTGTCATCATTGACTTTGAACTGTCTTGCCGCGACAACGGCTGCGGCAAGATTTGAAAGATTGGCCCTGCCCGGCAGATTGAATACCTTTTGGAATTTGTCGGGAACATCTGCGCCCTTGAATGTCAGAGAGCATCTTTGCGGGTCTTTATTATAAAGCTCGAACCACCCGGCTGTAATTAGGTCCTCGGCATTGAAGATTGATACCGCCGGCTCGTTTTTGCGGCCTTTCTGGAATTTAAAGATATTTTCTTTCGCCGCACAATACGCCTCGAAGGTGCCGTGCCTGTCGAGATGGTTTGGCGTAAGATTTGTTATCACCGAAACATCCGGTGCCGTTTGTATCCTTGAAAGCTGCTCTAACTGAAAACTGCTCAACTCCAGAACGACGACATCACGGCAGTCCAGTTCATCCAGTATTTCGAGCAAGGGGCGGTTTCCTATATTACCGCTCAGCCGGACTCTTCTGTATCCAATGCCTTTTTGCCCGCTGCCTTTTCGCAACAAGTGAGCTGTAAGTGCGGCGGTCGTGCTCTTGCCGTTTGCCCCGGTTATTCCGACTATGCGGCACCGGCACAACTGAAAGAAGATTTCGACCTGTGAAGTGATTAACCTTTTGGCTTTATCTGCTGTTTGCAGGAATCGGTTATCGGGCGGTACCGCAGGATTAACTATCACCAAATCGGTATTTTTGAAATCTTCTCTGCGATGCCCCCCCAGGTGATACTCGATGTCAAAACCTGCAAGTTCTGCCAGCGACTCTTCGAGGGCACTTTCATCGGCCAAGTCCGTTACCGTTACCTTCGCACCTGACTTGCAGGCAAATATTGCCGAATCAACACCTCCGCCGAATCGCCCCAGTCCCATTACAAGAACATTCTTGCCCTGCATCACAAATAAAAACCTTTGCTACATCACTTTGGCCAGTTCAATTTTGGCATCGATTACGGCCTGTTCGATACACTTTTCCCAGTTAGCACCAAATTGGTTTTTATAATTCGGTTTTTCGTAGGCGTAGATTATCGAGCGTGATGCATTAATCAAAGCACCGGTGTGGTCGTCTTTACAAAAGCGCACGCATTCTTCTGCACCGGCCCCCTGTGAGCCGAATCCGGGGACGAGGAACCACACCTTCGGGTATTTTGCTCGAAGCGAGGTCGTTTCTTCGGGACAAGTGCCCCCGACAACCATTCCTACGTTGCTGTACCCGGCTGAACCTAATCTTTTTGCCTGATTTGCGATGTTGCCGACCACCTCGGCTAACTTTTCGTACATTTTTACGCCGTCCGAGTCCGCAAAATCCTGGATTTGCCCTGCAGTTGGATTGCTTGACCGCACCCAGACGAAAACACCTTTACCCTGTTCGGTTGCGGTGTCTGCGAAGGGAATGATTCCGTCGGCGCCCGCGAAGCCGTTTATCGTAACAGCATCGGGCGTGATAATATCCTCCAGGCCCGTAAGCTCGGGATTCTGCAAGTGGGCCTGGGCGTAACAGGCGGCGGTATGTCCGATGTCGCCTCGTTTCACATCGCCAATCACTTCCACACCCAGGGCGTCGGCCTCGGATATCAGCGAGTAGTAACATTCAAGCCCCTCCCACAGATACTTCTCGAAGTAAGCGATATTAATCTTCACAGCCGGCACCAAAGGCGCTACTATCCGAAGCACCCGGGTGCAAAAATCGAAAATCGCATCGATGGCGGAGGCTAAATCGTATTCATCATTCATAGTCTTTTGTCCCCGTATCGATTCGGGCAAACGATTGTAAACGGGGTCCAGACCCACGGTCAAAGGAGTGCTCTTACTCTTTACCGCCTTGCAAAGACGGTCACCAAAATGACTTGCCACTTGAAAATACCTTTCAAAATCAATCCTCAAAAAAACAAAACCGGGCAAAACAGCAACCCGTAACAAAAAAAACTTTGATGAAACAACAGAGCCACTATAATCACATTAGTGTTGATAAGCAACAAACAATAATACAGGGCAGGGTATGCATTGCATACCACATTTATGTTGAAACTTAAATTGACCGGCAAGAGGAAGTTCATTCTGGTTGTTGTCTGCACAGCAGCGGCTGTCATATTGATATTGCCTGCTGTTGTCGCTTTTTTTCTCAGCCGTGTTCCCCCTTATTACAAACCGGTCTCGCCGCCGAACGCCGCCGAGGTCAGTCCATACCTGACAAACTACATCGCTCCGGAAATTCACAACAAAAGCCAGTTCGGTGAACCTTTTGAACTTGTGATTACAGAGGCGGGTCTCAATGACATCATCGCCCGTGGGCCGTGGCGCCCGACATCAGGCGGTGCGAGTCTTGCTCTTCCCGCAATTATCATGACAGAAGGCAGAATTTTGCTGATGGCAACCGTAAAATACAGCCGGGTGCCGGTGGTGATGACGGTTGTTACAAGTCCGAAGCTCGATGAAGCGGGATTGCTGTGTCTGAATCTTGAGAAGGTATCAGCCGGCACATTGGATGTTACATTCATTCTCAAAAAGGTAATTGAAGAAATAATTAACTCCAATGTTGCCGGGTTTGACGGTATCCCGGCTGGAGACATCTCGTCAGCAATGTTGGAGAATAAGCCCTTCGAGCCGGTTTTTAATGCTTCTGACGGGCAAGTTCGCCTTACCGGCATAGACATACGGGACGGCGAAGTGGTGCTGCAACTGACCCCACAGGCGGAGCGTTAATCCTATTGTAAGCACTCAATGACCGAGGCCGGCGACGACTTAAAGGATTTTACCTGTTCCACATCTTTTTGGTCAGCTTGCCGGACCGGTAATATTGCCGAGCACTATTGCCAATATTAACAGAATAATGCAGAAAGGCACCAGAAGCCTGAGGCTTTTCTGGATTGTTGAGCCTTTTGCAAGGTTTCCGATAGCCTTTGGGACGATAACGGCACCAAGCAAGCCCACCGCAAAGATTATTCCGAAAACACTGCCGTAAATGTCCGGGGTGAACTTGGCAAACGTAACTCCGACAGTTGTCGGGAAGCAGGGTGCAAAGGCAAGGCCGGCAAGAACTGCCAATACCTTTGCCTGTGTGGCGGTTTTAGTAACGGTCATTATAAAAATTACTATAGCCCCAATTAATGCGGCGCCGGCGACGAACCAGCCGCCGTAGGTTGTTATCGCCGGTATTTGACTGGCGAGCAATCGGCCGACCATCATAGCCACCGCAAAAAGGGAAAGCAGACGCTGAGCCGACGCGTCCAGAACATTGGATTCGGCATCCGGATTGGAAGAAGCGAGCACTTCCTTTCCGAATGCCGGCAGCCAGTTACAAAAGGATGATTCCAGGCTTATATAACAAAACAGGACCAGCGCCGCAATCAGCACAGCAGGCTCAGCGAGCAGTTTAAGGGCATCAGAGAGTGCAAAACCCGCCTGGCTTGAGGGATATACCGCCCCAATTGCGAGAACAACAGGCGCAAACGCTATAACACCCAAAACCGATATGGCCTTTTCGTAGGAAGTCTTCTGGAAGAGGAAACTGATAATAAGCGGTGTAAGAAAAAGGCCCAAACCGAAAAAGACATTGCCTAAATTACTGGCTGCCGCCGGATTCTTGCCTGAGAAAAGGACCACCGGTATTAAAGTGTTTCCGGCAGTGTTCAAAGCCATCGCACCGAAACCCAATACAATACAGGGCACAAGGGCTACCTGATAAGTTCCGGCTCGCGCAAGAACGAATATACACGATCCCACTGCAACAAATCCAAAGATTGCTATGGGCTTATAGCCCAATTTGTCGATAGTTACCCCCACAATCAACGATGCAATCAGACACGCAAACATAAACGCCGAAATCAGAGTGCCAAATTTGGCCTGGTCAATCTTCAGCCTCGGCATCAACTTGACGCTGATAGAGCCAAGCAGCGAAAAACACATACCCAGCCCGAAAACCGACAGCAATGCTACCACTTTTTCCACAGTACTTTCTCCCAAATATAAATGTTATGGTTTAGTTTGTTATCGCTTCTGTAGCAGTGTCCTGATTAACAGATACGTGTATAAAATTCCAAACAAAGAAAGTAACAAAGCGCTGTAGCGGTGCGTCTGGAACATTATCTCCTGGCCTTCGGTTCCGAACAGGGGAAACATGCTCAGGACACTCGACAAAAACAGAGGCAAAGCCGACACGCAAATCAGCCAAAAACACACTTTCATAACAATGACTGAACCGTTCCCGACAAATTCCTCATACGGTTTCCTGCGTCGAAAAATGCGCAACAAAAAAAGCCTGTCGCTTTTATCAAAGCTCAGATTGTGTGCGTACATAACGGCCAGCACAGCCGTGCACAAAGCGAAAACCGGTGCGAAGGTAACGTGAACCATCAGCCAGTAGCCGGTGAGTCTCTTGTGCAAAACGAGCCAAGGCCCGAATCCGGTAGCTGACAAAACAACCAAACAGATAAGCCAAACACAGGCGGCAAGCTTTTTCAGGTTGTCAATTTTCAAAATCATACGCCTTAATATTCCCGACTGGTTTCATTATTTTGGCAGGCGAATACCTTTGCCAAACAGGTCAGGGCCTTGAAGGCATATAACAACAAGACCGCTGCTACAACTGTAGTACAGGCGATAGTTACAAGTTTGAGCCAGGGGCGAAATACGAAGGAAAAGGCAAACGCCTTTGCATAAAAGGCGTCTATGTCTTCAAAATCGGTCATTAATTTGACGCGTCCGGCCTGTGATTGGAGCGGTGAGTCAATCTCAACCTGGCCGAAGAAAAACGGAGCATTTGTCGAATGACAATCCTCGCAGCGGCGGACGCCTAATGACTGCTGTGCCGGTCTTACGTCGTGAGCGATGGGCCAGCCGTACTGGCCGGCGCCGGAATTTTCCTGCTCAATCAGTCGGCCTGCTTCACCAAGACGATTCATTTTACCGCCGCAGATATACACCGGGGCGCCTTTGTCCGAGTCATAAGATGAAAGCGAGGTCAGGATTTGTACTACCTGCTCGTCGGTCAGCGGGCGCCAGCCGCTCAAAGATGCCTGCCGGGCTTGGGGTAAGACTTCCCCCGCGGCCGAGACAACCGTTTCAGGTGCGATCGGTGTAACGGCACCATCTTTCAACCAGCCCCAGAACGCAGGCCAAACCACCTTGTGAGGTGCGATTTTGCCGTCCGCCTGTTTGATGTAAACCGGATAAACAATATGGGGAAGGGCATCTTCGGATTTGTTGCTGTTATAAGTTCCCAGGCCGTGTGCACGGGAGGTTTTTGTGCGGATGGTTTTTTGCTTCGGCCAGGGTCCGGAGTGGCAGGCGGTACAGGTTAGCTTGTCAAAATGCACAGTTGGTATCCCGGAGTGAGCCGGTTCGGGCGCTGCCGAGTTTCCGGATGTCGGAACCGAACAAGAATCGCCCGGCAGATGACAACCTTCACATGATAAAACTTCAGCCAGCGGGTTTTTCGATGTGGCCGCCTCGCCTTCATATCCTCTGACAATAGCGTGGTTGAGGCCGTTGCGGTGGCAATCGACGCAAACAAGCCCCGCAGCTAAGTGCACATCTTCATTGGAAAGCCACTTCTCGACACCTGCGTCTTGATTCGAATGGCAGAAATAGCATCGCTCAACCGGTATCTTTGTCGCAATATCAACGAAAATCCCGCCCTTTTCATCGAACCTGCCCCGGTCGTAGGATACTGAAGGCCGAATAAGTCTGGCATCGTCCAAAACCGGAGGCATAAAGGGGTCGTACATGTCAGGCATATCCCCGGCAGAGCCTGCTACAGAGGCGAATCCGCAGGAGGCGGCAGCGGCCCAGCGGAAGTTCTGTTTTGCCGTCTGCAAAGCCCATTCAGCATGGTTGTGAGCAGGTTCGGCATCATGGCAAGCGAGGCAATTTATCTCGACCTCGCCGGATACCATCCACCTCGCATCAAAATCAGGCTCGGATTCATCTGCCTGTCCCATCGGGTAAGTCATCTGCCTGCCGAAAACTTGCGCAAACTTCCACGGTGTCAGCCCGGCCTGTTCGGGTCTAAAAGCACCGGGCCAGGGGCGGTAGGAAACAGGCAGTTGTGTCCCGGTAATTTGGTGAACATATATCCACGCCTGGCCGATTCTGCCGGGAGAAGCTGTTTGGCGGTTGGCATTAAAATGCCACCCGGTTGCGATTTTGTCGTAGCTGTGGCAGTCGCCGCAGGTTTGGCGGGTGGAAAACGGCAAAAGCGGTTCATCATCGAGAAATATTTTCTCACCTTCTTCGTCAAGCAGGTCAATTTGGTGAACAAAATTGGAGCGGCTGCCGTCGCTTTCATCGCCGATTAATATGCCTGAAGTATCGGCGGGTGCCGGTAAGGCAGATATTACGCAATACAAAATCGCAGTATATGTAAATCCTTTTATCGTCATATCGTAAAACACAAAGTGAAAAGCGAAAAGTGCAAAGCCACACTACAAAACGTAAAATTTTGCGACTTACAAGTTTTAAATTTTAAGCTATGGTTTTTAGTTTTTCGCTCTCCGTTTTTAATTCCATTTAAACCTTGAATTCTTCGGGTTTGAAATCGAGTTTTCGGGCGGCTTCGACCGCCTGGTTTACCTTGAGTACCGAAACAGCCGATTCGTAGGCAACTTCGGGCGGGCAATTGAGCTTCGCCCTGCCGCGAACGGCATCGAAGAAATTCTCCAGGTGAGGCTGATGGTATTTCCTGGCCATCTTAATCGGCAATTCATAAGCGGGGGGTGCTATTGTTTCACGAACGTCCAGAACGGCATCGGTGGAATCGGATTTTTGCTCGGTCGGGGCATTGAGAAAGCCGGCCTTTACCCATTTTTCCCAGTCGGGCGCCGAAGGTTCCCGGTAAACGGCTCCTCTGCCGGCAGACTCGGAAATATGCAGTGTCCCTTCATCTCCCATAAAGTTCTCGTAGTAACCGTTGCTGCTGTTTGTTGTTATTGTCTGGTAAAAGGCCCGCACGGTCTGCTTTTTGCCTTGGTCGTATTCGTAGTCGTATTCGTAAATCGCCATAACAGTATCGTACCATTGGTGTGTGCTTTTTTCGTAGTAGTCGGTTCCGCCGGATGCAATGACGGATTTGGGACCGGCGCCGAGGAACCAGTTGAAGACATCTATCTGATGTGAGCCGAGGTCAACAATCGGGCCGCCGCCCAGACCTTTATACCATCGCCAGTTTCTGAACTGGTGCATAGATTCGAACCCGTATTTGTTTAGTGTGGCCTGGTCAATGGCGGCATTTTTCGGCCAGCCGTTGTCCGGACGGGCCGACCGGTTCCACTGGGCGTTTATCGTGGTGATTCTGCCGAGGAGCTTTGCCTGTTTTATGAGTTTGTCCAGACAGTGAATATAGCGCGGATTACTTCGCCTCTGGTGGCCGACCTGAAGCAGTTTCCCCGTCTTGCGAGCGGCCTGTAGCATCCTGCGGGCGCCTTCGAGGGTGTTGGACATCTCCTTTTCGCAGTAAACATGCAGCCCTGCTTCGAGACAGGCAACCGTATGCTCGGCGTGCCAGAAGTCCGGTGTTGCTATTATCACCGCGTCCAGATCCTTTTCCTTATCGAGCATCTCGGCGTAATCGACGTAAGCGTTTACCTCATGACGGTACTTTTTCAGCAGGCGCGTAACCCTTTTTTGGTTATAAGCGGTCCAGATGTCGCAGACCGCCCTGAAACGCAGCCCGGGGATCCTCAGACACGAGTCCAGGAGCACCTGTCCCTGGGCACCTGCTCCCAGCAGAGCAATATTCAGACTGTCCGCCTTGCTGTTACCTGTGGCCTGAGCTATTACATTAGGAGCCAGCACTAATCCGGCACCTGCCGCCGCTGTTGAACGAAGAAAACTTCGCCGGTTCATTTTTTTGTTCATACCCTTTGATTCTCCGGCTTAATTTCTATAACGGTTTTATCTTTATGTTTCGATACCATACCGGGTCGCCGTGGTCCTGGAATCCGATGTGGCCGGTTCTGGGCATATCTTTGTAAGCAGTGTTGAACTTATTAGTCGAGCCGTCGGGATTCTTGTGCGGCTCGGTCCACAAGTTCAAATCCATATCTATTATCTGTTCGCCGTTCATAACGACATATATTTTGTTTGCCCGGGCGGTTATCGTCATCTGGTTCCAGCGTCCGGGGTCTTTGGCCACGTCTTTACCCGGCGCCAGGCAATCATAAATCGCCCCGCACGAACCCCGGGCCGTCCCGTCGATACTGTCGTGCACCTGTACCTCGATACCGGTGTGCAGCCAGTTTTGGATGTCGCCCGTGCGGATGAAGACACCGCTGTTGCCGCCTTTGTTAACCTTGAACTCAAGATCGAGAATAAAGTCGCCGTACTTTCGCCTCGTCCACAGGTCGCCGCCGCCCTTCCTGGCAAGCTCACCGTCGGCTAATGTCCAACTGTGCGAATTATAACAGTTCGACAAATCCCCGGCCAAAAGATCTCCCCAGCCGCTTGGATTCAAACAGACCGAAACTTCATTGAAATATTTCATACATCCGCGAACCTCAGGCAGGGAGCTGTCCCAGTTGTACTCATACTCGATTGAAAACACTCCTACAAAGTTCTGCCGATGAAGCTCCTTTAACATCGCCTCTGCGTCGCAACCGCCGGTGCCCCAGACTACATCGTGGTAATCATCCCCACCTTCTTGGCGGATAACGTCTTTGAAATGCAGGCTGATAATCCGCCCTTCGAGTTTCTTGAGCATCTCGGCCGGATTCAGACCCGAGCGCTTCCAATGGCCTGTGTCGGCGCAGGCGCCGATTCTCCTGCTGCGCCCTTTGCAGACCTTCAGCACGGTATCGGGATTCCAGTAGTGCGAGGGCTTTGGGTGGTTGTGTATTGCAACGTTAATGTCGTATTTGTTGCAAAGCTTCTCTATAATATCGAACGCCGCTTCCGGAGGTTCCGAGACTATTGTTTCTATGCCCATATCCTTGGCGAAATCAAATACTTTTCGGCACTTATCTTCATTGTCAGGCAGCTCGACGACGCCGTAATTGACGAGCCTGATGCCTGCATCGGCGAGTTTGGCCTTGACCTCGGTGCGAATATGGGACGGCAGATTATGGTTAAACCGCACGCCTGGCCTTTCCTTGCTCAGTCTCTGACCCGGGTAGGCCTCGATCCACTCCAGGCCGAGCGAGGCGGTCTTATCAACAGCCTCATAGAAAGTAAAGCGGTTGAATGTCCAGGCCTGCACACCTAACCGCCAGCCGTCATAGGCATCCGTAGCCGGATGATTCTGCAGCGATATTATTTTTGACTCCTTGCGATAATTCTTCTGCTCTTGGCAAGACCCCGCAAAAACGATTGCTGCCGACAATACCATAAGTATCGCTGTTTTTTTACACATTTTGCACTCCCGACAAATATTAGAACAGTTTGCTCTTTCGTTAGACTTCAAAAACACACAATTACAGGTTCCATCCGGACCGATACCGGGGCTGGACATACTGGTTTGCCTCATCAATGTTGGTAACCTTCATTTTTTGCCCGTCCCACTCCAGCCGTTCGCCTGGATAGCGAAGCGCGATATTTCCCAACAATACCATCTCGGTCAGAGGACCGGCGTAGTCGAAATTCGAGCAGGCCGGCCTGCCGCCTTTGCATGCCGTAATCCAGTTCTGCTCATGGCTCATCTTTACTCTTGGAATAGTCTTTGGGGGACGTTTGTAAGCCTTCATCTTTGACTCCGGAATAATACGCGGGCTTTCGCCGTACGTTCTTGAAAGCAGTAATCCTTTTTCACCCACGAAGATAGCACCACTTTCAGGAAGCCTCCTTCTGGGCTCAAATTCTTCGGATCTCTGCGGCATCATACCTCCATCGTACCAATGCAACTTAACTTCAGGCATACCTTCCCGTGCGCCGAAGGTATAATGTACAACAGAAGCCCTGGGGAAGGATTCGGTGTTTTCCTCTTTTTCCCACATTTTTCCAGGTGCGACATAAGTTGAGCAGCTTGCTTCGACACTGGTGGGATACTTTAATTTCAGGGCGGAAAAAGCCGGGTCAAGTATATGACAGGCCATATCCCCTAAAGCACCCGTACCAAAATCCCACCATGCACGCCAACTGAATGGATGGTATGTCGGATGGTAAGGTCGGACGGGCGCAGGCCCAAGCCACAGGTCCCAATCAAGCGATTTTGGAACATGGGGAGTTTCTTTGGGCCGGGGTATGCCCTGAGGCCAGACAGGTCTGTCGGTCCAGGAATGAACTTCATGGACCGGACCGATAGCACCATCCCATATCCACTCACAAATAAGACGAACACCCTCACCGGAGTTGCCCTGGTTGCCCATCTGGGTGGCGACTTTATACCTGCGGGCCGCTTCTGTGAGCATGCGGGCCTCGTAAACGGTGTGCGTCAGAGGCTTTTGCACGTAAACGTGTTTGCCGAGTTGCATCGCCGCCATAGCGACCACTGCATGCGTGTGGTCGGGCGTTGCAACAACAACAGCGTCGATATCTTTTTGCTTTTCAAGCATCCTGCGGAAATCGCGATACCTTTTGGCCTTGGGAAAAATTTCATACACACGTCCGGCAAACTCATCATCAACATCACACAGCGCCACAATATTCTCACCGGTCCCCTCCCTGGAAAGGATATTATCATCCTCGTCCATCTCCAGGCCGGCTATTTCAAACAGGTTGCTGGCGCCCATGCCGCCGACGCCGACACCGGCAACATTTAGCTTTTCGCTCGGTGGAGTATGGCCCGGCCCGCCTAATACGTGTCGTGGCACAATGGTAAAGGCGGCAGTTGTTGCCGCGGTATGAGCCAGAAACCTTCTGCGGGAAATCCGCCCCTTACATCCGCGGACAGTTCTTTCTTTGCTAATCATCTTCGTCTCCTTCGTGTTCTTCTTCGATCCACTTCAACATTCTCCGAGTCCTTCTGCGAACGTCTTCATCTTCGGTGACGGTAAGAATTTTTTCCAAAATAGGTTTACACTCCCCGCCCAGGCCGTTGCGTATCAGGCCGGGGGCGATTCTAATAGTTGATGCGGCGGCTTCGCGACCAAGAGCATCATCTCGAAGATATTCAGCCGCAAACTTCAACGCCTCAAGTGAATTCACCGTAGCCAGACACGACAGTACTGTTTTCTTGGCATCTGTGTCGTCCGCATTGCTCATTGCCAGGCGGTACATTTCGATTGCCTCCCGGTCAGTTCGCTCGCTATCGAGCCCGATCATCCTTATATAGGCGCGGAGAGCTAATACCTTGTGGGTCTTGTTGTCGGAGGTCTTTACTATTTGCAACAGGTCATCCATCGGCTCATCGTCAGGCCATTCGGCAAGACCGCGAACGGCGGCATCAACAAATGCAGGGTCATCCTCACCGAGTGTCCCCCGAAGCATATCGAGTCCGCCGTCTCCGCCGGTCTTACCGAGGACTCTCAGCAGTGAACATGCCGCATCGACATTATCTGTTGAAGCGAGACCCTCAAGTATCGGCATTGCCCGCAGACCTTTTGGAAAAGTGTTTGCAACGACGGCCACGGTTTTCTCGGCCTCTTTGCGTTCAGTATCATTTTGAGCACGGCCCAGAAGTTTTACCAGGCCGGCAAGATTACGAACATTTATATCCCCCAAAGTCTTCCAGCATTGAAGCCTTACACTGCTGTCAGAGTCCTGTAAGGCTGTCATCAAAGTATCGGCCCCGGCATCTATTCTGCGCCCGCCGACGGCGCGTATCAACTCAATCTTCACATCCGGCCTGGCACCTGGTACGCCATCGATAATCGCCTCATCTACTTTTTTACCCGGCATACTGTACAGACTCTCGCGGGCGGCTTCGCGCTCGGCTCCGACAGCCGATGCCGCACCCTCAGCCAACAGGCTTACTGTTGACTCATCACCCAAAACGGCAAGTGCCTCCAAAGCCGCAATCCGCACCTCTTCGGCCTGGTCCTTTGCTGCACTAACAGCCGCCTGGCGGCCAGCCGCAGACTGCCCCATCCCCGTAAGGGCGGCTAATAATTGAATCTTGGCCGTAGCTGAAAGATTCGGCATGTAGTCTGTTATCTGTTTTATCTTCTCAGCGTCTTTTATATTGCTCATTAAAGCAAGCCCCTGGGCCTGTAAACGATTGTTCTTCCCCTTTATTGCATTGATAATGAGCTGTTCCGAATCTTTGGCGCCGGACAAAACCATCCCCCGCAAAGCTCCGATGCGGACGCTCTGGGGATTGTCAGAATGATAAAGCCTGGTGTAAATATCGATAGCTTCTGATGATTTACCTTGCTTTTTAAGATTGTCGGCGCAATTGAGATATGCGTGCAGAATCTGCTGCTTCAGTTTCCCGCCGGCCTTGCCTGTAGCATCAGCCAGTACGGCAGCGGCCCGTGAATTACCAATTTGCCCCAGTGCCGCCACTGCAGCGGTGGCGAGTTGCAAATCATTATCATAAATTAATCCTGCCAAAACACCTACAGACTTTTCATCGCCCCGGGCCCCCAAAGTATTGATTATCCCAACCTTTTTCTTGCCGGCCGCGATGATTAATGTCTTACGCAGAGCCTTATCCACAGCTTCTCCTTCGATTCGCTCCAGCGCATATCGCGCCATATCTGCAGTGCCGGGCCTGGGCAGCATCGCAGATAAGGTCGGAACAGAATTTTCCGAGCCGATTACGCTTAGTTTCCGACAGATAAATTCCTTGGCGTCTAAAGTGGCGTCGGTACGGAGAAATTCGTTAAACTGTTTTTCGGTTTCCTTCAGGGTTTCGGGCGAATCAGGCGCCGAATCCAAAAACTCTTCCAGCTCTATCAGTGGTTTGCGACTCCGGCCGTACTCATAGTCGGAAATATTTTCAAGCAGCTCTTTGACATTTACCTGCTTGATGAGTTTTCGTATGCTCACCTTAGTAGCGGTTGGAAAATCTTGGGGGATCGGCTGGGTAACATTTCCGGTCGCGGCCCATTCGGCGCCCCTCTGAAATGTTGTAATAAATCCGACGCATTCAATAGCATTCAGCGGCGGTTCGCTCGCATGACCCAAGGCCGTATTAAAGGCCCTTCCTTTGCCGTAGCCGACCGTAAATAATATCGGCTCATGTTCGCCCGTTCCGCCTTTTTCCGGGTCGGCGTATGCGGTCGCCAGAACGGTCAAATTCTCAGCCGGTCCGCGAAGCCTGGCATATAACTCGTCCTTGGCGTGCATCCACTTTTCCGGCAGGCCTTTCGTAATAGGGTGGTTCCTGACACGGTTTATGATTTGAAATTTATGTTGCGGCCCGTGTTCACCGGCCTGGCCGGGTGTGGTATCAAGCACAAATTCGCCTTCGCGGAACCGAACCATCGGCCCGGCCTTTTCATCCCTGTCTCCCCAACCGCTCAGACCGGCTATTTCATTAAATTCTTTCCAATCGGGAAAATTATTGTTGGCAGCATGATAAAACACAACTCCACCGCCGGATTCGACATATTCGACAAATGCCTTTTTTGTAGATTCAGACCATATATCTCCTTCATAGTCTATCACTACAACATCGTAATCTGAAAAATTGGGGCGGAATTTTTCCATATCGCCGCCCTTCTGGGGTGTTTTGGCATAATCAACCTCAAACAGGCCTGTCTCCTCAAGATATCGTTTCAAGACAGGGCTGCTTACCCGCCACGGGTGCCACTCGGCGCTTTGACCGGTCAAAAGCATTGCCTTTAGAGGCCGACCCTCTTCGCAAGCTGGCTCCTCGACGGCTACAGTCTCGGTTACCGTAACCTCCTCGGCTTCGGTAGCAACCACCTGTTCGGGGGTTATCACAGTTTCCGCTTCGGGGGTTACCGGCACCTCTTTCGGCGAGGTCCTGGTAACTTCTTCGGGTTCACAACCTAAAAAACAAAAGACCATCAACAAAATAATTAAGTTCTTAGTCCAAAATTTCATTATTTTATCCCTTCTTATTCTGTTCATTTACTAATCTTTGACCATTCCTGCAAACGTTCGTATGATACTTTTACTGCATCAGCGCCGGCTACTTCCAGAGTCGTCGGGCCGTCAAAGCCGGTCTTTATTAGCGCTTTAACGATAGCCTCTATTCCCACAACTCCGTCACCAAGCCCGATGACACTCATACCACAGCCATATAACTTGCCGCGTTTTTCAATCCACTCTTCCGGCATATCCTTCCAATGTACATGTTTGATTCTTTCTCCGAAGGTTTCAATATAATCCAGAGGTTCGCTGCCTCCAAGCCAGCTGTTGCCCGTATCAAGACAGATGCCTACCGTCTCGGGGTGGCCGAGCAACTCAAGAAGATTAGACATATCTTCGACAGAATCCGTTACAATTCCGTGAGGTTCCAGTAGAAGCTCGATCCCCAAATGCTCCGCCCACTCAATAGGAGACTGGAGTTTTTCACAAATGGAAAACAGCCTCTTATCTGGAGTCAACTTTTCACCAAATTCGGTTTTTGGTTCGCCCTCAGTGGTTATAACGTGTTTAATATCCAGCAGCTTAGCTAAGCGAATAGCCTTAATGATTTCACGTGTACCGTACACATCCGGGCTTGTCGGATCAAGGAGATTGGCATGAGCGCAGACGCTGGTCAAAGTAAGGCCTGCCTCCTCAGCCATTCGCAGAATCTTTGCCGGGTGACTGTCCAGACTGAACGATGCCGTAAAACCATATTCGACACCTAACATACCTCCACTGTGGTTGTCGGTTATGTCGGCATACTGAATGCCCATTTGGGCAATCGCTTCGAACTGCCGCTTCATTGGTTGAAATGGCTCAATCAAGGCAAAACAACCTACAATCATAATCCTATAGCCTCCATGGACTCCTCATTGACCTCGAAAGCATTCTATTGGCACTATCATCACCAATAAAAATTTCCTTTTCCATGTCCCATTTAAGCCTACGTTTATATCTTATCGCAATATCGCTAATATGGCATACAACATCAGCCTGATGAGCCTGGTCGACGGGACAGATAGTTTTTGTCCTGCTTTTGGCACAATCAAGAAAATTTCTGACATGATTTGTGCTCTGGTATAATTTAATATCATCAGAACTTCCTGAAAGCCTTATTGATTCATCAGAAACAGTCATTTCGTTGCGGTTAACATAAACCCAACCCTCTGTTCCTTCAAAAGCAGTTCCATGATCTACCTCCGTGTTATAACGGCTCAACCATTTTGCTGGAGGGGGATTCGACATAAAGTTCATCGTCACAGCGCTTGCATAGTCCAGCTTAACATTCCAGTATGTGGCTGTGTCACACAAACCTTCGGTTGGGAAAATTCCTGTGCCTTCGACTCCTATCGGGCCTGAAAGCAGACCTCCCGCACCCCACAATGCAATATCAACAGGATGAATACCCCAGCCGGAAATCCATCCGATACAATAGTCGGAATTAAACCACCAAAATTTATTATCCCAGTCGCTTGCACAACGGTTATATGTGTATTCTCTAAAGGGCGCAGGGCCAAGCCACATATCGTAATCAAGACCATCCGGTACAGCAGCCTTCTTCGTCGAGCCTCCGGCAACACTCGGAGGGGCCCAAACATTTATGGTATGTAGTTTGCCAATCCTGCCGTTGCGAACAAGTTCACAGGCCAGGCGGAACTGTATATCAGACCTCTGCTGAGTCCCGAATTGAAAAATCGTTCCGTAACGGTTCACAACCGCCTGTAGGGCCTGGCCTTCAGCTACATTCAAACCTAACGGCTTTTCCATGTACATATCTTTACCTGCCTTCGCCGCCGCCGTCGCGCAAAGCACATGCCAGTGGTCGGGAGTTGCAATCAAGACCGCATCAATATCATCCCGTACAAGTAAATCCCTGAAGTCATTGTATACCGCACACCCTTTCTTTTGATAGTGCTGCTCAATACGCCGGCAGGTCCCCTCTCGTCTTGCTTTATCTACATCACAAACGGCAACCACTTGAGCATCACTTTGGTTGAGAAAATTGCCCAGCACACCGTTACCCTGTTCACCGACGCCGATGGCACCAACCACGGTGCGATTACTTGGCGCTACCGCCCCGCCATTACCGAGTGCAGAAGCCGTAACTATGTACGGAAAACCTATCGCTCCTGCTGCCATTACAGAGGTGGTTTCAAGAAACTTACGCCTGTTCATATTATAGTTATGCTTCATTATTAGTTCCTTTGCATTTACAAATGCCAGGGACTCCGCATCGGCCGCCAAAGCATCCTGTTTGACTGTTCGTTATTTGCGAATCGTTCAGCAACCGGATCCCACTTCAACTTGCGACCTGTAAGAATGGCAATCTCACCTAAAAGACCCACGCTTATCGAACGATGGGCAATCTCGACAGGTGTCACGGTTTGGGCCCTGCTTTTTACACAGTCTAAGAAATTCTGGATGTGGTCGTTGCTCCTGTACAGCCTTATCTCATCCGGGCCTGGCGTATCTTTCAATATCTTTTCATCACTCGCCGCCAGGCCGCCGCGATTTACGTGTATCCAGCCATCGGTGCCGTACCAGGCGGTGCCCATTCCGTGAGGCAGTTGCCGGTCATTCGCAATTGTCATTTCGATGCCATTAGCATATCTGCAATCAATCCAATATGTCACAGCGGTATCGTATATCCCATCGGTCGGAAACTCACCGTGCCCCTCAATCTCCACCGGCCCGGTATAGTCCAGGCCCAGACCCCAGTGGGCGATATCTATGTGATGGCCGGCCCAATCCGTAAGCTGCCCTCCGGAATAATCCATTATCCATCGCCAGTCCCAGTGACAGTCACCACGCTCGCCGAAACTACAATACGGCCTGAACCCGGCCGGCCCGAGCCAGAAGTCCCAGTCAAGCCCTGCGGGAACCTTAAGCGGCTTATAAGGGAAGTAATCGTGTCCGGTGGGAAGCCCCACTTCGACACGATGAACCTTGCCTATTCGCCCGTTGATAACCAGTTCGGATGCATACCGAAAGTTACGCACCGACCGCTGCCAACTGCCGGTCTGCCACACTACTCCATATCGCTTAACCGCATCGCATACAGCTCTGCCCTCGGCTATCGTACGAGTAAGCGGTTTTTGGCCATGAATATCGAGGCCGGCCTCGGCGCAAGCCACATAGACAATTCCGTGCCAGTGGTCGGGAAGCGCGCTGGTTACAGCATCCAAGTCGTCCCTTGCAATAAGCTTGCGATAGTCAAGGTAGCTTTTGCAGTCGCTGTTTCCATATTTTTCATCACATATCCTCTTGGCCCGGTCGCGATGTTTCTTATCAACATCACACACAGCCACCATCTGAACCTCAGGCTTCTCCAAGAACCCCTCCATATCACCGGTGCCCATAGAACCAACGCCGATAGCGCCCATCACAATACGATTGCTTGGGGCAACTGTGCCGGCCTTACCGAGAGCCGAAGACCTGACAATATACGGAAAGCCCACCACGCCTGCAGTAACTGCGCCGGCTGTTTTCATAAAACTGCGCCGGCTGACAATTTTCTTTCTACTCATATTTTAAACTCCATAATTATAGTTGTCCTGTTAACATATCATTTATCAAACGCAGCATCAAAAGCAACCACCGACGGCTCGAAATCCACATTCTTCACAAACTGACAAGCTTCGGCGGCGCCATGCTCTCTGTTCATGCCGCTGTCCTCCCACTCCACCGAAAGCGGCCCTTTATAGCCTATCTGGTTCAACGTCCTGATAATCTCCTCGAAGTTGACATCGCCGTGGCCGAGAGAGCGAAAATCCCAGCCTCGACCCGGCTTGCCGAAATCAAGGTGTGATGAAAGAATCCCGCTTCTTCCGTCCAATTGAAGAGCGGCGTCTTTCATGTGAACGTGATAGATACGGTTGCTGAACTCCTTCAAAAATAAAACCGGATCCACCATCTGCCATTGTAAATGGCTCGGATCAAAGTTGAAACCAAAAGCTTCTCGATTTCCTATTGCTTCGAGAGCACGCCTTGCGGTGATGGTGTCAAAAGCAATTTCCGTCGGATGGACCTCAAGAGCGAACCTGACGCCGCACTCGTCAAAAACATCAAGAATAGGATTCCACATCTTCGCAAAGTGCGCAAAACCCGCATCGACCATCTCGGTGGAAACCGGTGGAAAGCTATAAAGCATGTGCCAGATAGATGAACCCGTAAAACCGTTCACCACCTTGACACCGAGATTCTTAGCAGCCCTGGCGGTGTCTTTCATCGCCGCAACAGCCCAGTCGCGTTTTTTCTCGGCATCACCTGCGCAATCGGGCGGCGCAAACATATCGCTACGACTGTCGTTATTCAGGTCGCATACCAACTGACCCGCCAAGTGATTGCTTATTGCAAATAACTCCAGATTATTTTTCTCCAGAATTGCAAGCTGTTTTGTGCAATACTCCTTGTCGCTTGCCGCCTTATCGACCTCCAGATGGTCGCCCCAGCAGGCCAATTCCAGCCCGTCATACTCCCAACCTGCAGCCTTTCTCGCAAGTTCCGTCAGCGGCAAATCCGCCCACTGACCCGTAAAAAGCGTTACTTTCCTTGCCATCTTAAATTCCCTCATAAAACTGCTTTAATAATCAGGATCAAAAAATACAAAAAAAACACGCGTTACAAACGCTGCGATTCATTTATTGACCACTCAATTGGATCTTTAGTACATATGCAAACTTACACGGTTTCTCGTCCGGGAAATAAACGACAAGACCATCTTGTCCTTGATCCCACTTCAAATCCTTATCAGTACCAAACATCGAAACGCTCACCACGCGCATATCGCCAATCGTTCGAGTGTCAAACGACTTAATAAGTGCCTTTTCTTCCGCCCAACTAAGGAAAATAGCATATACAGTATTGTCCTTTGAGGTGAATGCGATATCGGCCGCGGTGTATTCAGGTTCGACAAAACCGGAGTAATCTCCTTCGTATGAATTTATGAAAGATATCTCCGTCAGCCCCTCCTTGTGCTTGAACCAGGGTCTGGTTCCATAAATGGCCTCGCCGTTGACCTTCAGCCATGCGCCGATTTCCCTTAATCTCTCTATGCTCGCTTTCGGGATGATGCCCTCGGCGCTCGGACCGACATTAAGCAGAAAATTTCCTCCCTTACTGACGATATCTATAAGATTAAAAACAAGCACCTTCGTCGGTTTCCAGTTATCGTCGGAACTCTTGAATCCCCACGTGTCATTCATAGTCATGCATGTTTCCCAGTCGTAATCCAGCCCGCCATCAGGTATCTCCTGTTCGGGAGTACCGTAATCACCGAGCCAGGTACCATCCTCGGCTTCGGTTGCTCGGTTATTAATAATCATATCGGGGTTAAGCCCCCAAAGCATATTCAGAATATCTTTACCGTCCTCCACGGTCCACCAGTTGGTCCATCCGCCATCGAACCACATGACAGCAGGGTCGTACTGCGTTACAATTTCGGTCAACTGGGTTTTCATGTACTGCTTATATTCTCCCTTACGTCCCGGTTTCATCAGGTTCATGCCGTATTTATCCCATCCCTCCGGCTCTACACCCCGCGGCGGATAATTGGGCATCTGAGCGGGATGGTGCCAGTCAAGGATAGAATGGTATGTGCAGAATTTTATTCCTGCCTTCCTGCATTCTTCGCTAAGAGGTGCCAATACATCCCTGCCGTACGGTGTTGAATCAACAACATCATAATCGCTTATCACAGAATCATACATGCCGAATCCATCGTGGTGTTTGCTTGTTATCACCATATACCTCATCCCCGCATCCCTGGCAATCCGTACCCACTCGGCAGGATCGTACCTTACAGGATTAAAAAATGGCGGGATCTTCTCGTATTCTTCAACGGAAATATCAGCATTTGCCATTATCCATTCACCAATCTCGTCTATTTCCCTTCCTTTCCACCTACCCGCCGGCACTGCATATACCCCCCAGTGGATGAACATTCCGAACTTGGCGTCGCGCCACCACGCCATCCGCTTATCGTGTTGGGCTTTTGTCTCCAATCTCAAGCCTTCTTCAACCTTATCTATCCTAACACCCCGCTCACAACCGGATAGTGTAATACTCACCAACAATATTGTCATAAAAAGAGAACACTTCATTTGTTGACCGCCTAAAAAATCTTTTATGAATCTTGAACAAGCCTCGGCCAAGACAACTACTTTTTCATCTTCGTCCACTTCTGTTTGCTCTTGGCGCTTGCCAGCACGGTATCCAAAAAAAGCATACCCCGCAGGCCGTCCTTAACGGTCGGAAAATCCAGCGCCACTGGGTCCGGCTTGGTTCTGGTTATCCTGGCCCGAACCGTATCAGCAAAATTGCAATAAATATTGGCCATCGCCTCAAAGAAGGCCTCCGGATGCCCGAAAGGCAGACGCGTAGCGCGGGCAGCGGCGGGACTTTTGTCGGCGACGTACGGATTGCCACGGCGCCAGACCTGGACAGGTCCATCCGGCACCTTGACATAAAGATAGTTCGGATGTTCCTGATGCCACTCTAAGGCCTTTTCTTCGCCGTAAATCCAGATTGCAAGGCCGTTTTCTTCACCTATTGAAATCTGGCTGCAGTGAAGAACCCCTTTTGCACCGTTGTTATAGCGAACCAGACAGTTGCCGTCGTCTTCCAGCTTCCGCCCTTTGACAAACGTCGTAAGGTCCGCACAGATATACGTCATCTTCAGACCTGTGATATACTCTGCCAGATTCTCGGCGTGAGTGCCGATATCCCCTACGCAACACGAAGCACCACTTTCTTTCGGATTGGTACGCCACGAGGCTTGCTGCTGGCCGGTCTTTTCCAGGAGCTTGTACAGCCAGCCCTGCGGATACTGCACAACTATTTTTCGTACCTTGCCGAGTTCACCGCTTGCGACCAGGTCCCGCGCAAGCTTAACCATCGGATAACCCGTGTAATTATGCATCAGCCCGAAAACCTTGCGCGATTGCTTTACAATCTTGACCAGCGACCGTGCCTCTTTCGAGTTGAACGTCATAGGCTTTTCGCACATCACGTGGAAGCCCGCCTGCAAAAAATCGCGTGCAATGGCAAAGTGCCAGTTATTCGGAACACATATTGAGACAAAATCAATTCTTTCCTCAGCCGGCAACTTAAGTTCGCGCTCGAGCATCTCTTCATAATTGCGATATACGCGCCTCGAATTCAGATAAAGCTGGCGCCCCATCTGTTTGGACTTTCGCGGATTGATGTCGAACGCCCCTGCTACAAGTTCAATCCCACCGTCCATTCGGGATGCCTTTTGATGTACCTCGCCGATGAACGCCCCAGGCCCGCCGCCAACCATCCCCATCCTGAGTTTCCGGTTGATATTTCTTCCTGCCTGTTTGACTCGCATAAACGCCCCTTTCATTTAGAAACTTGACCTGAACAAGCTCGTTCTACATAAATTAAAGACTCGCTCAAAAACACCCCCTTTTAAGAACCCTCGTTTGTTGAGGTGTCAGAGTCTCAACCCAATAATTCACCCACATCTGGCGCAAAAACAGTTTAAGTCATACCCTTACCTTTGTCAAGAACCGGTATATATGAGCAGCACTCCTATTATACGAGCTGTCAATTTAACCGCTCTGGCGCGTCAAGTTGGTTGCATCACCAGACGATAGTTGGTATAATGTTAAGATATTACATGATAAGTAGTTAAGCAAATACTTGAGGAGAATGGCCCAAGTACCCAATTCCATGCTAATCCTGTTGCTAACACCGGTTTTGACCGTGTGCGTTATCTCCACACCAGCTGCGATTTATACCTTAGGGGACCTGAATGAGAACTACCAGGTTAATATCCAGGACCTATTAATTCTTGTTCAGCAATGGCTTGACGAATCCGGGTGTCAGGGGCATCCAACCGATTGTGCAGACCTGGATGGTCAAAACGGAGTAAATATAACCGATTTCGCATTACTCGCTTTGCACTGGCATGAAAACTTGGTTATCAGCGAGTTGATGGCCTCTAACAGCACCACGATTGAAGATCCTAACGATCCGGGCAAATATGAAGACTGGCTTGAAATCCATAATGCAACAAATCAAGTCATCAATATGGGTGGTATGTTCCTGGTGGACGGCCGGAACACCTGGAAAATCCCTTCGGGTATTACTATAAAACCGGGTGAATATAAGCTGTTCTGGGCCGACAGTGAGCCGGAGCAAGGACGGATGCACACCAATTTCCAGTTAAGCAAGGATGGTGACGAACTTAACCTTTATGCCTCTGACGGTACCACTTTGATTGATAGTATCAGCTTTGATAATCAGACGCAGGACTGGTCGCTGGGTCGTTATCCCAACGGTAGCGGCAAATGGATGATTATGCCCGGCCCCACGCCCGGTTATGCAAACAATGTAGGTTTGTCGGAGGATGTGAAGTTCTCACGGATTGGAGGTGTATTCACAAGCAGCTTTTCCTTGGAACTTACGACCGAGTCCGGCAATGCAAATATTTACTATACTTCTGATGGCAGCGAACCAAACTATACCACAAGCGCATTATACACAGGTGCACTTTCCATAAATAACTGCCAGCGTGTTAGGGCAAGGGCTTACGAGCCTGGATTGCTGCCCGGCCGAGTACACAGTGAGGCATATCTTCTTCTTGACCCTGACATACAAACCTTCAGTTCGAATCTGCCGGTGGTTATTGTGGATTCTTTTGGATATGACATTAATTCTGAATCCGGCTGGGAGGGACACAGACCTATATATCCTCTCAGACCGGTCTATTCGATATTCATCGACCCGGGTGCTGATGGTAGGGCTTATTCAACCGAGACACCTGATTTTTCGGGTCGGGCAGGGATGAAGGTTCGTGGAAACAGTTCACAGATTTTGCCGAAGAAACAGTACGCATTTGAGACGTGGGATGAATCCGACGAAGACAAGAATGTTTCAATTCTTAATATGCCTGCCGAGTCGGACTGGGTATTTCACGCACCATACGGTGATAAGGCGCTAATGCGGAATTATCTGGCCTATAAGTGGGGAGGTTGGCTCGGACACTATACCGTCCGAACAAAACATGTGGAAATGTTTTATAACTGGGATAACAATGTTGTTTCAATGTCCGACTATATTGGTGTATATGTCTTCATGGAAAAGATCAAGCGCGACAAGGACCGTGTGGATATTGCAAAACTTGAATCAACGGATAACACTGAGCCGCGAATAAGCGGGGGATATATCGTAAAGCATGACATCCCTGACCCGGATGAGGAGACAAGCATTTTTTACACTTCCTTAGGTATTGAGCTTATCCCAGTAACCCCGGAGCCGGAAGACATTACAACTCCTCAGAAGAATTGGATTAGAAATTACCTGAATGATTTCGAAGATGCCCTTTACAGCGAGGATTTCGAGGACCCACAGACGGGTTATGCCAAATACATCGATATCAATTCTTTCAGAGATTACACGCTTTTTACCGAGGCACTGAAAAATGCGGACAGCTATTACGCAAGTATGTTCATGCATAAAGACAGGAACGGCAAACTGAACCTGGGGCCGATATGGGATTGGAACGTTTGCATGGGGGCAACAAGCGACCATGACTGTTATATCCCAAGCGACTGGCTTTATGAATGGGTTGGGAGCTTTTGGTTCCCGCGTCTTAGAGAGGACCCGGAGTATCTTTTGCTCTTTGCCGACAGGTGGTATTCATTGCGCAGGGAGGCATTTCAAACGAGCCGTCTTATGAGCGAAATTGACACAACCGCCGCTTATCTCGATGAAGCCCAGCAACGTAACTTTACACGATGGCCTATTCTCGGACAGTATATATCAGAGCTGCCGCATCTGAACTGGCCTGGATGGAGTCAGAGAAACACCTACGCCAAAGAAGTAAACTGGATGAAAAATTGGTTGACCGACAGATTGAATTGGATGGATTCCGCTGTAGCAACGGATTATGCTCCCGAACCACCACTTTTTAGTCATCCAGGCGGCGAAGTGTCTGAAGGTTTTGAGCTTGTTATAAATTCCAACGGTTCGGGCACAATTTACTACACGCTCGACGGTACCGATCCTCATGAAAGATATTCAGCGCCCCCTATTATAAGCCAGAGCACCCTCGTTCCGGAAGATACCGGTAAAAAAGTGCTTGTTCCGACCGGTGATATCGGCACTACCTGGAGAAGTGATAACGGCTACGATGATTCTGCCTGGACTCACGGGACTCCCACCATTCCTGATACAACCGGTGGCGTAGGTTATGAAATAGATGAGGGTTTCGAAGGTTACATCACATATAACGTCGAAAATAAGATGTACGGCAGCGGTAAGAATACAACTTGTTATGTTCGCATTGCATTTACCGTTGATGCTCTGGAACTGGCGGATTACAACTTCATGACACTTAAGATGCGCTTTGACGATGGCTTTGTCGCCTACATAAACGGGGACAAAGTAGCTGAAGCCTTTGCCCCTCCCTCGCCTCAATGGAATTCGGGCTCGACAAGTTCCGACCGAGAGTCCGGTGCCTTCGCGGAGTATGATATTTCGGATGACATTGTTTCCCTGGATACTGGTGATAATCTGCTGGCCATACACGGTCTGAACTATGGCACCACAAGCTCGGATTTCCTCGCTTCTGCAGAGCTTATTGCCGGAGAAGTCGCCGAAGGTACCGGTGGCGGAATTTCTGACAGCGCGGTCGAATATACCGGTCCCATTACATTGACCGAAAGTGTTAATATAAAGACTCGCAGACTTGATGGGGATATATGGAGTGGTCTCAATGAGGCAGCATTTGACGTTGGCCCCGTCAAGGAAAACCTGCGGATTACGGAGATTATGTATCATCCGCCTGACCCGAATCACGAATTCGTTGAGCTTAAGAACATCGGTTCCGAAGCTATTAACCTGAACTGGGTGAGCTTTAGTGATGGAATAGATTTCACATTTGGATCCATGCAGCTTAATCCGTGCGAATATACGGTAGTTGCCAAAGACCCGAACCAATTCAAGGCAAGGTACGGCACAGGCGTGAATATCGCCGGTACATTTACCGGCAGCCTCGATAATGCGGGAGAGAAGATAGTACTAATTGACGCCATAGGCAGGACAATTCTTGAATTTGATTACAGCGACGACTGGTTTGACATCACCGATGGTGATGGTTTCTCCCTGACGGTAAGGGACCCGAATAACGCCGACCCCAACGACTGGGACGACAAGAAGACCTGGAGGCCCAGTGCGACCGTCGGCGGGTCGCCCGGCTGGGACGATACAGGTACTATCCCCCAACTTGGCGCTATAGTGATTAACGAAATATTAGCTCATTCACACGCTGGAGAGCCTGACTGGATTGAACTGTATAACACAACCGGCCAGCCCATCAATATCGGCGGCTGGTTCCTCAGCGACAGTGACACCGATGACCCGAATCGAAAGAAGTATGAGATTGCAGAGGGTACGATTATCGAGCCGAACGGCTTTGTTGTCTTTTATGAAGACCGGCACTTCGGCGATTCAAACGCACCCGGCTGCAACGAACCCTTTGCCCTGAGCGAAAACGGCGAGACACTGTATCTTCAGTCCGGCCAAAACGGGATACTGACCGGCTACTATGATGAAGAGAAGTTCGATGCTTCTGAAACCAATGTGGCATTCGGCAGGTATTACAAGGCCGGCACCGATACGTATAACTTTGTTGCGATGAGCGAAAACACACCCGGCGCCGCCAACGCCTATCCCAAGGTCGGCCCGATTGTGATTAGTGAGATTATGTATCACCCGCGCGACCCGAATCTGGGTAGTCCCTATACCGATGACGATGATTTTGAATATGTTGAGCTTTATAACATTACCGGTTCCGCTGTAACGCTGCAAGAATACGACAACGAGCTTGAAATCGACGTCGGCTGGAGGTTTGTCGATGAGGATGAGTCTATCGATTTTGTCTTCCCGCTGGGTACGACGATACCGGCCGGCGGCTATTTATTGTTGGTAAAAGATGAAGATGCTTTTAACTACCGCTACACAGCGCCTCCAGGAATCCAGATACTTGAGTGGGGCGACGGCAAGTGCAACAACGGTGGTGAGAAGATTAATCTGCAGATGCCCGGCGATATGGTCCAAGGCCGGCGTTACTATATTCGGATTGACCGCGTGAATTACAGTGATGGTTCTCACCCACCGGGCGAGGATCCCTGGCCCCTTGAACCGGATGGCACCGGCCAGTCGCTGCACAGAATAGTCCCGGCTAATTACGGCAACGAAGCAGCCAACTGGCAGGCCGCAAAGCCAACACCCGCAAATTGAGAGGCCTGTATGATTTTGAACCTGAAATGTTTCGAAACTCGGCGAAATATTTCTTGAATTTTTCCGTCAGGATATTATATTTGTATCTTCGTCCGGCATAATGAACGCAATTACAGGCTCCTATGATACCGAAATTGCCGATTTTTTTTATTTACCAGCCCAAGTGCAATCATAAGTTCATTATTGATAATTATTTAGCGTCAGATAAGTTTCTTGACATGGCTTGTTAATTTTGCTATAATGGCTAATCAGGCGGGCTCGGAAGCTAACGGAGAAAGGGACGATTAATTTTGTTGACGGGCCTCAAAGGACCGTTTATTTACAACAAATGAGTCTTTTGGGCGTCTTTATAATCGGCCCACTGTAATCAGATGTTATTTGAGCGCCTTTAAGGGTGTTGACGATATACACCGGCCTCAATAACCAGGGCCTTGCAATTAAAAGGGATGGCGATGTGATGGTTGCTGGCGGCTTACCAAAAAAGGATACTGGTTCCCCGGCCGACTCTGTGCGTCTAAAGAGCCGCGTCAAGCCGGGTGCGCCTGCCCCGTTAGAATCCAGGCCGGCGCCGGGCACACGCAAAGGCTCGAAAACAGCAGTGCCCGAAAAGAACCTTTTTTGCCGATATGAGCTAAAGTATTATATATGCGAAGCAAAGGCCCGGGCAATCGAACAGTTTATCAAACCCTATATTCACCTCGACCGGTACAGCAAACTGCAACCGGACGGCGCCTACCCCATCGTAAGTCTTTACCTGGATTCATGGGACTTCAGGCTCTGCCGGGAAAGTATGATAGGCAAAAAAAACCGTTTTAAGCTCCGAGTCCGAAGCTATGACGACGATACCGGCACACCTTACTTCTTTGAGATTAAACGCCGGCTCAATAATATCATCATTAAAAGCAGAACCCGTGTTACATACGACAATATGGTTGGTTTGCTCACCGGCGGTTCAGTGCCGCAGACCAAATACAAGGCCGATGAACAAACACTCAGACAGTTCCAGTTGTACATGCAATGTATAAACGCGGTTCCCGCAATACGAATTCGTTACAAGAGAAAAGCCTTTGAAGACGACTCAGACAACAGGGTGAGGGTAACTTTTGACCGCTGGTTATGCCATAATGCAGAAAGCGAGCCGATAGTATTATACAACGGTGCAGGATGGCAGCGTCATAAGTTCAATAATGTGATACTCGAAATTAAGTTTACTGCACGCTACCCGGCGTGGCTGAGCAGAATGGTAAAATACTTCGACCTGCGGCGGGAATCGATATCGAAGTACGCTACATCAGTAAAACATGCTTGTTCGATGGGATTCTGTGCCCCTAATTTAAGTGTGTAGGAATATGGATAAAATCTGGCAAATACTTGAACCGGGTGCACCGGTAACCGGTTCTTTTGACCCGGTGACGGTGCTGCTGTCGTTGTTGCTGGCTTTTGTATTGGGTCAGGTGCTCGCGTGGGTTTATTACTTCACTCACAGCGGCCTGTCCTATTCAAAATCCTTTGTGCAGTCGGTGATAATTTTGACCGTTGTGGTGGCAATGGTAATGTCAACCATCGCCTCAAGCTTCGTAATGGCAGTCGGCCTGATGGGGGCACTGTCGATTATACGTTTCCGAAACATAATTAAAGACACCCGCGACCTTGCCTTCATCTTCTGCTCGTTGGCGGTCGGGATGGCGGCAGGCTCACAGAAGTATCGAATTGCTGTGATAGGAACCGTTTTTCTGAGTCTGGTACTCTTGTACCTGCATTTTACCGACTTCGGCAGACATCGGCCTCATAACGGCTTTTTGCGATTCAGTCTGCCGACGCACATTGGACCCGACCACCCAATTTCACAAATCCTCAAACGGTTCTGCGGTAACTTCATACTCGTATCCGCCCAGGACAGCGGTTTCGGAAGCCCCGTCGTTGAATACGCCTATCAGTTGATGATAAGAAATGCCGCCAGAAATGCACAGATGCTGTCGGAGCTTGAGAAAATAGAAGGTATCGAAAATGTCAGCCTGACGATGCAGGAACAGTTGTTAGAGGTCTGAGGATATGAGAAAAATTCTATCGAGTTTGAATCTGCACATAACACCGGTGGTAATATGGGTGGTGGCTCTGGTGTGTGTGGTCGGACTGTTTCAACAGCGCTGGCGGAGTTTTGAAATCGTAGGCATGGCCCATGGCAGGGTAAGTCTGATTGCGCCGACAACAACGGCAGTGGTTAAAGTGGTGCCGGTGGAGTTGTTCGGCCGGGTCAGCGAGCACGAAACACTTGCCGTACTCTACGATGAGCTTCTCCAGGCCGAGCTGTCCATTGCAGCAGCGGAAATTGAGCGTCTGCAGGCCGAGCTAAACGCCACACACAATCAACTCTCAGTCGAGGCCGACCGACTCGAAACCGACTGGGTTGCAAGCGGCAGGCGCTTTTCCGTCGATGCAGAGCAGCTCAGGCTCAATATCCTCCAGACGCAAACAGTGCTTGAAACCGACCGTATAATGCTACAGGACCTCGAATTGGACGTCAAAATATCAAAAGACCTCCTCGCCAAAGATGCCGTTACACCTTACGACCTTCAAAAGGCGCAGGCGGCGTATGATGCGCTCGCAAAAAAAATCCAGGAAAACGAGATTCTGCTCGACCAATATCAGCAATACCTTACCGAAGCCGAGAAAAGGCGAGAAGAATTTGCACAAAGACAGCCCGCAGTCGCTTCCCTGGAAAGTGCCCTTGAACCTGTCCGAAAGGCAATAACGGTCCAGGAAAAACGGATAGAAGAGATCGCCGCAAGACGTGCCGGCCTGGTCCTGAGAGCTCCCTTCGACGGAATCGTCAGCCAAATCCAGGCAAGAGCCGGACAGACGGTTCTTGCAGGCGCACCGGTAGTAACTATAGCCGAGGCCCAGCCCACCGAGATAATTGCTTATGCCGATGAAAACCAGGCCGGTCTGCTGCGAGAGAATATGGAGGTGCAACTGGTCAAGACGAATTTGCCCGCCCAGATTGCAACTGCCGCTCAGATAACGCATGTCGGCCCGACCGTCGAACCGGTGCCGTTAAGACTGCTGCGAAATCCCAATATCCCGCAGTGGGGCAGACCGTTTCTCGTGAAGATTCCGCCCGGCCTCGAACTTGTGCCGGGAGAACTGGTCGGAATTAGAGGGTTATAGGTTGGTCGCATCCTGCTGTCAGTTTGAATAACACAGCTAATCCGGTAGCGGGGGATAAAATTAAGCCAATGATATACGCTGTCCTGACTGAAAAAAGGGTATCACTTCTGTTGCTGGTTTGCAGCACGGCTATTGTGTGCGTTTTGGCCGGCTGCGCCGCCGACCCGTCTCAATACAAAACCGAGGCGGATGAAAGGGTTTACGGCATCATCGAGCAAAAGTGGACAGACGACCTCGGCAGCAGGACCAATTACCGAATCAGCGACGTACCGCCGGGGCCTAACGATATCCAAATCGAACGAGTCGTGCCCCCTGACGGTGTCCTCACCTTGCCCCGGGCGGTAACCATAGCAACGGCGCACAATCGACAATACCAACTGGAAAAAGAGGCTCTGTACGTCACGGCCCTGGATTTGAGGCTCGCACGCCACGATTTTGAACCCTGGTTTTTCAGCGGGGGCAGGGAAGGATACGGGAAAGAGGGTAACAATGAAGGAATCGGCGGTGAAGCAGACATCGGGTTTCAGCGGTTGCTCGCAGACGGTGGCCGAATCGGCGCAAAAGTCGGTATCGCCTGGTTCAGGGTACTAACGGGCGACGTTCGCGGCGGGCTGGCTTCCATCCTCAGCGCAACCGTAGCACAACCTCTGCTTCGCGGAAGCGACCGTAAAATTGTACAGGAAAATCTCACCCAGGCCGAACGCAACACGCTATACCAGATTCGCCTGTTCAATCGGTTCCGCAAAACCTTTGTTGTTGAGGTCATCACCCAATACTACCTCGTTATGCAGCTCTATGATGCGGTTAACAATGCCGAAAGTAATTACAATACCCTCGTTGATGTGTATGGCAAAGTCGAAAAACTCACCGACGCAGGGCGTGTAACCCGCCTCGAGCTGGACCGTGTTCGTCAGGAAACAATCCAGGCAAAGGACCTATTGGTTCAGGCTCAAAAAGAATACGCCCAGGCGCTGGATGAGTTCAAGTTCCGGCAGTTGAGTTTACCGGTAAATACCCAATTTCAGTTAGATGATAATGAACTTGAAGGTTTAAGGTTGATAGAACTGTCTATGCCGGAGTTTTCCGAGGCCGAGGCCGTTGAAGCGGCATTGATAGGGCGTCTGGAGCTTGCTAACAGCAGCGACGCAATAGACGACGCCGAGCGTAAGGTCCTTGTTGCCGCCGACGGTCTTCAAGGCGAATTGGACCTTTACGTCGGTTTAGATACTACCTCGCTTTCAAAATCCTCGGAATTAGCCGGCTTAGGTGCTTTAGATGATAATCTTACCGCCGACCGGCGTCGTCTCAATCCTCTGAGGCGCCCGCGTGACAACAATCCTCTAAGAAGTCATCGTGACGGGGCCGAAATTGGTATCGATTGGGAGCTTCCTCTTGACCGTGTGGCCGAACAGAATGTATATCGCAAAGCCCTGATAGCACTTAACCAGCGCAAGCGGGAACATGAGGAGATGGCCGACTGGGTAACATTGGAAGTACGTCAGGCCTACCGCGACTTAACCGAGGCGGCCGAACGCCACCGCATCCAGACAGAGAGTCTCGAACTGGCCAAAAAACGCTTTGACAAGGCCTTGCTGCTGGTTCAGTACGGACGAGCGAGCACTCGTCGCGTCCTTAACGCTCAGAATGACTTATTTGACGCCCAAAACGCCGCTACCGAAGCAATGGTCGCCCACGCCGTTGCTATGCTGTACTTTTATCGCGATACAGGCGTCCTGCAGGTACGCCCCGATGGTATGTGGACCAGTGAAATGATTGCCCGCCAGATGACTGAAACGAAAGAACCGCAAATCACCCGAGGGGAGGAATCCGATTTGCAGGCCGAACCTGTTCAGACCGATGCCGAAGAGGTTCCTGAGCAACCGGTTCCCCAAATAACAACCGCTCCAGCCGAGCAACCGGCTCCCCAGATAGAATCGGAGCCTGTCAAGCAGCCGGCCCAGGTTACACCGCTTGACCCCGAAGAATATATCTCTGAGTGGATGAAAAGACAAAAGAGCAACTAAGCTGTCGTTGAAAAGTAATCGAACCAAAATGTCATTCCGGGCTTGCCTGTCCTCCGTAGCCTCGTGCGAAGGAGGGACCCGGAATCCAGCATAAAGCAGTCGTCGCGAAGCGACACCACAGCTTTACATTTTTCATTTTATACTTTACGTTCTATTGTCATGCCGCTGACTCGACCGGCTCAAAGTGGCGGCAATCTGGGTGAATCGCGGCATCGCATAATCAAAAAATTTCTTATAACCAGCGCAAAAGTAGCTTGGCGCCTGGTAGTCCCCATCTGTAACAATTCTGTTTTTAAGACAGCCCCCGCGACAGATACCAAGATGCCTGCATACAAGGCACTTATTACTTATGCCGGCTTTCAGATGCGAGAACTCACGTTTTATCTTGCCCGACGCTAATTTTTCTATCGGCGTCTCGAGTATATTGCCGAGCCGCCACCTGTCCTCAACGAAAAAATCACAGCAGAAAGCGTCCCCATTGTGCTCGATGACAATGTAATCATTACAATGCGGACGAAAAGTACAGATCGAATGCTTACCGGCAATAAGATACGACAGAATACTATCGAACGTGCGAATGCTTATCCTGTCAGGCCCGTACTCGGCCCAACGGTCAAATATCCTGCAAAGAAACTCGCCGTATTGCTCAGCCGTTATGCTGAATTCCGCGACCCGGCCCGTCATCGGGTCCCGCTCTACACATTGCACAAATTGCAGGTATTTAATCTTAAGCTCTCTGAAAAAGTCAAAAATCTCATCCGCCGCCTCAACATTGTGATTATTTACAAGCACTAACACATTAAACTCGACCTTGTGTGTTCGGCAGCTCTCAATACCGGCCATCACCTTGTTAAAAGTCCCTTCGCCGGAACGTGTTCGCCGGTAGTAATCGTGATACTCCTTCGGACCGTCGCAACTGATGCCGACAAGAAACTTATACTCCGCCAGAAACCTGCACCAACTTTCATCTAACAATATCCCGTTTGTCTGCAGCGCATTTGTTACCACCTGACCGTCGGAACCATATTTTTGCTGAAGCTCGACAGCCTTCTTGTAAAAGTCCAGCCCCATCAGCGTCGGCTCACCCCCCTGCCACGCGAAACTACTCATATCAAATCGCAGCCGAAGATAGCTGCTGATGAGCTTATCGAGAACCTCATCGCTCATCCGGTGCCTGCCATGACCGAACAGCTCCGTCTTGGTCGAATAAAAGCAATACTTACAGGCGATATTGCAGTCCGGCCCCGCCGGTTTTATCAAAAGTGTAAACGACCGCATTCGGCGCTCCTGTCAGTTTCTCTTAAACAAATTTCCAGGAAGCTGTTTTATCAACCCCTTCAAACGCAGTGAAATCATTCCCGAATTAACGTTTCCTGCGCCGAGACCCGTGCCGACAATAATTTCGTCAACGTGCATCGGCTCGGCACCGACAAAATCGTAAATCGCCTTCTCCGCCTCACTGAGATTAAGTCGTCCAACGTCAAAAAGCGGGGCCTCAATACGCCGTTGCGCCTTTTCGGCCGCCCCAGTCGCGTGGCCCTTCAAATCGGCTCCGATATAGCCTAACGCCTCCATCACGTCCTCGATGCAGTCCACAAGCTTTGCACCTTCCTTGACGAGCCTGTGAGAGCCTACGTTAAGTGGTGAATCAATCTTGCCCGGAACCACCATTACCTCTCTGTTCTGCGAAAGGGCCGCCTTTGCCGTAAGAAGTGCCCCGCTTCTCGGCGGTGCCTCTATTAATATCACACCGAGCGAAAGCCCCGAAATAATTCTGTTTCTCGGAGGAAAATTTTCCGGCAGCGCCTCATATTCAACAGGCAGCTCACTAAGACACGCCCCGGACTCGGCGGCAAGTTCAATCAGTTTTTTGTTCTCCGGCGGAAAAACGGTTTTTAAGCCGCATCCGTGCACCGCGATTGTCCGCCCTCCTGCCGCCAGCGCACCGCGGTGGGCGGCTGTGTCGATGCCACGAGCCATCCCGCTTACTATCGTAAAACCCGCCGAGGCCAGCATATGGCCGAATCGCGCCGCCTGCTCCTCACCGTATGTGCTGCACCTGCGAGTGCCCACAATTGCGATACCCAGATTATCCGCCCGCTTTAACGTACCCTTTACATACAGCACCGGCGGCGGGTCGTAAATCCCTCTCAAAGGCGGTGGATAACGTTTATCGGCTGCATTGATTATCCAGACCCCTGCCTTGGCTGCTGCGGCTAATTCCTTTTGAGCGTCAAATTTATCGGCGCTGCGGGCGATCCGCTCCGCCGTCTTGAAGCCTATACCGTCAACCTTTGTAAGCTCGCTGACAGAAGCCCCCAGCGCCCGGTCAACAGACCCCAAGCGTTTCAAAAGTCTGGCGAACATCACAGGCCCGACACCGTCAGCCCTTATAAGCCGAAGCCAATTCTCAATATCTGGTGAATTTTGATGATTCGTTCCTATACTCCGACCCTCGCAAAATTTATCCGGCAAAAGTATATCCAACACACCACTCACAGGCAAGAACTTAAACTGTTTCGATTTATAAGCCCACCGGATACAATACTGGCCCAAATGATGCAAGATGAAAGTTGCGATATGAAGGTACTTGCTCTTGAAGCTTACTATGGCGGCAGTCATAAGGCTTTTATCGACGGCTGGATAAAGCATAGCCGGCACGACTGGACGCTGCTCACCCTGCCCGCAAACAAATGGAAATGGCGGATGAGGCACGCAGCCGTTACCTTTGCCGACAGGGTAAACAAACTCACCGACCAGGGCCGGCAGTGGGACATCATCGTCTGTTCGGATATGCTTAACTTAGCTGAATTCCTCGGCCTGACCACAGGCGCGCTTCAAAGCCTTCCGGGTGTTGTGTACTTCCACGAGAATCAACTGACCTACCCAGTCAGGTTTGAATCTGAAAGGGACTACCAGTTCGCTGTAACGAATATGACGACCGCGCTGGTGGCGACGGCGGTTTGGTTCAATTCAAGGTTTCACCGTGACCAATTCTTGGGCGCTCTGGCCCGATTTCTCAAAAAGATGCCCGACTATCAGCCGACCGATGCAATAGAGCGGATACGGGCCAAATCGGCTGTTCATCCGCCGGGGATAAATAAACCGCCGAACCGGATGGAAAGAATGCCCGGCCCGATTCGGATATTGTGGGCAGCCAGGTGGGAACACGACAAGAATCCGGATGACTTCTTCGAGTCCTTAAAACGCCTCAAGGCCGAGGGCATAGATTTTCGCATCAGTGTAATTGGGCCGCAGTTTCGCGAGGTGCCTCGGGTTTTTGCCTGGGCGAAGGATTTTTTCACTGACCATATCGACCGATGGGGCTATCAGAAAGACCCGGCTGATTACACAGCCGCACTTGTTGAAGCCGATGTTATCGTTTCAACCGCTAACCACGAGTTTTTCGGCTTAAGTATCGCTGAGGCAATCGCCGCAGGTGCCTTTCCCCTCCTGCCGAGGAGACTGAGCTATCCGGAGCTTCTGGAGCCGGTCGGCTCAAAACGCGCCGGTGAGTTTTTTTATGACGGCTCTGTAGAGGACCTTGCCCGCAGGCTCGCACACGCCGCCAAACTTGTTCAAACAAGCGGGTTGTGGCCCTTTGACGCCCGGCACGGCAGCAAAGCAATGATGGTTTTCTTGTGGCAAAACGCCGCCCACGTCCTCGATAACGCGTTACAGCATTTATTACCTTCGCTGTGAAAACCTAAGATAAGGTAAAATATTTTTCGCACATTATTATCGGGCCATGTAGAAAAGCACTCAATCTGGTCGATGGTTAAGGAAAAACGAAACATTAAATCAATCAGAGAAAGGGCTTAATAATGAAAACGGCAGAATCGAAAAAACTTGAATAAAGTTATAAAAATTGACGAATCACAGATTCACTCGCATCTGGACACGATGGTTCGCAGCACCGTCGAAGAA
>DUZQ01000012.1 GCA_013349435.1 Planctomycetota bacterium | reverse complement strand
TTGCTTGACAATGTCATTTTTGTTTTGCATACGCTGTTTTTACCACAGCGCAAACAAAAGCGCAAATTGCCTATTTTAACATTTTAAACTTTTTGTAAAAATTTTCTGTGAACGGTTACAAAATATCAAATTGCTCTGTTGAAAAGGTCTGAAAATTGTCATTCTGAACGAAGTGAAGAATCTCTTGCTTCAAATTGATATATTATCTTAAATTTTAGGCCGGTTGCTTCGCTTCGTTCGGCATGACAGAACGCTTTTACGACAGTAAAATCAAAGATTAAAATGCTCTGTTGAAAGGATACTCCCTCAGGTCATTGCGAACGAAGCGAAGCAATTTTATGTCTTGAAAATCAAGATTGCCTCAGCCCGCTTCGCAGGCCTCGTAATGACAATAATAATGTTTTCTACAGAGCACTGTCATTTTTATATTTACTTTTTCCTTACTGCGAAAGTTGGGCTAAAAGAACTGCAAAAACAATAATGGCTGATTCAAGGGGCCAGAAACCTTTTTCAGAAAATAAGTACAGATTTGTAAAAATTCCCGGTATTAGGCTTACAACCTATTGTTATACAATACTTACCCGCAAGCCAAGGGACATTTTGAACTGTGAGCATTTTCTAACGTTCCGAGCGAGCATCGAGCCTTCTGGCGACATCTTTTATTTGTCTGTCAAGAATAAACAAATAAACAAAGATTATCAGCCAAGACAGCGAAAACGAAAGACACAGATAAAACACAATATACCTCCATTAAGAAAAACTCTGTTCGTCCAATCGGTTCTTAATCCTGAGAATATCGGCTTTGAAGCTTATCATAACCGCGCCGAGAAGCATCATTGCGGCCACACTTAAAACAAAAGCGGCGCTTTGCCAGGAAGAACTGAAGCTGAAGTCGGGTCTGTGAATATCAGGTATAAAACGCGCACTTATTATTACCATCGGAACATCTATAAACGCTACTATTCCAAAAACCGCACAAATACGTGCCTTGCGGCGGGGCGAAGCGGCCAGACTCGACCTGAGAATCAGATACACGATATACAGCAATAACAGGATTGCCGCCGAAATCAGTCGTGGGCTTGGGGTCCACCAGATATTCCATTCGGCACGTGAGAATACCGAGCCGGTAACGTTTGAGATTGCGGCAAAGATTGTGCCCGCCTCGGCGGAAGCTGCGGCCAAAATGTCCCATTTCGGCCTCGAAGTAACAAGGTAGCCGACCGAACCTGTCAGCAGCACCACAAAGCAAAACAGTGCACAAATAGAACCCGGCACATGGATGTACACAATATTGCGAACGGGCGATTCGGGATTTGCAGTGGGACCTTCGACCGCGCCGAGCGTCAGGGCAATCCAAATCGAAGCGAGCGTCAGAATAAACGTAACTATAAGCAAAAGCTTCCGCATTACTTTTACTCCTTTATCGCGAAAGAAAACAACAACCAGCAGACCACGACAAACACGGCATCAAATACTACCAGGTATCCCGCCGCCGCCCTGATGCTGCCGACATAAGCCAAAGCGCCCGTGCCTGCAAGCTCGTCACCGATGCTGTTGAATATCGCCAGCAATGCGAACGTGGCGGGAATCATCATCGGCATCAGTATTACCAGAACGAGTACACTCAACAGTGAGCCGCGGGTGCGGGTAAGCTGCACTATCGCAGAGAACAGCGTTCCCACGCTGGATATCGCCACATTGCCCAACAGCAAAAAGCCCACCAGCGCAAGCCAGCGCCCCGAGACATTGAGGCGAAAAGCGGCTATAACAACCGGCACCAAAATAAGTTCAAAGATACACAGCATCACGATATTTACCAAAAGCTTCGACAGGTAGATTGTCCCTTCGTCAACCGGCGCAAGCAGCAAACCGCAGATACAGTTCTGCTCCTGTTCGGCTGCGAACGACCTTTCCTGCGCCAAAAGCCCGGCAAAAAGGACGCCAAGCCAAAGCGACACCGGCCCAACTATAAGAGCGCCCCCCGACACAGCCTCCGCCGCCGTGCGCAAAATCCAGACTATGAGCACGCCGAGGACAATCATTGTCGGCAGGACCTGCCTTGCCCGAAGTTCGGTTATAACATCCTTGATGAAGACAGCCTTGAAGCTGAGCAGAAAATACTTCACCCGGCACCTCCGGCATAAGATACGAAATCTTTCGAGAAACAATCGGCATCGATATCGTCAACATCGGCGTCAAAAATCAGTTTTGCCTTATTCAGCACCATCGCTCGACTGCAACAACGCAAGCCAATGTGTGTGTTGTGAGAAGTCATAAAAACGGCACCTGAATTATCGACGAAATTATTCAGGATGGAAATAAGATGTTCACATGCTTCGATATCCAGACCGGCGAAAGGCTCGTCAGCCAACAGTATTCCGGGTCTGTGTACCAGAGCGCGGGCTATCGCCAACCGCTGAAGCAGGCCGTGGGACAAAATGCCAGCCCTGTCATATCTGTAAGGCCAAATCCCGACTTCTTCCAGAAGCTCGTTGATTCGGTCCCGGGATTTGTTCACACCATAAAGGTTGGCGAAGAACGAAAGATTTTCAGTCACGGTAAGCTCGGGGTAAACCATTGGTTTGTGCAAAATAACGCCCAATTGACACTTTGCCCGCTGGGGGTATTTGTCTATGTTGCAGCCCAGCAGGCCGACCGAACCGCGGTCCGGCTGAAGCAGGCCGGAGATTATGTTAATCAATGTGCTCTTACCCGCGCCGTTGACGCCGCAAAGCAGAACCGACTGACGATTACACACAGTAAAACTGATGTCTTTAAGGACCGGCCTTGCTCCAAAAGCCTTACTCACCGAATCAATATGTATTGCGATGTCATTCACTGCATTGCCGCCGATTTATTCAACCGAAGTTTGCTTTTTTTTGAGGGACGCTCTGACAACGGCCCCCGCCGCTGCGACTGCGAATACCGCACCGATAATAATCCACAAGTCCCGTTGGGACTTTATAACATTAAATCCCGTTACCTGAAAATTTATTGTATCACCCGAATTAAGCCCTGAAAAAGCAAAATACTCGGCTGAAGTCCCGTCCGACATAGCTCTGGAACCTTTTGCCGGACCCAGACCCGAAATTTTGCCGGCGCCCAACTGAGAAAAAATTGCGAATTCGGAGGTCGGTAAGGAAATCTTTTTGGAAATTTTCATAGTCTCCGAATCGACATCAAGCGTATATGAAAAGGCCGCCTGTTGGTTATCGCCCGGAGGGGTCGCCATTGTATCATAGAAACCGTCCTTTGTTACGACAACGGCCGGGGACTGGAAATAGCTTAGAAACCTTAGATTGCCGAATCCCGGGGGCAGGGAAATTTTAAAGACGACGGGCAAATCCCGGGCATCTCTTTCTTGCGATATTATCGCCTTGTCGGTAGGATTATTCAGTTGCATATACTCGGTTATCAAGAGCGAATCGGTCTCGGCCCTGATGATAAAATGATGCATTCCTACCGATAATTTTGAATTGTCCCCGGATATGTCATATACCATTACTTTTGCTATGTGAGTATCTTTGTCGGGGGTCAGCCTAACAGGAAAACCTGTGTACATCATGTTGCTGTGACTTGCAAATGGAACAGCGACTGTGTGCTCTGTTGCAGGGACATTTTCCAAAACAGCCTGTCCGGTTGAATCAACCCTGCCTTCGAATGTGGCCGTCAACTTTTCGTGTTGATGTATTTCGACGAAGACCGGGTCGCCGGTGACGGATTTACCCTGAGCCGTACCGTTATTTACCTTCACAACCAGTGTAACAACCGAATCTTCGGAAGGAGCCTGTCCCTTACATACAGAAACCACAAGTGTCGGCAAAAGTGCTATTGCAAAAAGCGAAAAAAAGGAGAACTTCACAATATTTTTCCCAATTCATTCAGATTTGTCGGTTCTCTTGTAAAAGAGCGGCCAGACGACGAATAACACGCACCCGGCCAACAGGAGCCATTTGATATTTTCCATTTTACATCCTCAGTTAATCCCCGGTTATCACTTTTGGTTTGTAGCGGGATATCAGGACAAGCATCACCCCCAGAATCATAACGGCACCGCCTATCCAAATCCAGTTTATTAACGGTTTGACAAGGATTCTGAGATTTATCATTTTGCTGCGGCTGTCAAGGTCGGTAAGAGCCAGGTACAAATCCTGGCCCAAGGTCCTTCGGATATCCACTTCGCTGACAGCAGTGCCCCTGGCAGTGTAAACGGCCCTGGATGGGGTGAGCTTGTCAATCAATTTGCCGGCGTTCGCGGGCACATTCGGCTTGTTATCATTAATTGTCGCCTCGGGACCGGGATTTTCATAAACGGAAATATGCGCCTTGGCGGCCGTAAAATTAGGTCCGTGGTCGGCAGTGAGGTCATTATATACTATTTTGAACCTGCCAATCGCTACGGTGCCGCCCGGCTGCAAGACCCTTTGTTCTTCGGTGCCGTAGGCGCCGGAACCTGCAATACCCACAAACATTAACAGTACACCAAAGTGGACCAGTCTCGACCCGTACCAGCGCAATCCCCTGCGATTAAAAGTCCGTTTGTTTCCACCTTCAGCCGGCTTCATTTCATAGCCGACAACATCCGCAACAAGATTCAGCAGAGCAAAGCCACAGATAATAAAACACGGAACCGCATAGCCGCCTGTAGCAAATCCTGCAACCACCGCTGCCGTTATCACAATAACCGCGCCGATTGTACGCCGGCCGAGTGTAATACCGAACCTCAGAAGATAAGGGCACACACCGATGAAAAGCAAAATCAATAAACCTCCGGGAGAGGTGATTTTGGTAAAGTATTCGGGCTGAAGAGTAATCTTTTTGTCGGTGAAAAGACCGCTCAAAAAGGGAAACAACGTCCCGACGAATATAACAAGGGTTATAATTATCATCAGCCAGTTATTATATATTATAAACCTGACACCCCGCCACGCCGAAGCGGATTTGCTGATTCCGTAACGTAGCCGTCGGTATAATGCAAAACCCAGGGCTATAATCCATATATGAACCAGTAAAATAATGAACAAAAGTCCAAGTCCCGCCTCGTCAAATGCGTGCACGCTTGAGACAAGTCCGTATCTGGTCAGAAAGGTCCCGAATATACACAAACTAAAAGTGAGCAGGCTCAATACCTTCACCCATCCTGCGGTGGGGCTTTGAGCCTTATAGGTTCTGCAGCTATGAAGCAGCGCGGTGGCGGTAAGCCACGGAAGCAACGAAGAGTTCTCCACGGGATCCCACGCCCAGTACCCCCCCCATCCAAGCTCCTCATAAGCCCACCAGGAGCCGAGCACTATTCCCACCGTCAGGAAAAGCCAGGCCCGGAGTATCCAGTTGTTAGCCTGCCTGAAAAGCGGCACAGAAACATCCGACCGGCGATATCCCAATGTAGTGATTGCCCAGGCAAAGGGAACCACAAAGGCGGCATAGCCGAGAAAAAGTGTCGGCGGATGCAGAATCATTGCCGGGTGCTGCAAAAGAGGATTAAGACCCGCTCCATCGGCAGACGCCGCAACATAGACGTCAAAAGGATTCTTGTCGATGACCATAACCAGCAGAAAATACACGCTCACCAGATTTGCAACCGCACGTGCGCCGCCGCCGAAGACCTTTTCCTGCGGCCGGCATCTGCAAAAAGCAACCACTACAAAGCCGACCTGTAACCATAACCACAAAAGCAACGAACCGGCTGCCCCCGCCCAAAGCGCGCTAAGCTTATATGCAAGCGGAAGGGCCTTTGAAGTGTGGCTTACTACATATTTGATACTGAAGTCGCCTCGAACAAGAACAATAAACAAAACGGCCATTGCAATCGTGAGGCACCCGAGACACGCAACGGTGGCATTACGTCCGCTGTCAAGCAGGCCGTTGTCCTTTCGCCAGGAACCGAGCAGGTCGGCCAATATGGCATATCCGCTCAGGAACAGGCACAAAAGCAGGGCAAATCGTCCTAATTCAGCCATAGCCTATTTCACCTTTGCCTTATACTTCGATTCACATCTGGTCATAAGTCTGTCTGCCTGAAAAAGGCCGGCTTTATCGAGACGACCCTCAACGACCACCTCAATCCCCTCGGCAAAATTGTCCGGGACGACACCCTTATACGATACGGGCACAGTGCTTTTGGAACCAGCCAGAATAAAGCTGAGCCGCATCTGCTGAAATTGACGGGCAACGGTGCCCTCTTTGACTCTGCCGGCGATTCGCACAGAAGCATTGCCGACCTCGGAGCTGCGGGCAGAGAATTCGTCCACCGAATAATAGTACGACCACGAAGACCGCATTGCCTGGTACATAAAGTATCCTATGCCGCCGCCTATGACAACGACGCCTATAAGGGTCTTTACAATCGTCTTTGTTCTTACAGACCCGGACTCATTCTTAAAATTCTGCATGTGTTCGTATCCTCTCAGAGGTTTTTTTTTCGGCTTTCGCTGCAATCGGAAGCTCCTGAATAACACAATCCGCCAGGCTGTTAAGGCTTAATTTGTATTCGGAGTCATCAAGAAAAGATAAATGCCTTTTGGCGCACCCGACATAATGTAACGCGGTTTCTCTGGTTTTATGTGCGGCAGTCGAGTTCAAAAAGGACCTCCGAATTCTTCCACAATCCACTTGCCCGGTTCCTGACTCGAGCATCTTAACCAAATCGGCCCTTTCAGCTTGCTCACAGGTATCCAGCAGAACCATCAAAGGTAAAGTTACTTCACGCATCATCACATCCTGACCGGGATGCTTGCCAAGTTCGTTTTCCTCACCGACTATATCCCTGCAATCATCAATTATTTGAAAAGCTATCCCGTAATTCATCCCGTATTCTCTCAAAGCCTCCTGAACCTGTGAATTTTTTTCTGCAACAATCGTGCCGAGCCGGCAGCACGCGGCGAAAAAGGATGCCGTTTTTTTTCCGACCATTTCCAGATATCCGTCCTTTGACAGGCCGACATCGCCCCTTTGGCAAACCTGAACCAGCTCCCCCTCGCTCATTGTTTTTATCGCCTCACTTATACATAAAATAAGGTCCGGGTCCGAGCACTCGCCGATTAATTCGATAGCTTTGGAGTAAACATAATCGCCGAATATTACCGAGACATCGTCCCGCCAACCGGCGTTAATAGTAGGTCTGTTATGTCGAATGTCCGCCTTGTCGATAACATCGTCGTGGATTAGAGAAGCTATATGTATCAACTCCACGGCGGCGGCCACCCTGATGAGTTTTTCAAACTGAAACACCTCGGCTTTATCGCTCAACGCAGCTTTTGCTGAAAGGATTACCAACGCAGGCCTTATCCTCTTGCCGGGTGATTTCAATATGTACTCGCCCAACTCAAGAACAGATGCATATTTTGATTCGGAAAAGGCTGAAAACAAAGCCCTTTCGACCGATTGGAGTTCTTTCTCGATAGGTCGATATATCTGTGTTAATTTCACGGCTTTTCAATCCAAAAAAAATTAAATCCGCACAACAAAGATGACTCATGAAAATTCGTCATAAAATATGTTTTCCGCCGGAACGCCTTTTTCCTGCAAAACCCGTGTTACCGCCTCAATCATAGGCGGCGGGCCGCAAAGAAACGCCTGACGCCCGGCGCCCGCTTCAAGGTACTTGTCAACCGACAGATGAATAAAGCCGGTATCCCCTTCCCATTTTTCGTCTTTATCCGGTTTTTCAGACAGTGCATAAACCACGTGAAAATTTTCGTGTTTTTCGGACAATTCCTCGAACTGCTCCAGATAGAAAATATCACGAGTGGTTCGGCAACCGAAAAACAACCGGCATGACCGCCCCGGCCACTTTTCATAGAGAGTGTAAATAATGTTCCTGATAGGGGCCATTCCGCAGCCGCCGCCCACGCAAATAATTTCGACGGACGGGTCCGCATTGAGTCGAAAGTCACCGTAGGGGCCGGTGAACCGAACAGTATCTCCGGAATTCAGACCGTGAAGGTAGGTTGAGCCAAGACCGCCCGGAACCAGCTTGACAACAAGCTCGACTTTATCCGGTTCATATACCGGGGAGCTGATTGAATAAGCGCGAAATTCCGGCCCACCCTGCGAAGGCACCTGTATCTGCACATACTGACCGGGCCGGTGCGATATTTCAGCAGGTTCCTCAAGCCGCAAACGTATCTCCTTGATGTCATGAGTAAGGTCGCCGACGCTTTCGACTGTGGAGGTGTACATTTTAATATTCAAAAGCTCCTCAGGTATCCGAACGTATATATCCTCGCGAATCTTTACCTGGCAGGCCAAACGAACGTTTGAGCGAATCTCTTTGCGGGAAAGATAGGGTGTTTCGGTAGGCAGCACCGGTCCGCCCCCCGATATAACGTTGATTTTACAGTGTCCGCACGTCCCTTTGCCCCCACACGCCGAAGGGATAAAAATCTCGTTGGCATAAAGTGCCGAAAGCAAACTCTGGCCGCCTTCGACATCTAACGGCTCCTCCCCGGCGTTAATGTCCAGCCGGCAAATACCATAACTTACAAGCCGGCGCTCGGCTACCATCAGCAAAGTCGCCAATGCCGTTGTCAAACCTGCCAGAGATAACACCGACCACAAATAAACCATTCATTACCCCTACTGGATAGAAACCATCCCTGCAAAGCCCATAAACGCCATCGCAAGCACACATGTTACAATCATTGTAACAGGCACCCCGCGAAAAGGTTCTGGGATATCGCTATAATTCATTTTTTGTCTCAAGCCCGCCATCAGAATAATCGCCAGCGCCCACCCTACACCGGCACCGAAACCAAAGCCTACGGCTTGCGCGAAGTTATACCCTCGAATCACCATAAACAGAGACGCACCCAGGATCGCACAATTCACCGTAATCAACGGCAGGAAAATCCCAAGAGCAAAGTAGAGCTTCGGGCTGAAACGCTCCACAAACATCTCGACAAACTGAACAAACGCCGCAATCACCGCTATAAAAACGATGAACTGCAGATGCACAAGACCCGCCGGCACGAGCAGGAGATGATATATTGCATAGTTAATCATCGTTGTCATCGTGAGGACAAATGTAACAGCGGTGCCCAGCCCCACAGCCGTTCTAATCTGGCCGGAACAGGCGACAAAAGAGCACATCCCAAGAAAGTTCGTCAAGAGTATATTGTTCGTCAGTATCGCCGCTATCAGAATCACTATTGCCGATGTTTCCGTCATTTATTTTTCTCCTCGGGCTGCGGGCCTTTAAGCGCATTGAAAACCGCTATAACAATCCCCAGAGCTAAAAACGCCCCCGGAGCCAATATCATCAGTTGATTCGGCGTGTACCATTGGCTGCCGAGCACAACGCAGCCGAAAACCTGTCCGGAGCCGAAAAGCTCCCTGAAAAATCCGATAACCGCAAGTATGACCGCATAGCCCAGGCCGTTTGCGACTCCGTCGATGACCGATAGAAGCGGGGGATTCTGCAGGGCGAAGGCCTCGGCCCGGCCCATAACGATACAGTTGGTTATGATAAGCCCGACGTATGGGCCTAATTGTTTTGACATATCCCAGTAAAAGGCCTTGAGGAACTCATCGAACAGGATGACAAAGGTTGCTATAATGGCTACCTCAACTATCATTCGGATACGATGCGGTGTATATTTCCGAAGCAGAGAAACAAATAAACTGGAGCCGGCACAGACGAAGATTAAAGCTGCGCCCATTACCAGTGAGCTTTCCAGGCGATTCGTAACCGCAAGAGCCGAGCAAATCCCCAACATCTGAATCGCAAGGGGATTGTTCGACCAGGCCCCTTGTTTTAATGTTAAAAGACCCCTGCCGCCGCAAAGCCCTTTACTGCACGGAACAATTGGTGGCTGATTATTTGCCATCTTCTTTACCGAACTCCTTTGCAATTTTACGTGCCGCTTCATTCAGTATCGCTTCAACCTTATCGCAGGTCATAGTCGCTCCGGTTATCGCATCGACCCGGTTTACAGCGGACGGGCCGCCGCTTTTTATTTTGATTCCGACATTGCCGGCCTCATCCATAATTTTTTTCCCCTCGAACTGACTGAGAAAAAACTGTGAGGCAATCTCGCCGCCCAAGCCCGGCGTCTCTTCCTGCTCATAGAAAGTCAGCCCCCTGATAGTTTTCAAATCAGAGCCTAATGCAAGAAAGCCCTTTATCGGCCCCCACAGGCCGGGCCCTTCAAAAGCAACCGCCAAACGTTCAACTTCATCCGAACCTTCAGGCGGAATATATCTGTACAAAGTCAGTTCGCCGGGACCTTCCTGTTTGACCCTATCTGTAAAAATCTCCAGCAATTGCTCAGATGAAGCATCCGGCGGATACCGAACCGCCAATACATCCAAGATATTTCGCTTCATCTCGGCATCGGCGTTGGCGAGCCTGTAAGGGGCGGTAAAACTCGAAGCCGCCGTCAAAAGCAGCGCACACACCGAGCCTAAAACGCCCGCATAAACGAGTGTGTAGCAGCTACCCTTTTTCAAGCCTTAACCTCCCAAGACGAACCTTAATAACAACCTCGTCAATAACAGGCGAAGCAATGTTGCCTAACAGAATGCCAAACATCACACCTTCGACATAACCTGTGAAATTTCTTATCAGCATGGTTGTTACACCTATTATAATTCCATAAAACCATTTGCCTGCATTCGTAGCCGGGCTTGTAACCGGGTCTGTCGCCATGAAAAAGGCCCCGAACAGCAAACTACCCGCGCAAAGATGCCAAAGGACGGGGGCAAATCTGTCCGGCTGGCTGTAGTGAAGAACCCCGGCCAGAACCGCCGCCGAACCGAGCGTGCCGACAACTGTGCGCCAGTTCGATACACGGGTAAGAATCAAAAACACACCACCTAACACAGCGGCAACAGCCGATGTCTCACCCAGGCTCCCGGATATATTGCCGACGAGCAACTTTGACAAACCAACGAGCTGTCCCTGTTTTGCCAATACCAGCGGAGTCGCCGTACTAACGGCATCAATATTCGAAGCTGTTACATATTCGAGCATTCTACCGGGCCATTTGCCGCCGGCACTTATCCAGTTGCCCGACATCGCCGCAGGATATGCAATCGCCAAAAAGCAGCGACCGACAATAGCAGGATTGAAAATATTCCGGCCCGTCCCTCCGAACAATTCCTTGCCGACAAACACCCCGAAAATCACACCCGCCCCCACCATCCAAAGAGGCAGCGTAGGAGGAAGAATCAACGGAAAAAGCATCCCAGTTACCAAAAAGCCTTCATTGATGTCGTGTTTTCGAATCACGGCAAAGGCTACTTCCACCGCCCCGCCGGCTGCGTATGAAACCACAATCATAGACACAAGCCGCCACCCGAAAAAGTAAAACGCGGTAAACAGGCTCGGCAAAAGGGCAATTATTACCATAGACATAAAACGTTTAATATCAAGCGGGTCGCGAATATGCGGAGCCGTCCTGGTAACGGCGGCGGGGGCGAAGAAGAAGTTCTCCATCGCATCGAAGACCGGCTTAAAGGCCCTTAGCCTGCCGCCGTTTTCAAAGGCAGGCCGCATCATCCTGAATCTTTCAAGAAGAAATCTCAATACTCGGCCTCCTTTGCGGCTTTTCTCCGGGCCTCCTCGGCAAGCCGGTGGCGCTCTTTCTCCAACTGTTCCCGACGAATTTCTTCTTTTTCCTTTGCAATAAGGGCCTTGGCTTCGATAAACTCCCTTCTCAGGTCGAGCTTGGAAGGGCAAACAAAAGAACACAAACCGCACTCGACACAAAGGTCAACGCCCGCCTGCTCCACTTGCTCAATCAGCCCGCCGTAAAGGTACTTGTGCAGCAAATAAGGCATAATACCGGCGGGACACACCTCCTCGCAAAAATTGCACGATACACACGGACGAGGCTCGCCACGCATCGCGGTGGAAAAAGCCTCGCTGAACTTTGCCCTGAGCGAACTTAAAAAACAGCCGGCGTAACTGCTTCGGTCGGGCCCGGGATGCATAAAACCCAGAAACTCGCGTTCGGTGTGTTCGGCAAGAACGGTAATGCCGGTGCACTCGCTGTCAAGCCCCAGCGTCTCGGAATCCACAGTCTCACCGGTAAACACCCCGCCGTTGATTATCCTGTACGAAACATCGGATGTACACCGGCTGCGAATTGCCTCTACGGGATAGCCGGTCATAACCTTAATGTGAACGGGCGACTCAACCGCCGGGCCTCCAATCGAAATAATCCTGTCAAGACACGGCTTCGATAAAGTAAGGGCGCAGTCAACGGCTAAAACCCCATCGGTTCGTACAAACCAGATACTGTCGCCCCCGGCTCGTAAACCCAGGTTTCCTGCAAGAATAGCCGGATTGTCAAAAGGATATTTCATCGGAATCTCTATAAGTTTTGCCCACGCCCAGCCGCGTATATGTCGGCGAACCTCTTCGGCAAATTCCGAGTTTATGTCCGGCATAACCAGGTACATCGGCTGATATTCCAGAAGCGACTGAAGGTGCTCCAGACCCCTGCTGAAGTCCAGAAGCCTCTCACGAAACTGCACATCACCCCTGGATACAAACGGCTCCAGGCTGACAGTTGATACTATTACCGCCTGTGGAGTGCCCATCGGGTCGGGCAATGAACCGGTGCAGGCGTCGGAAAAAAACTGCCATGCACCCAGTTCCAACAGCTTATAACGCTTAATACCCGCTTCACCGATGCGGTCGGCAATATGAGTTCGGCCTCCCTGCTCGGAATAAGCAAAATCGGTTTTTGAAATGTCTTCAAGAACTATGTGTCTGTGCGCCTTTTTCAGTCGAACAACTCCTGCACGAGGCGCCAACAATGGAACAGAGAAGTTCTCGGGGTCTTTGGCTAATACATCTCCTCCCCTGACAGGCTCGCCTTCGTTGACACAAAGCTCACTGAATTCGAATCGACCGCTCCGAAGCGGGATATACAGCATCGGCGGTTCGGGCGGGATTTCTGTTATCCCGTCCGGTCTGCCCGAAAGAAATATGTCGTAACCACCTCTGAACTTCATTATTTGCAAAATTACCGCAAGAAATCCTTCAACTTCTGTTTTCTTCGTCAGCCGCTATCTTTTCGGCCTGCTTTGCTATGCTGCAAGCCAGTTCCTCTGCCTTATCGGAACCCTGCTCCTTCGCTACCGTATTAATGTTTTTGATGACGCAATGCAGAAGCTTTTTTACGATACGGCCCACCATCGCCTTTAATGCAATCCTGCAGGTTGCAGCCGCACGGTTGCCGACAAAAAAACGCTCCAGTTCCCTGCTGCTGATCTTTTCGAAACTGTCCCTGATTCGGCCGATTACTGGCCCAATGTCTTTTGTCTCGAACCAACTTATAAACTCCCGAACCTTCCCGAAGATTATCTCAAGAGCCTGTTCAATATCATCTTCCCGCAGGTTGATGTTTTCCCGCACCACCTGTGCGAGGTCGTCAACACAATAAAGATAAACGTTTTCGAGTTCATTTATCGAAGGTTCGAAATTTCGAGGCACCGCAATATCAACGACCAGTAAGGTCGTGCCCCGCCTTTGGGCCGCCACCGGCGAAAACCCCTTTTTGTCAAAAAGGTAACGGCCGGTGGCCGTCGCCGCCGCCACTACGATATCGCCTTTGGTGATATGCTCATTGAGTGTATCCCATTTGTCGGCTTGTATCCGGTGCCTCTGTGCTATCTTTTGAGCACGTTCGTATGACCTGTTGATAACGGTTATATCCTTACACTTGACGTCCAGAAGGTGTGCGATGAGCAGCTCCCCCATCTGGCCGGCACCTATTACAATAACTTTCGCCGATGCAACATCAGTAAAAAGCTGCCTGGCCAGCTCTACGGCAACACCCGCAACGCTGACACGCCTGTTGGTTATCGAGGTACGGGTATAAATATCCTTGCTTGTGCCGAATGCACTGTGAAAAAGCCGGTTCAAAATTTTACCGGTACTTCCGGCAAGACAAGCTAAGCGATAGCTTTCCTTGACCTGTGCGGTAATCTGCGGCTCACCGACAACCATGCTGTCAAGGCTCGAAGTAACCGTCAGGAGATGACGTACGGATTCTTCGTTGCCATACGTGTACAGAAAGCTTTTTAAGTCTTCATATTTAAGGCCGTGATAACCGGCAAGAAACCCGCCCAGGTCATCCGAACAAGGTCCACCCGACCGGGCGACGGCACAATACAATTCGACACGGTTGCACGTCGAAAGAAGAACAAATTCTCCGTCGGGGTATAAATTTTTCAGACGTCGCAGCGCATCAATCGTCGCAGCCTCATCGAAGGCCACACGCTCGCGAATATCGACTGACGCGGTCTTATGGTTCAGGCCTATAAGTAAAATATCCATCTTAAAAAGCTATTGCCGTGTTTCAATCCTGTTCGTTTTGTCTGCTCTGAAATCATGTTTAGAACCACAGAAAATCGCCGTTCCCACAAAGGCGAACATTATCAACAAAAAGGCGGCTACTGTTATCCAGGCCGTTACCCTTCCCTTCAGAGCAGCCGCTTTGCGAAAACCCAGTATAAAAGCCAATAAAAGCCACACTACACCGATAAGAACGATTTTCGCATCAATAAGCCACTCAAACGCACTTATTCCCAGAACCGCCGACCTGACCATTGCCGTGCCGATTCCTGTTACCAGACCAAATGTCATCAGCACAAGACAGGCCCTTAAGCCAAACAGATTCATATCTTCAAGTTTCTCGATGCTCGGCATCCTGCCAAGAAGCTTTTGTAACTGCTTGTGCTTAAGGCGCCGCCGGCTGACCAGAAAAAGGGCCGCCGTACCAGCCGCAAGCCCTATCATTCCCGCAGCCAATACCATTGCCATACCATGAGCTATGACCCAGGGCGTTTGTGCCGCCGACTGCAACCGGCTCGCAGGCTGGGCTACTAACCCGGACAGCAGCGCCGTTGTCCATATCAGCGGCGCCATCACCGCGCCAAACCATACCTGGCGAACCGCGGCACTGAAAACAAGGAAGGTCAGCCCTAAGGCAACTGTCAGAAATATCATTGACTCAAACAGGCCCGTCAGAGGAAAAGAGCCGGTAACTATTGCCCGGAAAACCAAAATCAGGGATTCAAGAGACACCCCCAATGCTATAAGTGCCGTCAACAGCCATCCGCATCTGTCCCGCCCCCTGCTCAGCCGGCGCACACCCACCACAGCAGCCGATGTGTAAAGTATCAGTACGACTAAAAAAAGACCCGTTTCCATACTGAATCATTATACACCCTTGAGCGATTTAATGCCAGTCTTTTGAACCATTATAATCGTCCCGAAGATTGTGGGGGAAATTTTCGGAAAATGCCCTAATCTCTGCTTCTCAAACTATTTTTCGCAAATCACATACGCCATCCACAACTTGGAGGAACTCGGATAAATAAGGATGTGCCAAAACCTTATACAAACTCTTAAAACCTCGCATCGTCCTGGTCCTGATCTTATAAGTCAAACCTATAATACGCTCCGTTGCGTTGTTAGTCCTATCACCACTGTCGTTACTGATGGATTCCCAACTCTTTTCGATATGCTGCAAGAGCTGATTAACCTTCCACAAAACGCCCTTGCGGCAGCAGCGACATCTCTTTCTATAGTGCTTTTGGAGCCTCTGCAGTCCAGCAGAGGCAAAAACTTCTCGATGGAACAATGTAACGAATCATTTTCGGTCTCCTCCTTACCGTTTTTTTAGTTAATATCGGCAAGGAGACCTTATTTTTTATACCTCAACCACACATTTTGAGACAGTTACATGAACATGTCTGCAACCGGGGCGTTGTGGTCATTTCAGCGGGATTGAGTGTGTCAGATAATCCGAATCGGGCAAATCCTGTGATACAAGAAATTATCCGCCTATCATGACGGTAGGACAGCCGGCGACGATTGCGCCGCCGTGAGCACAGTTATCGCCCATGCGGGCGGCGGGCTTAAAACCTATCATTACGGTTGCAGAACCCTTGACAATCGTGTCTGGGGGGCCGGCACATGTAGCCATGTCGCCCAGGACCGCAGCCGGCATAAAGCCAATCATGACCGTTGATACACCCGGCCCGGTAATAGGCCCACCTACGTGGGGTTTGGGCCCATCGAACATCGGACAGGTATGCATATCAGTAAGTCTTGCCGCCGGCGGCATTGGGTTTTCCTTACTTTTCTTCCACAAGTTTGATTTGAACGGAATTGGATTTCATTTCTTCCAGTTCCACATGTATATCATATATACCGGGCACCTGTGGCAGCGTTACGTAGTCGGCAAGATTAGGATTAAAATAACCTGCGACGGAGATATTTGCAACCACTTCTCTTGGAGGTGGCTCACGTCTTGGTGGTGGTATCACGGTATCCGGCTCCATCATTGGTTTAGCATACATTTTTTTTGTCTCGGTATTGATGGCCACGAGTGTCATTGCCTCGAAGATGTTATTGTATTTCGGCGGGCTGGGTACGTTCAGGTGATAGTATCCGCAAATAGGGATCATGGCAAAGGCTCCCAATCGCCCAATACTCTGCCCTTTCTTAAAAGTCACCTGTTTAGGAGCGTTAATGAGAATTCCTCGAAATGAGGCATCCGGTTCCTTCGGTGAGCATGGATTCGGCTCGAGTGAGCCGGTTTGGATATTCTTAAACATTTCATCTGGTATTGCCATTTTATCTCCTTTCTGAGATTGGGTGGAGTGTTCTCGGCTATCACAAGCTGTTAGCAGCCCTAACACAACGGCCAGAACAGTCAACTTGAATAATGGATTATTTATTTTGACCTTAATCAAAATGCACTCCAACCCGAACTGACATCTTGCTTTTTGACTGCGCCTGCACAGTCGGTACAGAAAGCGGTTCGGCCGTTGCAAGCACCGAAAATCACACAGGTTGAGCCTGTGGCTCCACTGTAATTTGCCATAGCAGACACTCCTGCATGGCAATGTGAGCCGACATGGCCGCTGTCGTCATACTGGTTGGGCAGACGGTCGAGGTCATCGTTGTTTGGTACCATTCCTATCTTATGTCCCATTTCATGGATCATGGTTTGGTTCTGGTCGGCCTCTGAAACCGTTGACCACCAAGCCCGAGTACAGACGCAGATTAGATTACTATCAGTGAAGCTCAATCCGCCTCGCATGCGATTTACAACATTAACTACCAGGCGAACGGTGCCTTGTTTGACAGTTGTTGTCAGGTCGGAGACGACTACGCGCACGCTATCACACATGTCAGCCGGGAAACCTGAAGCCTGTACGGAGGTACACTTACCCTCCAAAATATTGACTCTGGCGGATTCGGCAGCTCCGTTCTCAAGGAAACTCGCCGAGACAAACCAACCTTCACCTGTAACAATGTTATTCCACAAATAACCATGGTTACCGGCAGCATTAACGATGCCCAGCGATAATGGGCCTTGTCCCGGGCCAACCCGCATATTGTTGTAGTTTAGAGTTACATTAGCATCCTTTACGGCTTCGTGGTCTGTATAGCCTATCGCAACACAATAGGGTTCCTTGTTTTTCCCTTGGGAGCTTCTATAAGCATTTCTGGCGGCATTTTCGAATGGTGTGCTGTCGGCTCCAAGGTTCTCGATTCGAGCCATCTGTACAGATGGAAGCTGTATAATCTGGAGATGATGGTTTGTAAATTCTCCGGTAAAGGTGCTCAAACTCGAGGCACATGGAGCGCCTTCCATCTTGATTTCCTGGAGAAACACGCGGCGTCGAACCTGGATTTCATCTGATTGTACTGTGTTACCGTGGTCATCCTCGGCCTCAAGTGTATATGAATTACCGCCGGCGACAGCGAGTGAGAATTGATCTTCCAGGACCTTTGTACCGTCAGCTTCGGTCGTAACCGTTTGCTCCCGCTGCGGCCTATAATCGTAGTCGTTATTGCGCCCCTTTTCATCATCGGAATACGTGGCGTTACTGTCACCTGGTATGATGCGAATCCTGAACCTCTCAGCGCCTTCACGGGTGAAACGCACCTTGGCGCGTATCAGGTTTGTGAGGCGGTCAATATTTTCGATGCCATCTGAAACCCACTTATTCTCTTCAGGTAGATTTACATACTGTTGGACGGCACCGGTTGCTTCTGTTTCACCGCCGTCCAACACCTTCACCGAGACAATGGGATTTTGCCGAAGCGGGCATTCTTCGGTTGTGGAGCCTGCCTGCCTCCTGCTGCCGGAATCTCTGCTTGGGCGTCTACATCTTGACATAACTTAGTCTCACATTAACTATAATCGTTTACTCCAGTGACTTTTTTAATATCTCAATTGTCTTGGCATGCAGGCGATTAATTTTTTCGGTGGGGCCGATAATCGAGCTGTCATCGAGAATATCGCAAGCCCAGGGATACATAGGGTCGCGAGCAAATTGATGGCCCAGAATGAACATGAACGTTGAGTAGATACCTATTCCGCTCGAAACACTAATTCCATGCTCTTTTGCTAATTTATTCCCCTCTTTGAACATCTGCACAAGGGCGGCGTTACCTATGCATTGACATTTATCAGGCCATATGATGCGGAAAAAATCAATGGCATCCTGTACAAGATTGTTCTTGAACTTGTGATCGAGTTGGGCCGTCGAATATTGCTGAAATTTCCGCATGGCCTTTACAGGGAGGACCTCATCTTTGCCGACAACGCGGTCAAGGTATTCAAGAACCTTGTCATAAAGGGCTTCAATTTTCTTTGAGGCATTCGAAAAATCTTCACTTTTCAGGAGCTGGCTGATCCATGGTAGTTGCGGTTCTGTGTCGAAACCGCTACCAAGTATAATCATTAGGTCTATATATAGACACACCTCATGTTCCGTTTTAAAGCCGTAGGTCTTCGATCGTTCAAAGCCGTACTGGATGGTAGTTCGGACAGCCTTTTCGCCCGAAATCTGAGCTGGTTTGGGGAAATGGGCCTGGATATGTTCGACCATAGTGTTCTCAAACTGTTTCAGGGCGACTTTTGCGAGTTCTTCATATTGTTCTTTTCTGATTTTCAGCATAATCTCAAAATATCTATAATTGCGAGAGTTTCGTTTTTTCTACGCGGACTTTTTCCTCGTCGCCCAAAAGCTGCAGAAGAAAACCGGGGTCTTCGTCCTCCAGGATATAACAGCTTACAGGCCCAAAAACCATTTCCATCTCTTCGGCGTTACAGGTGGGCAGATAAACCCTCAGCACGCGCGGGTCGTAATAGCGAAAGTAAATAGTCTTACCCTCGGGATTGAGTACCATCAGGAATTTACGAAAATGAGTTCGCATCCTGCGAAGGTCGGTCCCGACGTCCGTTAGTGCAAAAATCCCCCAGTGTTTGCCCCAGCCCTTTTCAAGAACCAGTCTGGTGAAAGGGTGGTCATATTCGAGCTTGACAAGGTAGGGGGCGGCCTCGGCCATATCGGGTTCAAGCTGGCCGCGGTAAAGACAGACGTGCTCGGGCTTAAGTCTCCACAACAATCGAGGCAGCTCCAGTTCCGGCACCGAAGCGCCGTCGATAACCGCATAAACATTCGTATCAAACTGCGAAAACAAATGCTGGTGAAGGGACTTAACTACAGCTTCTTTATTCATTGCACCTTTCCAGCCAGGGTGATTGACTATTTTTTCTTGGCTTTCTTTTTCTTGGCCTTTTCACATTGTTCACAGAAGGGCGTACCGCTGACAGCAGATGACTGCAATGTTACCGCCTGGGGACTGTACTGCCTTGCTATCGGCGGTTCGGCGGTCTCGCCAGGTTCGGCCTGGTCAGCTTCTTCGGGCGTCTTTGGCGCATCCGGCGAGGAGCCTGCACCTGAGCCGGCGGCTCCGCCGCTGTTGATATTTACAAGTGTTCCGGAGATTGACACACCTGCCGGGCCGAGGTCAACGAATGAACTGCCGGCCTTTATGCTTAGCTGCATCCCGGCTTCAATAATAACGTTCATCCCGCCTTTTATGTGAATGTTGCTTCCCGCTTCAAAACCGTAATTCATACCTGCTTTTTTCTGTATATCTGAACCGGCCTCGATGGAAATCGTACCGTCTATCTTTTCGTTCTGGTCTCCCGCAACGGTCAGATGCTTATCACCATCGACCTGCTCAATCTGGTCTTGCTTCACAATCAGATGTCTTTCGTTGCCGACCCACTCCTTCAGGTCGTTCTCCACACGAACATCGTGGTCTTTTTGTGCATGGATGAAGATTTGCTCCTTGTCCTTTTTGTCCTCGAGCCGGATCTCGTTAAATCCGCCGCCGCCTTTACTCGAATTGGATTTGATGGTTGATATTGTCTTGTCGGTTTTCGGGTCATAAGGCGGCTTGGCCTGGGCATTATACACCCTCCCGGTTATAATCGGCTGGTCGGGGTCTCCTTCGAGGAATTCGACAATAACCTCCTGGCCGACGCGGGGTATATACATCGCCCCCCACTTTTTGCCGGCCCAGAGCTGGGCAACCCTAATCCAGCAGGAGCTGTTTTCATCTCCCGAGGCACGGCGGTCCCAGTGGAACTGCACCTTTACCCGGCCATACTGGTCGGTGTAAATCTCCTCCCCGGAAGGGCCGACCACGAATGCCGTCTGGGGGCCGCGGATAGACGGTTTGGACGTTATGCTGAGCGAGCGGAAAGGCTGTTGGACATCAATGGCGGTGAAGCTGCAGGAATAAGCGGCCTCGCCACCCTCCGCACCCGATTCGTAGCTGCCTGCATCAATCTTGTAATCTGCAGAAACAATCAAATATTTTTTGTTCTGGTCCTGGCGTGTGCATTCTTTCAGTGTGAAAGTGCAGCCTGTGCTGATGCCGCGGGCGTCGGACAGGGCCGTTGCAACTTCATACTGACTGTGCAGCTCCTCAATCCGCATTCTGGCATAGTTTTCACCGTCACCGGTCTCGGTGTATTCGCCGGGATAATCGAATATCTCAAATGTCGATAGTTCGTGGTCGCGGTCAATCTTGGACCTTGTCTGCAGGTCCTTTTGTGTATTCTCGAAGTCAAAATCGTTCAGGGCGTAAGAGCCGGGCTGAAGGCGGGTCTCGGTGGTCCATCTGGAAATAACCTCTTTGTCTTCCTCGGCCTTGTACGGGCGGTATTTGATTTCTTCATATCCGGGGTAAGCTTCGTGTGCGCTTGCCGAGTCGGCCAGATTGAGGGTATGTTTGCCGTTTTCGTGTGTGAAGAAATAGTATATTCCTTCCTGCTCCATAAGCCTGCTGACGAAGTTAAAGCCGGTCTCCCGGTACTGGACACAATACGGCCAGGTTCGATATTTTCCGCTTAGACCCTTGTCATCAAAAAAATCGGTAAATCCATAGTCGCTGAAGACCTGCTTGATAATATCAGGAACGGTCATCTCCTGGAAGATTCGGCAGTCGGCGGTTCGGGTCAGGAACCACAGCCAGGGAACAACTGTCGCCTGGTACTGTGCCTCATCGCCCGAAGATGGTGTCTGTAAGAATCTGCTGACAAAGCCGTTAAAATAGCGAACCTCACCACTTAACAGATTAAGACGGACGGTTACGTTCTTGCCGACAATTTCAGAGGCTTTGATGTCGAGTCTCTCGCTGACAAGTTCAAGCTCATATTCAAAAGGCCGGCCAAGCTGCTCGGTGGCAGACATCCTCGTCAGCAAAAGGACATCCTCACCCAAAGGCGTCCCAACCGCTACGTCTTTATGTTTTTGTGTCCTTTTTGCCATGGCTGATTACCTTAAATCCGGCAAACCTCATTTTACGCCAAGCGTCGGTCCCCTGCAATAAATATCGCCTTCGGAGCGGCCGGTCCTTAAAACCAATCGGAGTTAGTCGAACGAATAAGTAAACTCGCTTTTTTTTGTTCCTATGTGCACGCGTTTTGCCGTTTTGCCTTCCATAAGACGTTTTAACAGTTCCTCGCTGATAGCGGGAAGCAGAGTATGGGTTACGATTGCATCGACCATCCGCGCACCGCTTTCAACCTCGGTGCAGCGAGAGGCGATTAGTTCGACAACCTTGTCGGTATAACTAAAGGGTATCTTATGGTTTGCCTCGGTACGCCGGGCAATACGGCCCAACTGCAATTTGATAATCGCCTGCAGGTTCTTGTCGGTAATAGGGTAATACGGCACAACGACCAACCGGCCGAGCAGTGCCGGCGGAAAGACCTTCAACAAGGGGTCGCGAAGTGCCTTGCATATTCCATCGGGGTCCGGCATCAGTTGGGGGTCTTTGCACATATTCATAATCAGGTCTGTGCCGACGTTGCTTGTCAGCAGAATAATCGTGTTCTTAAAGTCAATCAGCCGTCCTTCGGCATCTTCCATCCTGCCCTTGTCGAAGACCTGGAAGAAAATTTCATGTACATCGGGATGGGCCTTTTCGACTTCATCTAACAAAACGATGCTGTAGGGCCGGCGTCTTACGGCCTCGGTGAGAACACCGCCTTCACCATAACCGACATAACCGGGAGGCGAGCCTTTGAGCGTTGATACGGTATGGGCCTCCTGGAACTCACTCATGTTAATCGTTATCAGGTTGTCCTCGCCGCCGTACATCGCTTCAGCCAGGGCAAGGGCGGTTTCGGTCTTACCCACACCGCTTGGCCCGACGAAAAACATGACGCCGATGGGCTTATTCGGATTTTCGATGCCGGCACGGGATGTTCTGATGCGTTTTGCGACCGCTTCGACCGCGTGGTCCTGACCGATAATCCGTTTCTTGAGCGTATCAGCCAGATTCAGGACGGATTCGATTTCGTTCTTCATCATCCCCCCGACCGGAATGCCCGTCCAGTCAGCTACAACGGCACTGACGGCCTGGGAATCTACGCAGGGTAAAATGAGAGGTGTCTCACCCTGAATCTCAGTTAGCTGTTTTTGCAGTTCCTTGAGATCTTTGAGCAACTCGGCGCGGTCTTGTTCAGTCGGCTGCTCGGTGGATTCGTCCGCTTTTTCTTCAGGAACTTCGGATTTTTCCGCCTCATCCTTAGGTGCTCGTTTATCTGCACTTTGTGCATCTTCAATAGTACCGTCGGGGATTTTGCGTAATTTGGCGCGAATGTCCAAAATTGAATCGACGATTTTTTTCTCACTTTCCCAGCGGCTCTCCAGCTCGGTCTGTCTTTGGCGTTCTGTGTCGAGCTTCTCGAGCGTCTCGGCACGATGCGCCTCACGTTCCATACCCGTTGCAATCTCGTTGTCGATAATTTCCAGCTCGGTTTCCAAAGCCTGGATTCGTCTTCGGCAGTCATCCAACTCGGGCGGTACGGCGTTTTGAGTTATGACTACTCTTGCACATGCAGTATCGGTCAGACTCACGGCTTTATCGGGTAGCTGGCGGGCGGGGATATAACGTTTCGAAAGACGGACGGCCGCCTCGAGAGCTTCGTCCAGTATCTGCACCCTGTGGTGTTTTTCAAGACAGGAAGCAAGCGCCCGCATCATAATAATAGCCTTTGTTTCGTCCGGTTCATCGACCTTGATTACCTGGAACCGCCGGGTCAGTGCCGGGTCCTTTTCGATATATTTCTTATACTCGGACCAGGTTGTAGCTGCTATGGTCCGCAAGGTCCCGCGAGCCAACGCCGGCTTGAGCAGGTTGGCTGCATCGCCGGTTCCCGCCGCACCTCCGGCACCGATAAGGGTATGCGCCTCATCAATGAACAGGATGATTGGTTTAGGTGAGCTTTGAACCTCTTCTATGACCTGGCGCAGGCGGTTTTCAAATTCACCTTTCATGCTCGCACCGGCCTGGAGTAAGCCGACATCCAATACACGCAGGGTAACGTCCTGAAGCGAAGGCGGGACTTCACCCTGAGCGATTCTCTGAGCGAAGCCCTCTACTACCGCCGTTTTGCCGACTCCGGCTTCGCCGGTAAGGATCGGATTGTTCTGTCGCCGGCGCATCAGAACATCAACTATCTGGCGTATTTCCTCATCCCGTCCCACAATCGGGTCCATATCACTGCTTCGTGCCTTTTCGGTAAGGTCAACCGAGAACTTCGCCAGGGCCTCCTGTTTACCCATTGCCGCCGGCGCCATCGGCCCGGCGCCGGACTCGTCCTCGGTTACAGCGGCAGCCGAAGAGCCGTCTTTTGCAGAAAGGCTCTGTTCAGGTGAACCGGCTACGATTTTGGCAAAATCGTCGGTCAACTGCTCCAGCTTAATCTTGCCGAACTCTTTCGAAATGTTCAGCAGGACGTTTTTAAGGTGGTTTGTCTTTAGCATACCCACTATCAAATGGCCTGTGCGAACCTGCAACTCTCCGAACAAAAGAGAACCGTAAACCCAGCCTCGCTCCACCGCCTCTTCAAGGTGCGAGGACAGGTCTGAAATCGAAGTAGAGCCTCGCGGCAGCGCGTCAAGCTGCTCGGTCATATCCTTTGCCAGCCTGGAAGCATCTATTTCAAAGTGCCGTATGATACGGTGCAGGTCTGAGTCGGGTGATTTTAATATCTGATGGAGCCAGTGAACCAATTCCACGTAAGGATTGCCCCGCATCTTGCAAAAAATCGTTGCGCTTTCGATAGCTTTATAGCCCAGACTGTTGAGCTTTCCGAACAATGCCACACGGTTAATTTCAGCCATTAGCTTATCCTTTCAACGGTTTGGCTTACGCCGGATAAAACACCGCATTGCACAGGATTTCTCTGAAAAAACACACTTGAGACTTAAACCCGTCCCCATGCAGCTTGCTATCCGGGCATCGCATTAAGTTCCTTAAGTTCATTATTTCTGCCCGCCATCGGTTAATAGGCAGGAAAAAACGGGCGGAAAGCCATATTCAACACCCCTTTTATCTGCCGCAACTTTGATTATTACTCTTAATTAGATTGTTGTATTTTGTCAACTTATTTTTTAGTTTTCTAAGCAGTAACAAATAAAGAGTTCCTTTGGTTGCCGGCTTCGTATTCTGCATACAAAACAAGTTGTGCTGCGCAACATCATACTAAGGGGCGGGTTTCTGCTCAAACGCAGGTGTTCTGCAGGCGAGTACACCGCAGATTCGCACACTGTACTATTATTGGTCGGCCCTGCCGGATACATCGACCGAACTAAGAAAACCCGACCGCATAAGCTTTCGAACCACACCCAGGCAGGCCGATGTAAATTTCTCCGGATCGGTTTGTTCCCGATCGGCGACGGTTTTAATCAGCTCACGTAAAGTGCGGCAGCCGTTGCAACCAGCCAGCAAATTCGCAATATACATGTCAACCCGTCCGGAGAAAGAAATTCCTTTGTCGGTGTGAAGACGTTCCACCTGGACGACCCAGCGTCCGTTCTCGACAGTCAACTGGTGCTCGAGAAGGTGGTGTTTGTCGAAGATGAGCCGATGGTCAAGCAATTGTCGGTCATCATCGAGAGACCTGAGCAGGTCCTCTGCGGCAAAGATACGTTCCACCTGCCGGCCACATTCGCCCACAGTACGACCCTTTTCGATTTTGTCTGAGCGACTCCAGTTTGCTTCTGAGCTTCTCTTGCGGATAAACATCGCGCCGGCACTAATCTGTCCGATACCCATTTTTTCATAGTAAGCCATCCATTCATCGAGGTATCGTCCGTAGTCGGGAGAGTCCCGCCCTTCTCCGGTTTTGAGCCAATCGGCTGCGTATGTCAAGGGGTCTGCGGTCTTGAAGCACAGCAGCCAACTGTCGCAACCGGTGTCGCTGACCCAGCCCAGGGGTCGAGCGGCCCAATCGGCGTCGTCATGATGATGCCAGTTAAACAACACGCATGCCAAACCTCCTTCGCTAAGTCTGTCCCCGGCACCGTGTAAAACCTGGCGGGAAACGGCATCGGCCGGCAAATCGGTATCGCGAAATACAAATCGGGACTCCGGGGAAATCACGTAGGGAGGGTTGGATACAATCAAATCGAACTGCTCGTCGGCGACCGGTTCATAGAAGCTGCCGTTGCGCCACTCGATACCCTTTATTTGATTCAGACGGGCGTTGAAAGCGGCAAAATTCAATGCCCGCAGGTTCGTATCGGTCCCGATGACGCGGCCGGTGTGTCGGGCGGCGAGAAAGGCCTGTATGCCGGCACCGGTGCCGAGGTCAAGGGCCTTTGCGACCTTTCGGCGAACGGTTAAGCCGGCAAGTGTGACCGAAGCGGCCCCCACGCCGAGGACGTGGTCGGACGACATTTGGCGATTAATCTCCGGCCCAAAATCACTGGCCAGCAGAAGGTCATGATAGGGGGTCAGGTTGACATTTGAAAAAACCATGCCATTTTCACGGCTCAGCAGTCCGACAGCGGCAAGGGTCTCGATATCAACCCCCGGCAGATACTGTCGAAATACGGCCCCATCGACCTTCCGGCCGAGACGAAACAGTCGAACAAGGATATTGTAAGGGCTGTCCGCTTTGACGCGCCGATAGACGACTTCGAGGTCCTGGCGCTCATGAGGGCTTGAAAGGCCGAGGGTTTTAGCAAGTTGGGTCTGCGAGTACCCGGCGTCGGCTACAACCTTCTTGAATGTCTGCTCATCCAGCGGCCGGTCCAAACGGAATGCTATGTCGCTGTTGGTTTGTGCCATAATGGATTTCCTTAAACTTGTGCCTTATTCATATTCGGCACACTAAAAAGATAATAAAACCCCGGCCACAGGTGCCGGGGCTAAACAGACGTTATGATACGTTGCCTGCAAACTACAGATACACCCGGGCCGCAGCTGTCATTGTGAGCGATGCAATAGCCCCGGGCTGTACAAATGCTTAATCAGCGAAATATCGCCTGCGCTGAAGCTGTTGTTTACACAGGATTTACCCCTTTGGCCGCCTCTGGCCTCGAGGGCACGCGGCCCCACCATAGACAGTCGCCTCGGCCCCTTTTGTATTTGCAGACCGCTTATTCTTCTTGCAACCTTTTTCTCCACCGACGGTCCCTTATCCAGACCTAAAATACGCACGTCGTCCTTCACAAAGCCTTTTCCCAGGCCGCGTGCGCCGCCGTCGGCAATGCTGCCCCTTCTGCCCTTTTCCTTGGGCTGCATCAACGCCTTTGCGACAACGCCGATCGAATCAAGAAACGCCTCATCACTATAGAGCATGGCCGAACTTTCATCAAATCCTCCCCATGAATCATATTTTTTCTGGTTCATAAGATACTGAGCCTTGTGAATATCCGAGTCGGGCTTGTTTATTATACCCTCCGCTCCCGGCCAACCGGGGTGGAAGTTCTCGTGTCCCAGGCCAAGACAGTGTCCAAGTTCGTGGACCAGGTTGTTGTCCACGCTGTCATAATTTAAGACCTGGCGACCATCGGCTCCGTATTGGCATCCTACAGTACAGTTGCCCCCTCCCTTGCATATCTGGACATAATATTTGCAGCCGGGTGAATTCCTGAATGAAACCAGATTATCTATGCGCCAGAACACCGGCCCCCCAAGTTGCCGGTTGATAGTTGCAATTGGATGGTGAACTTCCACATGAGTCGTATAGTAGGGCACCACCCGCGCCCAGCCCAGGGGCCTGACAATATTTTCGGGACCCGGCCGGTCATCTTGCATTTGCATGATCTGGATACGCGGCCAGAGCTTGCTAAGGTCTTTAATATAGACACCCATTTTTACAGCCCTTTCAAAAGAACTTTGCTTTGCCTCATAATCCGCAAAAAACTGGCATTCGATATTACTTCAGCTATACTTTCGTAGATTCTTGACCTTAATAGCCCTGGGTACGCTTGCTGCTGTTGGCTATGCGGCCTGGATGTTCCGCCACGTACTTGTATGCTACCATGAACGATTTTCTACAATTGCCCGGCAAAGCCAGGGTGCAATTGAACTACAGGGCAAATTCGGTAACAAAACCGGTTGGGAGTTACCGAATATCATCTTTCTTATCTAATCCATTCTAAGATGCTTTTTGATAATTTGCCAAACAGCAGGGTCCGAGACTCCTTCGCCTTTCAAAACCCGTCTTATTTCCCCGGCGTCTATGCCGAGAGCCTCCGAAACAGTTTCTTCGTCCAGACCTTCCCGTCCGGCTGCGTCCATTGCCGATTCGACCACAGTCTTTTGCTCTTCGGGCGTTGGAAACGTGCTTAAGCCGTCCCGGCACTGAAGGCACAGATGAAGTTCGTAACACTGCTGGCCGTTGCAACTGGTTACGATGGTCCGTGCAGGACGAACCCCACATTTCTGGCACAGCATTTTTAGACCTCCGCTTTTTGTCGGACACGCAGTCCGACTTTTACCCATATAAAATATCAAAGAAACCCAAATGACGCAAAAACATTCGAAGGAATTTCTTTAATCCTTTTTCAGGAAATATTGCAAAACCACATCCAGCGGTCGAAAGCCCGTATGTCGATAATAACGCCGAAAACGCTGCTTAGGGGCAAAATCCGCAATAACGGGCCGCAAATCACAAATAGGGTGGCCCGATTAATCTAAATTTTTTCAACAAAATGATTTAAGATAATGATGTAAGATACTGATTAACAAATTGTTACGCGTTTTACAAAAACAAAAAAACTGCTTGACAGAATTTACCTGTTGTCTTAATGTTATGTAGTAATTGTACAAGGCCATCGAAGAAAGTGTGTTACGGGCTCTGCCGGAGCACAATATTGTTTGCGCCGGCGGAATAATAAGCTTTACAGTCGATTTTGCTTGTGATATAAGTACGGCAAATGCCTTGATGGTCCAAGGGGCAGGTTTGGCCGAAAGGCAAGTGTATCAGTTATGTTGAGTTCGGCGGGTATGCTATGAGTAAGTATGACATCGAAAGTCTGTTTTCCGAGGTTAGTGCCGACAATCCCTGCGGTGAGGACATCTCTTACGACCAGGATTACCTTGCTCTTGAACGTCTGCTCCAGCCAAAGGGGGAAGGCGTAATTGCCGCAGATGAGGAAGCCGCAGAGGAACCGAACTGGTCGGAAGTTGCTGATAAAAGTTTCAACCTGTTGCGCCGTTCGAAAGACCTGCGGGTGGTAATGTACTTTACTGTTGCGTTGTTGAAGCTGGAAGGTTTCGCAGGGCTTCGTGACGGTTTATATCTGCTTCGGGGCCTGCTGGAACGTTTCTGGGACAATATGTATCCTCAGCTTGACCCGGAAGATAATAACGACCCACTCGAAAGGATAAATATCCTGTCGGCATTGTCTCCCGGAACCGTCAGCGAACAGGACCCCATGAAGTTCAGGCAGCGGGCAATGGAGGTTCCGCTGTGTGATTCCCGCCAGATGGGCAGGTTCAGTTTCAGGGATATTCAGGTTGCAAAGGGAGCGATAACTGTTTCGGACGAGCAGAGGGCCCAGGTTCCTGAGATGTCGGTAATTGATGCGGCATTTCGGGACTCCGAAATTGAGAAACTTCAGTCGGCCTTTGAGGAAATCGAGGGAGCTATTGAGCACGTCTCTGCGGTAACGGATGTTTTTTCCGAGCGTGCCTATCAAAGTCAGTCTCCGGATCTGAGCGACTTTGTGATGCTTCTAAAGAATATTCGCAAATGTCTTGGTGAACATTTGGGAGTAGAGGCGGCCGGGGCGGCCGGTGCTGCAGGTGGAGACGAGGACGAGGGCGTTGTTCCTGCGGCCGGGGTAAGTGGAGGCGGGCCGATATCAGGCAGTATCCAGTCTCCGCAGGATGCTATAAAGCTGATGGAAAAGATTTGCGAGTATTTCGAGCGCTACGAGCCTTCCAGTCCGGTGCCGCTGCTTTTGCGCAGGGCAAAAAAGCTCGTCTCCAAAAACTTCATCGAAATTATCGAGAATATGTGTCCCGGTGCCATGAGCGAAGTGGAAACGGTCAAGGGACCGGAACCGGATTCCGGAACGGCTTAACGGTTCGGAATATAAAATAGAATCGAAAACCGAACGAGGTTTTCGAGGGTGGGTATTTATTTCGGAATATTGTGAAAGGAGCGGATATGGCCAAGAAAAAAAAGAGTAGTCAAAAGTTCATAGCCCGAAACCGGGCTCCCCGCGTACAGATAGAGTACGACCTGGAACTGTACGGGGCGGAGAAAAAGGTCAACCTGCCTTTTGTTATGGGCGTAATGGCTGATTTGTCCGGCAAGCCCCAAGAGTCTTTACCGGGAGTTGCTGACAGGAAGTTTCTTGAAGTTGACGTTGACAACTTCGACGACCGACTCAAGGCGGCGAAACCCCGTGTTGCATTTCAGGTGCCGAACACCCTCACCGGCGAAGGCAATATAAGCGTGGACCTGAGCTTCGAGAGTATGGATGATTTCTCGCCGGCGGCGGTAGCCAGCAAGGTTGACTCTTTGAAAAAACTGCTGGATGCAAGGACGGAATTGTCAAACCTTCTATCCTATATGGACGGCAAGAGTGGTGCAGAAGAGTTGATGGCAAAAGCTCTCAAAGACCCCACATTACTAAAGGCCCTGACTTCTGCTCCGAAACCGCAAGATGATTCTGCCGACGCTGGAAAGGAGGAATAGTCCGATGGCTGAAGAGAAACAAAAAGAAACTCAGGCTGCCGAAGCCGTAACAATGGAAGTAAACGAGTTTGAAACACTTCTTAAAAAAGAGTTTAAGCCAAAATCCGACCGAGCCAAAGAAGCTATCACATCCGCCGTGCAGACACTTGCCGAACAGGCCCTTTCGGAGACAGCCCTTATTTCGGATGACGCTGTCAGGACAACCGAAGCGATTATCGCCGAGTTGGACAGGAAGCTGAGCGAGCAGGTTAATCTAATCATGCATCACGAAGACTTCCAGAAACTTGAAGGTACCTGGCGGGGGCTGCATCACCTTGTAAATAACACCGAGACGGATGAAACACTGAAGATACGGGTACTGAACATCTCGAAAAAGGACGTGGCCAAGACCATCAAGAAATACAAAGGAACCGCGTGGGACCAAAGCCCCCTGTTCAAGAAACTCTACGAGGAGGAATTCGGCTCTCCGGGCGGAGAACCCTACGGATGCCTTGTCGGCGATTATTATTTCGACCACAGTCCGCCGGACGTGGAAATGCTTGGCGGGATAGCCCAGATTGCCGCTGCGGCGCACGCTCCGTTTATCAGCGCTGCAGCACCTACGCTGATGAATATGGATTCCTGGCAGGAGCTTGGTGACCCACGGGACCTGACGAAGATATTCCAAACCGCGGATTATGCTCCGTGGCGTTCTCTTCGGGACTCCGAAGATGCCAGGTATATCGGCCTGACCATGCCCCGTTTCCTTGGAAGGCTACCTTACGGCGCCAAGATAAATCCCGTTGAGGAATTTGAATTTGAAGAAAGCACAACCGGTACCGACCACTCGAAGTATTTGTGGTGCAATTCGGCTTATGCAATGGCGACAAATATCACTCGTTCCTTCAAGGAATACGGCTGGTGCTCGAATATCCGGGGCGTTGAGAGCGGCGGGATGGTCGAAGGGCTTCCCTGCCATACCTTCCCGACAGACGACGGCGGCGTGGATATGAAGTGCCCGACAGAGATTGGAATCACAGACAGGCGCGAAGCGGAGCTGGCAAAGAACGGATTAATGCCGTTATCACACTGGAAGAACGAAGATTACGCCGCGTTTATCGGAGCGCAGTCACTACAGAAACCCACGGAATACGACGACCCGGATGCCACGGCAAATGCGAACCTGGCGGCAAGACTGCCTTATCTGTTTGCAACCTGTCGATTCGCCCACTTCCTTAAGTGTATCGTCAGGGATAAAATCGGTTCCTTCAAAGAGCGCGAGGATATGGCCAATTGGCTCAACAAATGGATTACACAGTATGTTACCAGCGACCCGAACGCATCAGAAGAGGTCAAGGCTCAATATCCCCTCGCTGCAGCGGAAGTTGTGGTCGATGAAGTGGAGGGAAATCCCGGCTATTACTCCGCCAAATTTTTCCTCCGGCCGCACTATCAACTTGAAGGATTGTCCGTTTCACTGCGTCTGGTTTCCAAGCTTCCTTCGGTCAAGAGTGGCGGCTAAGGGGGTTGATTTCGTATCACAAGAGGATATAAGTGAACTTTTCAGAAAGGTGGATTTGAGTACAGATAACCAGATAGCTACTTTATTATTTAAGGAGTTGATAACATGGCTTTTGATTGTTTTTTAAAGATTGATGGAGTTCCAGGGGAATGCACCGATGATAAGCACAAAGACTGGATTGAGGTACTGTCTTACAGCCATGGTGTATCCCAACCATCTTCAGGTTCCAGAAGCAGCGGCGGAGCACGCAGCTCAGAGCGTTGTGACCACCAGGATTTCTCAGTTGTAAAGACATTGGATAAGGCTTCGCCGAAGCTGGCCTTGTTCTGTTGCAATGGAAATCACATTGGCACAATCAAGATGACGTTGTGTCGTGCTACCGGGGATAAATCAAAGTATATGGAATACGTTCTGTCGGATACGATTGTATCCTCGGTTCGGCCGGGCGGCTCTGCTCAGGGCGGTGAAGCTTTGCCTCTCGAAGAGGTGTGCTTTAACTACGGCAAGATAGAATGGGTTTACACGGAGTCAGACCACAAGACCGGCAAACCAAAGGGTGATGTTAAGACCCATTGGGATTTGACCACCAACAAGGGTGGCTGATAACTGCCGCATTGAATACGGACAAAAGGAAACCGGCTCATCCCTTCCTTTTGGTAAAGGGGGATATTGTGTATTGCTGTCGAGGTAATTGATATGCAAACCGAAGAATTATTGGAGGCCGGCCAACTGGACGAGGCGTTGAGTTGCCTCGAAGCCCGGATTCGCGCCGAACCCGCCAATGCAAAGTATCGTGTTTTCATTTTCCAGCTTCTTTGTGTCCTGGGAGAATGGAAACGTGCTATGACACAGTTGAATGTTGCCGCCGACCTTGACGCAAAGAACCTGCTCATGGCCTGCATGTGCAGACCCGCGCTGAACTGCGAGGCTCTTCGCGCGGAGATATTTGCAGGCAATCGGCTGCCTCTCATTTTCGGTGAACCAGAAGAATGGATCGGCTGGCTGGTTCAGGCCAACCAACTGGTCGCCGAAGAGAAGTATTCGGCATCGGAAAAACTGCGAAACCGTGCATTTGAAGCAGCTCCGGCCGTTTCCGGCACCGTTGACGGCCGGCAGTTTGAGTGGATATGTGACGCCGATACCAGGTTCGGCCCGGTACTTGAGGTAATAGTTGACGGCAAGTATTACTGGGTACCGTTTAACGTCATAAAAAAAATCCGAATTGACGAACCAGCCGACCTGTGTGATACAGTCTGGATTCCCGCCTATTTTATGTGGACTAACGGCGGAGAGTCCAGCGGCCTGATACCGGTGCGATACCCGGATTCACAAAACAGCGAAGACAGCAGTATCAGGCTCTCACGGAAAACCGAGTGGATTGAAAAACCGGCCCAGTCATATTTCGGGCTGGGACAACGTGTCCTTGCCACCGACCAGGACGAATATGCCCTTCTGCAGATAAGACAAATAGATTTGAATCACCCTGAAGAAGGTCGACAAGTCGGAGGCAACAGTGATGGTTGAACGCACGCCAATGGAACGTCTTCAACCATGTCTGCTGAACCGCCTGATCGACGATGAACCGGAAGCGAAAAAAGAAAGTCGCGACCGTCGCGTAGTATCAATTCAAAAATACAAAGCAGCGGTGCTTTTTGATGTGGAGAACCTCTTGAACTCAAGGGCACACCCGCTCGGTGACGAAATATATGATTTCGACGAAGCGGCTCGCTCCGTATTAAATTATGGGATACGGGATGTATGTGGATTGACTATTTCCGACCTCAGAGGCGGTGAGGTTGAAACTCATATAAAGCATGCTCTGGAATGTTTCGAGCCCAGAATTTCCCCCAATTCACTGTCGGTCCGTCTGGTTTCAACCGTAAAGCCGGGGCATGTCCGGAGCCTCGCCATCGAGATAGAGGGACAATTATGGGCGCAACCTCTTCCGGACCACCTCTTTTTTAAGACGGAGGTAGATATGGAAACCGGCCATTACGAATTCAAAGGATAGAGCAAAATGGACAGGCGGTTCCTGGATTTATACAATCGAGAAATTATGCACCTTCGTAAAATGGGGGCCCAGTTCGCAAAAGAGTATCCCAAAATTGCCGGGCGACTTGGCGGCCTGGACGAAATTCAGCCCTGCAGAGACCCGTTTGTCGAACGATTGCTCGAGGGATTTGCCTTTCTTGCTGCGAGGGTCCAACTCAAACTCGACGCGGAATTTCCGAGGTTTACCCGGTCTTTACTGGAAACCATATATCCCCATTATCTGGCGCCGACCCCATCTGTCGTCATTGCTCAATTCGTTCCGGATTTGGATGAAAATGCGTTGGCTGAAGGTTTCTTAATCCCGCGTGGAAGTTCCATCCAAAGTCGGTTGGGCAAGACGGACCAAACGCGGTGCGAATACCGTACAGCGCACGATATAACGCTTTGGCCGGTTGAGGTAACCGGGGCGGATTACTATACACGTGAACTTGCGTCGCTTCGGGTACCGAGCCTTCCGGGCGTAAAAGCCGGCGTCCGAATCCGGTTAAAATCCACCGCGGGCCTTAACTTCAGCGAGTTGAAAATGGACTCGTTAAACCTGCATCTTATGGGTATAGGAGAGGTCCCGATGCAGTTGTATGAGCAGTTTTTTGCCGACGCCGTTTGCGTTGTGGTTCAACCGGCGGCAGGCCCGGCAAAAGGACAGGAAGTCATTGATGCATCCTGCATCCGGCGTATAGGCTTTGGAAATCATGAAAAATTATTACCTTACGATGCAAGGTCTTTTCAGGGATATCGGCTTTTACACGAGTATTTCATATCCCCTCGGCGGTTCATGTTTGTCGAAATCAAAGGTCTGGAAGCAGCTATCCAAAAGTGCGAGGAAAATCAGTTGGATATAATCATTTTGTTGGGAAAATCCAATATCCAACTTGAAGGCGTGGTCGGGGCGGAAAACTTCGGTATGTTTTGTTCCCCTGCGATAAACCTTTTCGAGAAAAGGGCCGACCGCATACATGTTTCAGACAAATACTCGGAATTCCACATTGTACCGGACCGCACCAGGCCGCTGGACTTTGAGGTTTACAACATCTCCAGGGTCGTAGGTTACGGCGCCCAGTCGGACCAGATGCGCGAGTTTCTTCCATTCTATTTGGCAAGGGATTTGAGTGTTTCCGACCAAGGGGCTTATTATGTAATAAACCGGGTTGCGAGGCCGCAGTCCGAACGGGAAAAGCTCCGGGGGCGAAGATCAAAAAGTTATCCAGGCAGTGAAGTTTATATATCTATTGTCGATGCTGCGGCCGCACCGTATAGTCTCGACCTCAAACAGCTTGGTGTAGAGGTTATGTGTACAAATCGCGATTTGCCGATTCACATGCCGGTCGGACAGGGCAATTTCGATTTTACCATGGACAAAACCGCGCCTTATACATCTATTCGCTGCCTCGGTTCACCAACATCTCCAAGACCATCTCAGGCTGAGGGCGAAATCGCCTGGCGCACAATTAACCATTTGTCCCTGAATTATCTGTCCCTTGCAGACACCGATAACGGCAAAGGTGTTTGGGCGCTTCGCGACATTCTGAGGCTTTACAGTGATGCCAACGATTTGCAAATCAGCAAGCAGATTGACGGCATAAAATCCATAAGCTGCAGACCCGTTACTCGAAGGATAAAATCATCAGGCTCAATTGCCTTTGCGCGGGGTCTGGAGATAACGGTAACCCTTGAAGAAGAGTTGTTTGTCGGCAGCGGGGTATTTTTGCTTGGCGCGGTTCTCGAGCAATTCTTTGCCAAATATGTTTCTATCAATTCTTTTACCGAAACTGTTATAAAGACGGTTGAACGTGGAGAGATAAAGCGATGGCCGATGAGAACGGGGCTAAGGCAGATTCTTTGACGAAAAGATTGCGGGACGAGCCTTACGAACTGGACTTTTATCAGGCTGTTCGCAGGATCGAGTGCGCCCGGCCCGATCGGCCCAGAATCGCCTGTTCACAATTGCCGCATGAAGACCCCGTTCAATTTTGTCAGAATGTTTCCATGGCATTTGCTCCTTCGGCAATTGCAGCTTATGAAGAAGCAACGGACGGCCGTCCGCCGAGATTGTCGGTCAACTTCTTCGGTCTTCTCGGTCCTAACGGACCGATGCCTTTACACATAACCGCCCATACACGCAACAGAATAAGAAACCACGGCGATAATACCCTTGCAGGCTTTCTGGACATCTTTAATCATCGGATGATTTCACTCTTTTATCGTGCATGGGCCTGCAACCAGCAGAATGTAAGTTATGACCGCCAAGAGGACGACCGTTTTAAGGCATATATTGGGAGTATGTTCGGGATAGGGGATGATTCATGGCGGAACAGAGACGCCGTTGCCGACGTGGCAAAACTTCATTATTCAGGGCGACTGGTATGCCCAAACAGAAATGCCGAAGGTCTGCAGGCAACTTTGCAGGACTATTTTGGTATAGAGGTGGATATAGAGCAGTTTGTCGGACAATGGATGAACCTTCCCGACGAGTACCGCTGTCGAATGGCAGAATCACCTGAAACGGGGCGTTTAGGTGCCACAATAGTGGTAGGTTCGCGCTTCTGGGAATGTCAGCAGAAATTCGGGCTCAGGTTCGGCCCTATGAATTTTTCCGACTATCAACGCATGCTGCCGGGCGGCGACAGTCTTGGCCGCCTGATCGCCTGGGTAAAAAATTACACGGCGGACGAGCTAAGCTGGGAACTTCAACTGGTCCTGAAGGCTGAAGATGTACCAGAAACCCGACTGGGTACATTGGGTAGATTGGGATTATCCACATGGCTGAAAAGCAAGAGGTTTACAACAGACGCCGATGACCTTATACTAAGAAATCTTAGTGTGTAGTTCTCACATCAGAAATAATATGATTTGCTCGCGGGCCGGGAACTCGAACTATTTGATTTGAGCAAATAAATTTGCGGCAAGCTTGTCCAAAAAGAGAAAATAATGTATAATTCTTCGTCTGATTAACATATACGTTACTGTGGGAGGATCAGAACCCGGTGTCTGCGACTGATAATGAAAAGTTAAGAGCACAAATTACCGCAACGGCAAATCGGCTCCGTATGATACAGGTTGATTTCGCCGACGAAAGTGACCAGACACGGCAGGAATACCTCTGCGAGGTGATAGAAAATGCGTTAAAGGAGATTGTGCCCGATGAACGCGCAGAGTTTCTGGAGGGATTAAAAACCAGATTTCCCACCCTGGCGGATTTCGGCGCCCTGCCCGTATCGCAGGGGCAGGAGACTACAAAACGCCCCACTTATGGGCAGGTAATGTCAGACGACCCTGCAACACTTGTTCAAATGCTTACGAAAAAGTTCCCGGTGCTTTCCGAAGAAGGCAGGGAATCCGTAGTAAGGGGTTTGCAGCAGGGTGGAATAGCGATTAGAGGTTCGCAAGACTATTCAGGGGCGCTGCCGGAAGAACTGCTTGACCAACTTAAAGCTATGCTGCAACCTGATAACCAGGCAGGTCTGGAGCCTGCCCGGGTTGCTGCGCTGGCGGCGTTGCTGACCGACTTTGTTATTAAGATTGAACCTTTGGTCTGGAATACCTGGCGCAAACTCTCACCCCATTCAAAAATCCGTCCGTCCGGAAATATTAAAGATGTAATGAAGAAATTCGCCTCGGCCGGCGGCGATGAGACTCAGGAGGCGGTTGGGGAAAAACTCAAAGAATTAAATCAAATTATTACCGCCCTGATAACAGCCGTCGGACGAGCGGGAGACCAGTTTGCAAAGCATCATCTATCCAAACTTTCACCGTCTGAAATATCCGCACTGGTTCGGCTTGAACCGAAGGGCGTCCTGGTCGGTCATGAGGTGAAATGCTGGAGGAAATACCAGCAGCTTGCAGGTGAATTAACGGAAGCTTCCATCGAAGCCCAGATACGAGATGCAGTTGTTGATTGTGTCGAGTCCCTGATGAAAATAAGTCGTCGTGGTTAATGCCGGAGAATACTTTATGGCTATAGAAGGACAAATACATTGGTGCGAAGGGCTTTTTCTTCAGCCTCATCATCTGCAATCCATGCAAAAACACATCTTCGACCGGTTCACAAGAGAACGAAAATTTAGCCTGCATTATCCCTATGGTGTTATCGAAGCGAGGATTTCCGATGATGAGCTTGAAAATATGAGAGTTTGTTTTGACCGGCTCAGAGCCATTATGCCCAGCGGCATTGAAGTTAATGTTCCTGATAACGCCGACCTGCCTTCGTTAGACATAAAAGAAGCGTTTGCCTCAACCAGCGGCTCGATAAGCATTAGTCTGGGTGTGCCCGTTTGGTACGCTTCCCGTGGAAACGTTGTAGATAAACAAGAGGAAGGGGCCTGGCGTTCAAAACGAACATACCGGGTAGCTGAAATTGAGAGGACGGACGAAAACACAGGTGAAAACCCTCAGCCGATTCCTGTTCGTCGCGTTAATGCACGGTTGTTACTTGACGGTGATGACCGGTCTGATATTGAAGTGCTGCCTCTGCTGAAAATTGTCCATGCCACCGGTGAGGATGCCAATTTGCCCCGGCGGGACCCTGCCTTTATACCCCCCTGTATGCTCACTACCGGCTCACCGGTACTGCAGGAGCTTGCGCGGGATTTGACAAGTCAGATTATGGCGAGTCGAAACGAGCTTGTATTACAAATCAACCGCGGGGGCTTCAGTATCGATAGTATGCGCGGCGTGCAGTTTGAGCAGGTGCTTCGCCTCAGGACACTGAATCATTACAGTGCCATCCTTTCATCTCTTACCCAGGTCCCCACCGGCGTTTCGCCTTTTGAAATATATGTGAATCTCAGGCAGCTTCTTGCCGAGCTTGCCGCTTTGCGCCCGGACAGGGACCAGTTCGAGGTGCCTGAATACAACCATGACAATCCGGCAATCCCTTTCAATGAGCTGTCACAAAGGATCAGGTCGCTGCTCAGAGGTGCCGTGGCGGCGAAGTTTCTCAAAGTCGCCTTTACGAAGGATAAAGCCGAGGCGATATTCCGTGCAGAACTCACAGATGAAGTTTTTTCGTTGCCGAACGAGTATTTCCTTGCCATAAAAACCAAGGAAGACCCCCGTGCACTGGCCGAGCTGGTTCTCGACCGTGATAAATTCAAACTGATGCCGCGAAGTCTTGCCAATCAGCGTATCTTTGGCGTGAAGCTGTCTCACGAACCTTATCCACCTGTAGAATTGCCTGCTCAAGTGGGACTCCATTACTTCAGATTGATTCGGGCCGAGAGTGCCCGTATATGGGAACGCATAAAACAGGAAAAGGCCATAGCCGCAAAATGGCCCGGTGTCGAGTCTTCCGACTTCGATATCACACTATATATGACTGTTCCTGATGTGGAGGCAAAGAAATGACACTGCTCGAACTTTGCGAACCGATTTTTCAATATGTCTGCAGCCTGAGTCGCACGGCAAAAACTTCAAATGTACTGGACACTCAACAGGTTCGCAGCAAAATCAAAAGAACCCTCGATGAAATGAGGGAAAAATCCACCGCTTCCCATGAATTGGCGGACCAGTACGAAAAGGTTGAATTGGCTCTTATTTTCTTTGTCGATTTTATGATAAAAGAGAGCAAATTAAACCTGACTTCCGAGTGGGTAGAATTGGCAAGCGAAAGGAATGAACTGGCCGGGGACGAAAAATTCTTCGATTTACTCGATGAAGAATTGGCCGGCCCGGGTGAAGATGTCGCTGAAAGACTGGCCATATATTATACCTGTCTCGGATTGGGATTTACGGGGGTTTATATCGGCCAGCCTGAAAGTATCCGTAAGCTGATGTTGAGAATATCCGGACGAATTGCCGGTATGATGGACGCCGATGAGCAGGCTTTTATTTGCCCGGAGGCATACGAAGGAGTTGACACCAGAAACCTTATTGAACCTCCGGGTACAAAATTAGGGGGTATCGCAATAGCCCTGGTGGGTCTGGTTATAGTTTGGTTTATCGCATGTTTCTGCCTTTTCAGGTGGAGCTCAGATGAAGTGGCAAAGGCGATTAAAAACATTGAAGAAAAATCTGAGATGTCCTTAGTCAACGACAACGAAAATTAGCTTTTAAGAAAGGTATAACCAAAATGTTGTCTCGTCTTTCAGCTTTTGTGAACCTGCCCATGCCGTTGAAGATCGGCATCCTGGTGATAACCGGCGGCGGGATTTTTACGGGGATGTGGTATTTGTTAGCCAGTTTGCCCGGATGGATAAGCATCGTTGTAATCATCGGCTTTGCCGTTGTAGCGCTGATTGTAACACTTTATGCGCGTTTTCTGAAGCGATTGAGGAAACGCAAAGCCGCTCCGATGGAGCAGGGCATAATGGAAAATGCTTCCGCCGCTCCCCAGGGAGTCAGCGAGCCTGCAAAGATGGCCCGGCTGGATGATTTGCGTAAACGATTCGAAAACGGAATCGAAAAATACCGGTCTGCCGGCAAAAGCCTTTATGATTTTCCCTGGTATCTTGTTGTGGGAGAGCCCGGTTCCGGCAAGACAGAGGCGATACGGCACTGCAATGTCGGTTTCCCGTCGGGCCTACAGGACCAGTTCCAGGGTGCAGGTGGAACGGTGAATATGAACTGGTGGTTCACCGACTACGCAGTCATTCTTGATACCGCGGGCCGGTTAATGTTCGAAGAAGTTGAAGCCGGGGGCAGCGGAGAATGGAAAGAGTTTTTAAGCCTCCTGAGAAAATCCCGCCCCAATTGCCCGATTAACGGGGTCTTTCTGGTAATTCCTTCAGACAGCCTGATAAAAGATACCGCCGACGAAATAGAAGCAAAAGCATCCAAGATTGCCCAGCAGTTCGACGTCATTCAGCGGACGCTGGACGTAAGGTTCCCCGTGTTTGTTGTTATCAGCAAAAGCGACCTTATATACGGTTTTCGTGATTTCTTTGAGAACATCGAGGACCCCCAGCTTCAGCATCAGATTATGGGGTGGTCAAACCCCGCTCCACTTGACGAGCCTTACAGCCCCGACTTTATCGACCGGCATCTTAAGGCTATTAACAAGCGCCTTTTCAGAAAAAGACTTGCTCTGATGCAACAGATAACGAGCGAACATGACATGGACCGGCAGCTTCGTGAGCCTGACGCATTGTATGCGTTTCCTCAGAGCCTGAGCAAAATGGCGACCCGAATGGCAAGGTATCTTGAATTAATATTCAGTGTCGGAAGCCAGTGGTCATGCAAACCTTTGTTTTTCCGGGGTATTTATTTCACATCTTCCATGCAGGAAGGCTCCGCTCTCGATATGGAACTTGCCGAATCACTCGGTGTCGCCGTTGACTCGCTTCCCGATGGGAGGGTCTGGAAGCGCGACAGGGCTTTCTTTCTCCGCGACCTGTTTATGAAAAAGGTTTTTCGGGAAAAAGGACTTGTTACAAGAGCGACAAACGCAAAGAAAATGTATACACGTCGTAAGGCCGTGGTTTTAATATCAGCAATTGCAAGCGTGATTTTACTTTTGTTCTTCACCGTTTACGCCGGCATTCGCTGGGACAGGAGCATCGGTGGACTAAAGGAGTATCTGGCATGTGCTTCACAAGGTATGCCGCAACTCAACAATCTCAAAGTAATTCAATTTAACAATGACGGCGGGTACAGTTCCAAGGGCAATGTTGAAGTAAAGTTAAGTAGCGGCAAGAGAGTCAGGAGAAATGAGTTTTATGCGCAGCTTGCGGACATGGTGAACCGGTGGCAAGAAAAGGGAGTACCTTTTGTATTCGCCCCGGCAGCAATGTTTTCGGTCAGAATCAATCCCAGGAGCTTGAACGAGGCCCAGGCGGTTGTCTATGAAAAAGGGGTTCTTCAGCCCTTCCTCACAGCGGCGTGCACAAAGATGAAACAACAGCAAAACCACCACCAATGGCGGCTCAGTCACGCCGACCCCGACAGCGAAGCCCCGTTAAAAGTCCTCTATGAGTTGCTCTGTATCCGGGCTGACAGACCCTTGAAAAAAGCTGTTTTGCAGGATGATGAAGGACAAAATATTGATTATTCAGCGGTCAATTTTTTGGACCCCCTGTTCAGATATGCATTCGGCGCCGAAGAGGGTTTTGAGCAGCGATGGAAACAGTATGAACAGGAACGCAAAGAGAAGCTGCACAAGCCCCTTTGCATGATTTATGGTGATGACGATACGGATAAGTTTAGCGTGCTGTGGCCTCCTGAATCGTTAAAAAAGGCACAGGATACCAAACATACACCTTACAATTCAACAATAAACCATGGAGTCGGGCTTTTCAATAAGTACTGGAGTGAGCCGGGTGCGGTGGATACACAGCGCAAAGATCTTTCCGATATCGAAGCAATAAGAAAAGTTGCCGCGGCCCTGGACGACTTCGACACCGTCGAGCAAGATATTCTAAGTATATACAATTCAAAAGCGGTACAGCCCCTTGAAGACATACAAAATGATGATTTCATCACCGGGTGGATAAAAGACTTCGAAAAGCTCCGTATCATCGAAGAAGTTTTGGCCGGCTATGCCCTCAAAACCGTATCTTCGTTACAAGGCCGATGGAACGAGGCCACCGGCAAAGCCTTTGCGGAGATTGACGAAAATTATGGCTTTCTCCTCAAAGAGCTGGACAATATAAAACAAGAGGATGAATTTCTTCAGGGCATTCGAGCCAGCCTGAAAACGACACATGACGAGTTGGTCAGAAAGCTTGCGGACGAGGAATTTAAGGCAAAACTCAAGGGACTTGACGAAAGGTTTTACTACAAAGTTGAAGATGATGCGAAACAGAGGCGCTTATATGAGATACGTTATGATATGTATAAAACAGCTTATGCACATCTTGTTGCCTTGAAAGAACCAATAGAAATCGACATGGTTGCAAAGCTGGCCGATACCATAAAGAAAAATTTCAAAGAATCACAGCAACGAATTGAAAAATTACAAAATCTCCAACCTTCGAACGAAGAATTCAAGCACGCCGCCGAAGATTCAAAGTTCGCACTCGAATTTGCCGAACGAAGATATCGGATGAATATTGCAAAAATGTGTTTGGACCGGTTAATGACAAAATACAGTAAAAAGTTTCCCCTGGCAAAAGAAGCCGACGAGCATTTGACTGAACAGGAACTGGGTGAGGTACAAAAGCTGCTCCCGGGGATTCAGCCGGAGATGTTGAGCGGGTTATTTGACGATGAATCGATCAGGCAGCGGTTTGATAAAGTCGTCCGTGTAATCAGGTGCCTTCCTACGGGCGATTCTCCGTATTACTGTAAAATAAGCCTTTTAGACCCGTCGGAGCAGGACGATTCCATCAATTACCTAAGAGACGTAAGAATCTCCCAGGCAAGCAGAGTCGGTGACAGACACAGAACTTCATCAGGAGAAGATTTATTGGTGGCGGAATACCCCGGTAAGCCGATTCAGTTAGAGTTTTACAGATATTCAGGCGACGAAACTCCGACCGGAGGAACAAGACAGTTCCAGGGTCCATGGGCGTGCTTGAAAATGATGCACGAGCAAGCCGACACCGAAGAAAAAAGATTCGTAGCGGTTAAAATAAAAGCTGAATACCAAGGCGGCAACCTCGTGATTGAGGGTCGGGAGCCGGCGCTGCGTTTGAAGCTCGAATTCTATAGAGACCCGGGCTGCACAAAAGAAGAGCAAATCGGCGTACCGATGGCCCGGGACTGGCCGTAGTAATAACAGATTCGGTGGTTTTCAAGGAAAGCTGGATGTTGGAATCCGCCATAAAGAAGATTGTAAAGCGATTCTATCCAAAGGGGCCCGACCAGCCTTCGGAGAAAGTAATCGTTGCAGCGTTTGGAAAACATCCGGGATGGGATGACCATATTGACGATATCGGCCTCGATACCGATACGCTCATCACCGTAAAACGTATCCTTTATGTGCAGGGCATCGGCGGCAATATAGACTCCGGCAGTTGGAGCAGACTTCAGGAAAATCAGCAAATAGAGGATTTTAATCATGTGTTTGTGTGGTGTATGGGGCGCAGTATAATTGTTGGTCGCTTGTGGTCTTCCCGCGACGGGAAGGGGCGTACGAGTTATCCGATGGTTGCCTGTGTTCAATGTCGTCAATTGTCATTAGAATGGATATTTGAAAATATCCTGCCCGGCCTAAAAAAAATTGAAAGAGCCTGCACAGAAACCACCTCCCCCGAAGAAGTCCGAACCATAATGGAAAACGCTCAACGAAAGTTCCGTCAATCAGCCGAACAGTGCCCACCTTGTAGCAATTTGCTCGAAATACATTCCGGTGCTCTGAAAAAGATTGCCGGGTGTTTCGAGGCCGACCGAAACCACGAAGGCCTCTTCCGCATCCTCTACCATATAGAACGGGAAACCGAACGTTATAAATCCGATGCCGCCGAAAGCAAAAAAAGCAAAATCCCGACCTTAAGACCGGTACTGCTGCGCATCCCCACTTCGCCTCCGCCTGTGCTGGAAGGGGTTGTCTGGTGGTTCGCTTTTTTGTTTGAAAAGTTTGGCGCCAATATTCCCCTTTTAATACTTATGCCTGAAAAAAACACCTGGATTGACATTATTATAGGTGAACCCGCCGCCGCTCAGTTGTACTGTCTGCGGGCTCCCCTTGAGGGCGTACCTCTTACCAGCAGCGTCCCATACAATATGGACACTGAGTTTATAAGCAGAACCGACAAGCTCATTGAGAACTCACGCACTGAAGGCAAAGGCAAGGCCGACACACCAGCGAACTGTTAGTGCCAAAGTGAACATCCATAAGCAAACCGGAGCTTTTCTGTGAACCACGGATAATCATTCAGGGTAAAATTTTTGTGCAAATCCTGTTGGCCTAAAAAACCAAAAGCAATGAGCACAATATCCTAATTATGACGAATACTCTATTTCTGATGTCTCGAATGCTGCACCCCGACAAAACACTCTTTTTTCCTCTTAACCGGACCTTGCCGACCTTACAGATTAACTAAACTGCCCGGCCGTATATAGCATTGACAACCTTGAAAAAATAACATAAAGAGCCTGTTTTTCCCGATTTTTCCTTTTACTTTAATCCCAAATTTTGGTATTATAAGGAGTTATCGATATTTTCGTTGCCCTGTACTCATTATGTGGACGGGGTTTAAGGGGAAATTGTATATCAACTTTTTGTGGCATTTTTTCTTTGCCCGATGGAGTGGGGTGCTGAAAGCCGTCTGTACTAAGGATATAAGGGGATTAATTTTAAGGAAATCCGCATGATGAATTACACAACAAGAATAATATTCTCCGGTCTTGCTTTCCTTGGCTTAGCACCTTTTGCCTTCGTTTCGGCCGATGTGCCGGCCAAGAAAATCCCAATCAGGACCGAAGACCGTTTAGAGATCGACAAAGAAGACCAGGCCGCCCAAAAAATCAGAGCCGAGCGAGACTTACAAATTGAACAACTTAATCTGCCCCAGGACGACACCGTTCGTTTTGAGGTAAAGCAACTGCGCATAAAAGAAAACACCTTGATATCAACAGAAGATTTATTAAACAATCTGCCCCTGGTGTACGACGATTCCCAAGTCTCGCTTCAAAAGGCCGAAGCAAATTTGAAAAGCGAGCTTGATAAAAACAAGGCCCGAAGAAAAGCCGAATACAAACGCAAAAGCGCCGAAGCCGGCGGGCAGGAAAGGGACAAGTTATACGAAAAATATCAAAAGGATATCGAAAAGCTTGAAGCCGATTATGCAACCGAGCTTCCAAGGCTCAAAGAGCGGGCAAGGCAGAACCTTTATGACTTAAGGGAAATCCATAACGTAATCGAACACCCCGGCCGGACGTTTCAGATTTCAACAAGAACAATGAGCGGTCTGACAAAATATTTCCTCTCGGTTTATCGGGACCATGGGTATGCGGGTATATATGTGTACGTTCCGGCAGAAGCCGTTCAGGACGGTACCAAGCCTGTGTTGAAGGACGGCGATTTGATTATAGAGATACTCGAAGCCAGGGTCTCCGACACAACAATGAACTACCGCAGATATGACCCGACTTCAACGGAGGCGGTACCTTACACAGATCTGAAAGAAGGACAAAAACCGGTTATAAACGAATCGGTCTTTCTCGAATGGTCCCCGGTAAAAGTCGGCCGGGTCATAAATCAGAAACAGTTGGATAATTTTATCAACCTTCTCAACCTCAATCCCGACAGATACGTTTCTGCAATAATATCAAGGGGCAAAACCTCGGACACCGTCAACCTGGGATACGATGTTTACGAAAGACAGCCGTGGCATTTTTACATCCAGGCCGACAACGCCGGCTCAGACGAGAGACAATGGAGCCCAAGACTCGGAATAATAAACACCAATCTTACGGGAAGGGACGACAGAATTACCGCCATTTATCAGGGACCCCTTTATTCTCATCCAGTGGAGCCTTTTCTAAAGAATTACTCGGTCTATGGGAGCTACGATTTTCCGGTCTTTACACCTCGACTGAGGCTGAACCTTTATGCAGGCCACAGCAACTTTGACGTGTTCACAGATGACGCCGGGGGGATAGATTTTCTCGGTGGCGGTGATTACCACGGTGGAATCCTCCGTTTCAACGTATTTCAAACAGGCGGCTGGTTTTTTGATGTTACCGGTTCACTGAGCCACGAGGAAAGCCGAATATCGCCTTCATTAGGAACTAAAAGTGATGTGGAGATGGACTTATGGGGGACAGGTTTTGATATCCATCGTTCGGATGATATCTCAAACACCTCTTTTTCATTCAATCGTGTTGAGAGTTTCGACGGCTCCAGCGAAGATAAGTTCAACGATATGCGCCAGGATGCCGACCCTGATTTTACTATTTATACCGCCTCGGCCGCTCACAGCCGGTACCTGGACCCCGAAAAGATTCAACGAATCAGCGGCTCTTTCAGGCTGTTGAGCGCCAACGAAAGGCTCGTGCAGGCCAAAATGACCGTATTCGGGGGTTTGTATTCCGTCAGAGGTTATGATGAGAATGAAATTGTCGCCGACGAAGGTATCCTCGCATCACTTCAGTATGAATACGACCTGGTTAAGCATCTCGAAGCCATAGACAAAGCCGATGAAACCGAATCAACGACGGGGCAAACTGACAAGCCCTGGCTCAGGAAAGCGGCTCTGCTGGTATTTACCGACTACGGCCGGGCCGAGATAAAACATCCCATTGCAACAGAGAAGAGGGTTCAGGAGCTTGGTTCCGTCGGTCTGGGTATAGCTGCTACTATCGGAGACAACTTTGATGCGGGCGTATATTACGGCTATCCGCTGCGGTCAACAACCGACACCGACGTAGGTAACGGCCGCTGGAATTTTAATCTTATATATCGCTTCTAAGCGTTTTAAGTGAGGAACTCTTTCACTAAAATGGAAAACTCTTTCGTTAAAAACAAATCTAATAACAATCAGTAATTTTGTCAGGAGGTTAAGAGATTATGAAATTCACAAGACAAACAAAATTTTATTTTAAGCAGATTACAGTTTACTTTTTGGCATGTTGTATGTTTTTCAACACCTCTGCCGTTGTGCTGGCGGACGCCGTACCCGGTATGATCGAAGGCCAAAACGTTACACACGGCTCGGCTGCATTTAACACCGCCGGCGACACCACAACAATAACCACCGGTGGCATGCAGACAATAATCGAGTACAGCCGATTTAATGTTGACGCCGGGAGAACAGTCGATTTTGTTCAGCCTGCTATAGACGCTGCCACTTTGAACAGAATAATCGAGGCCAATCCGTCACTGATTAACGGAACCGTAACGAGCAACGGAAGGCTTGTCTTTCTAAATCCTGCCGGGGTTTATTTCGGCCAGGGTTCTTCGGTTAATTCCGCCCAGCTAATCGCTTCGGCACTGAATATGTCGGATTTGGACTTCCTGGCCGGTAAAATGAAATTTGCCGGCGGCGAAGGCGCCGTCGTCAACCAGGGTAATATCTCAGCCGAGAGTGTTTATTTTGTAGGCAAACAGGTAAAAAATATTGGAAATATAGATTGTCCAGGCGGACACGTTGTAATGGCCGCCGGCGACAGGGTGTTACTCGGACGGGCCGGCAGCAATATTATGGTTGAAATAGGCACCCTCGAAGCGCCGCTTCAGCCGGATGTCTCCCCGGATGTTGTTAATGAAGGCACCGTCAATGCACCGGACGGGGTGATAGTGCTTGCAGCCGCCGGTGATGTCGTTTCCAGGGCCGTGGAGAATGTAGGTGTCTTATCCGCCGCGGGCGGAGCCATCACTGCAAAAGCCGGTGAGGTAATAAACACCGGAACTATAGATGTCTCCGGCGACAAAGGGGGCGAGGTTGATATCGAGGCCGCCGAACGTCTGGGACAGTTCGGTACCATCAACGCCGACGGCACTATCGATGACGGGGGCGACATCAACCTTTGGGCAGGTGATGTAGTTGCTCTCGGCTCAGACAGCCTGACAACCGCAAACGCCGGAAAAAACGGCGACGGCGGTGAAGTCATCGTTTTCTCACCCGATACGGCCCTTTTCCGCACCGGCGCGCAAATAGAGGCCAAGGGCGGAACCGAGTCAGGCGATGGCGGATTTGTCGAAGTATCAGGAAAAGAACATGTTGAGTTTTTTGGTGACATCGATTTGAGTTCCAAAAATGGCATCACAGGAACCTTGTTGATTGATCCGGATAACATAATTATTCAAGGTGGTGCTACCAATTCTCCTGGTGGAGATGACGATGGATTCCCGGATAATTCAGACGAGTTTTCTGATTCGGGAGATATTACTATTACTGAAGAAGTCCTTGAAGATTCTACAGCGAATATTGTACTTCAGGCTACTAATTCCATAACCGTTGCAGGAACTTTCAACCAGGACACAAATGGAGAAGGAACAGGAGCTATTGTCAGATTAAAAGATGGTCTGGACCTTACAATGGATACCAGGAATGCAACGGGGGAAGGCTCCGATGGTATTGATTTGACAAATGTTGATGTCGAGTTCCAGACCCAAACAACCGGTAACATCGAAATTCGTGCAGGTGTAACTGGTACTGATGCCGGGGGGGATGCAGGCTCGGCTCCCGTTATCGTGGGAAAACTTACTACGTTAGGAACAGGCTCAATCGACCTTCAAGCAGAAGGTTCCGTAGATATAACAGATACTATTACGACTAATGGCGGCACATTTACAACTTCTGGAGTTGATTTTGACAACACTGGCGGCACGATTACAACTGCAGGTGGGCAAGTTGCTTTAAACCATACAGGTTCAGTCACTGTAGGTGATGTAATTGACACCAGCGGTGGTGAAAATGGGAATGTAAGCATTACCGGTAGTTCAGTCAATCTCAATGCTCAGGTTAATACCGACTACTCCGGCACTGCAAATGACGGAATTGTCAATATTACAGCAAACTCCACAGATATTGACTTTGCCGACCTTGGCGGCGCTCCTCACCTGCCCAACATAATCGCAGGCTCCGGTGATGTTATACTAAATGCAACTTCCGGTCGAATTATCGTTCCAAATAATACCGACACTGAAATACAGAATTTGGCCTCTGTCATTATTTCTGCACAAAGAGTCGGCGGCCCGGCTGATCGTTACCTTGACCTTGATGGGGCTGAAACCCTCCAAATTACTGACACAGGAGGGACAGCAACCACAGTGATTAAAGTTCGAGAGGCAGCAAGTACGATTGGAACCACAGAAATAACCGTCGGAGCAGTGGATTATGGACGTACTATTATAGAATACAGTAACGGAGACAGCGTAACTATTAACGATGACCACTCCCTTGCTGATATCGACCTTGACCAGGGCGCAAGCTCGTTTTCATATACCGCTACAACCGGAGACATTTCCGTCGGTACTGTCAACGTCGGAGCCGAAACGGCGACTATCACCGCCTCTGCAGGTTCGATTGTAAACAACTCCGGTCTTGTTACCGCCGACACCGCCGACCTTACGGCATCAGGCGATATTGGAACCGCTACCGACTCAATTGATACGTCGGTCGATACATTGACCGCTGATGCCGCGAACATATACATTAATGAAGCAGATGACCTTACGGCGTTAAATCTTTCCGCAGGCGGCGGGAACATAACACTCGATGCCGGTTCCATTACTGATGCTGACGGGGATGCCGATATTTCCGCTTCAGTGGCGGATATAACCGCTGCCGCCTTTGGAGACGGAACAGATTCCATTAATACAGCCGCGGCAGACCTTACAGTCGATACATCCGCAAGTAACGGCGACCAGTACATCGCTCAAACAGACGCGATTACAGCCTTGAATCTTTCTGCAGGCAACGGGACTATAACGCTTGCTGCCGGGAACGTTGCCGATGCTGATGGTAATGCCGACATTTCCGCCTCAGCGGCGGATATAACCGCTTCTGCGTTTGGAGACGGAACCGATTCCATTAATACAGCCGCAGCAGACCTTACAGTCGATACATCCGCAAGTAACGGCGACCAGTACATCGCCCAAACAGACGCGATAACAGCCTTGAATCTTTCTGCAGGCAACGGGACTATAACGCTTGCTGCCGGGAACGTTGCCGATGCTGATGGTAATGCCGACATTTCCGCCTCAGCGGCGGATATAACCGCT
>DUZQ01000011.1 GCA_013349435.1 Planctomycetota bacterium | reverse complement strand
TTGCGAGGAGTTTTTGCTGAGTACAAGGCGTTTGCCTGCCGCCGCACGGAAAGGCGCCGGGTCCCATTTTGCAACATTTAGCAAAATGGGAATCACCGGGGTACATCGAGTACGTGCGGTCAGCCAAGCCTGTCCTGAGCGCAGTCGAAGGAAACAACGCCGTAATCGCCAAAAAGAACCGCAAAAAACATATCCGAAGGTAACTTTTTTCTGCAAAACAAACCCAATCTTAACAATTAAAAATACGGCTTAACTAAGCCAATTAAAAGGACTTACAGTGATTTCGAAAAAACCAGATGTTAAGAAAACAAACCCAAACAAACCCAATGATAAAATAGGTAAAATGAGTGCAGCTTATCAACCTGAAGGGTGTTCCATAACGCCGTTCCTACGTGCCCAAAGGCACCAAACCCAATTCAAACCCAGCTTAACCCGCTTTCACTTAACTTACAAAGTTAGTATGGGGTTTTTCTTGTATCAAAACATGGTTTTACCACGCCGGGGGTTTTTTTCTGGTCTGGGTCGCATTTTCAGCGTAGAATATTATGTACGGTAATTAAAGGACCTGTTTGAATTACGGAGGCTGTTAATATGACCAGGAATACTGCTCTTGTAACGGTTATTGTATTTTTATGTGCCGCCCTGTGCTGTGCCGACACATTCAGGCATCGCCAAACCGATGAGGTTTTCAACGGCTTTGCAAGCCAAAAAAGCATCGACAATCGCACACAAGTTTACAATGCAGACCTGGAAACGTTCAAGCCGATAGTTCTCGCCGAGTATGACGTTACAACCAACTTAATGGGTCGGCGAAACAGGGTAATTGTCCTGCCGCTCAAGCAGGGCGAAGTGCTTCTTTCAAAGGTGATTTCCGACACCCTTGCAAATGCGATAGTTGAAGCATCCAACAAAGGACCTAAGTTCATTGTTGTTGAGATTGACAATCCCGGCGGCCGGGGCGAGTACATGAAAAATATCTGCGCAACCATTACGGAAACCTTTAACTGCCCCGTTGTCGCATATATCAGTGGCGGTGAATTCGGCGGGGCCTATTCGGCTGCAACGACCGTGGCGCTGGCCTGTGAGAAAATATACATATCACCGCAAGCGGTAATGGGTGCTTTTGCACCGATTACAAGCAAGGCAACGGTCTATGAGGACCCTCAAAACTTTGTCGAAACGTACAGCCCGAAAAATTTGTCCGCTTATAACGGTTATGCCGCCGCTCTTGCAGAAAAATACAATCGTCCTGCATCCGTCGCTATGGCGATGTTAGACAGGAAAATCGAGGTGATTGAAGTGGCCGACAGAAACGGCAAAAGGTCCTTTGTCAACAGACTCGACAAGAGGCCTGATGAGTCCGTAGTTCGCACGCTGACAAAGACCACAAGCCAAAGCGGTGAGGTTACATTGACCTTAACACCGAGCGATGCCGTTGCCGTCGGCATGGCCGATAAAGTAGTCGGCTCGCTCACAGACTTACTTGTTGACATGGGCGCCGCCGACGCAAAGCTGATTATGGCGGGCCAGGTTGATAAGACCATACGTAAATTCCTTGCCGCCAAACGCAATCTCGGCGATGTCCTTACGTCTGTGGACTACCTGCAGAAAAGGTCCGAAGAACTGGAAAAGCAACTGAACGAAAGAGAAAAACAGCAGATGCAAAACACCGTACAACGCGAATATCGCCGTGGAACCGGCGGGCGGGAACCTTATTCCTTCGACCTGCCGGCAGAGCCTTACGGCCGAAGCCGCCGCTCACGAAATCGCCGGTATGAAAGTGAAATTGTGACAGGCTCCGAGCCGATGGTCAACACCCTGAGACTGCGCAACGAATTGGCACTGGTCTTGGCGGATTTGATAAGAGGATATAACAGGGCTATCGCACTGGTACGGCGCTGGCCTGGTACGCTGCCTCAGGATATGAGCTTACAAATGCTCGAACAAAAGCTCGTAGCCGCCCGAACACTCCAGAACGATATCGTCTTTCGTCGCAGCGGAACAGTCGCCCCCCGAAGCTCCATCGGCACGACAGGCCGGGCCAACCGAGGCGCAGGTTATAATCGCTAACCCGCATTTCTCACAGCCTGTGATTTAGAGGGGTTTTTAACAATACGCTCAGGATGACAGTGGGGGTGGTCGGAACATATTCGTCTCTCGTCGTTCGATTCTCGTATCTCGTATTGAGTGATGTGTGATGTCTAAGGCCTGATTCGGCCGCTTCAGCCGCGGCGAGACCGCGTCTCGACGGGTGCGCGGCACGGCTTCTGTGAGTGTTATCGATTTATCAAAACAAGGGGCTTTTTTCAACGGAGTTGTGAGAAATGCGGTGTATAGCAAATACGTCGGCCCTTTATTGGAGCACCGGTCAGGCGCCGGATTGGGCGAACAGCTCTGCCGGGCCTTTCGGAAGGTGCGTCAATGTTCCGCCCGCCGACGAGGCCGCTGCTTTTAATATTTCCCGGTGTATCGCTCAAGAAAAATATTTACCTTTTCCATAACGATATCCGGAGAAAGCTCGGTCATACATATCGGTTCGGTGCAGGTTTCAATGAGACTGCTATATTGACAGGGCCTGCACGGCGGTTCGCCGCTTAAGGAGATGGATTTGTAGCGGGGAGCATTTTTTAACTCGCAGGTAGGGCCGAACAGTACTATGGAAGGCGTCTGTACGGCATCGGCAATGTGCATCGGGCCGCAGTCGTTGCCAACGGCCAGGTCGGAGTGTTTTAGTACCCAGGCTGTCTGACGAAGTGAAAGACGGTCGCGTAAGTCGATGACTTGCGGGACAGACGGCAATTCACCGCCAAAATCATCTTTTTGGGTACCAATAATGCAAATCTGAGACCGTGGATATTCTTCCAGGAGCAGTTGAATCAATTCGTTATAAAAAGGCCAGCGTTTGTGCCTCCACATTAACTCCTTTTTGCCGCCGGGTACAAGACAAATTCGCAATTTGTCGGGAATGATGCTCTCGTCGGGCTGTTTAAGCGAAACGTACAGTGGCGGACAACCACCTCTGTATCCCAAGCGCCTGACCATGTCCACATTGTACTCGACCTCAGGTTTTAGAAGCCATGCCCTGAGCCAAACTCTCGGACAGTGAACCCGGCCCAATTCAAGCCGGGCCTGCCATTGGGCGATATTTTGCCACATCCCGTAGGGGAAAAAAGTGTGGTCATAAGATTTACTCTTCAGATTTTCTGTAGAGTCGGTGATGAAGTCGGGCACACACCAGTCGTCCAACAAATCTCCGGGCGGGGTCAGGATCGTTATATTTGCCGTCGGCCACAACATCCTGATTGCCTGGACAAGAGGGGTGGCCTGCACGGCATTGCCTATGCCGATATTATTCATAACTACTAAAACGCCGGGCCCGGCAGGAGGTACGCGCTGAAGTTTTTTCAGTCGTTTTGTTCTTATACGGCGGATAAGGTGTTTGCCGCGTATGCCTATCTTTCGAAAAAACCGGGCGAAGGTCATTGTCAAATCTCCGCAAAATACAATTTTGTTCTAATCCGATGAAATGGTATTTTCTTCATTTTTTTCGACAACAGTACAGCATAATGCTGGTTGACTCTCTGGACGCAAACAGCAGCGATATTAAAACGGCCAAATATGCTGCAAGGTTCACTACCCGGCTTGCCAACACCACCATTTTCCCAAACGGCTCCTTTGTCTTTTGCCTCATAAAAACCTTAACTCCCCGGCGGGTAATCTTTCTTTCAAGCCAACTGCCGACAGGTTTTTCCTCGACTATTTCAAATCCGGTCTCGGCGAGAAGATTCTTAAACGGGTCAAGCTCAAACCTGGTAACGTGTCCGACAAACTCATCATCCGAGCCCCAGTATTTTGCGTGCACGGGAACCGTTAAGAACAATCGTCCACCGGTTTTAAGAATCCTGTGGAGTTCCTTCAAGGCGGTCCGGTAATCCGCAACGTGCTCCAGTACCTCCGAGCAGAAAACAACATCGGCAAAGGAATGCTCAATTGGCAGATTTGTTATATCACCTTCTTTGGTGCTGTAACCTTTTTTCCGCAAATGTGTCAGGGCCTCGGCGGCGCAGTCCAGAAACAGGGTGCTTTCGGGCTTCGGCGTGACGGGGCTTATGCCACAACCTATGTCAACGAGAACCAGACCGGCATCATTCCTGATGTTTTTGCGATAGCATTTTTTAATCGCCCTTTTTCTGTTCCAGTAATTAAAAGAAGAATTCTTAAATGCGATGTAATGCTTATCTAAATAGAACAGGTCAAAACCCTGCGGCTCTGTCATTTGCTAAATCACTTTCCAAGAATACTGGCCATTATCGAACAATCAGCCCTTCAGTTTCTTTCCATTCGGGTCAAAAAGGGGCGAATGACTGATACCGGTCCTGTGAAGAAGGCATTTGACGGCGGTCATCAGAACGCCGAGGCCGTAAACACAGCTTCTTTTGAAGTTAATTGAAGATGCGGCCGGCTCATAGTTGCACGGCGAACTGACCTCACCGATGCGCAGACCGAAGAACACCGCCTGAACAAGCATTTGATTATCAAAAACAAAGTCGTCCGAATTTTCAAGCAGGGGCAGCTTCAGCAAAGCTTTTCGGGTAAAGGCCCTGTAGCCTGTATGGTATTCCGAGAGCTTGGCGCAAATCAGGATATTCTCAAGGAAGGTAAGTATCCTGTTGGAAATATATTTATACATCGGCATATCGTTTTTAAGCGCCCTTCCACCGAGGATACGAGAACCCAGGACAACATCGAACAAATCGCTTGCCAACAGGCCCGCCATTGCCGTCACAAGTCTTGGGGGGTACTGATAATCGGGGTGTATCATCACAATAATATCGGCGCCGGCCTCCAACGCGGCCTGGTAGCATGTCTTCTGGTTAGCGCCGTAGCCGAGATTCTTTGTGTGCACAATGGTTTTAATCCCCAAAGACTTGGATACTTCGGCGGTACTGTCGCTGCTTGCATCGTCGGTAAGAATAATCTGGTCAACTATGTCGTGCGGTATTTCATCATACGTCTTTTTGAGAGTCAACTCCGCATTGTAAGCCGGCATTATGACGACAATTTTTTTCTCATGTAACATAACAATTCCTGCTGCGGAAACACAAAATTTGTTGCCCGATGTATCGGAATCCGCCCCGCCCCGCCAGGGGGGGGGGTTCGTATAAAACCGGTCGAAATCCCGCATAAAACGCGAGGCCAGATATTATCTGTTGCTTCCGGCAACAGATATTACTGTTTCGGCTCACCAAGGTCAAATATCAAGTATTTTTCTTCCTGAACCAGAAGTTTAAATTTACCAAACAGAAATTCCCGCAGGCTTTTTTGTTTCTCAAATTCCCGCGGCTCAGCGACGACGAAGTATCGGGGGTAAAAACGGCTGAAATGCTTCTCGTACAATTCGGATGCTCCGAGACCACGATATTCTTTCCATTTGGCCCCGGTACCGATCCCGGCGTGGGAGTCCCTCGCCGACCAATGATGGTGGCGGGGCCATCTGTAGCCGGCATAATCGCCGTAGTACCACAGCGGCACCGTCAGCCCCAAAGTTATGGTTTTTTCGCTGTGATTTACGGCATAGCCTATCTTTTCGGCTCTTTCGATAAATTCGGGATAATCGGAGCCGTACTGCGACAAATAATCCGGCCTGATTCCAAAAAATTTATATGCAAACGCCAAAGAGGCCCTTACAAATTTGCTCTCGCTCCTGAAGGCACCTGTCTTAACACCACCCAACAAGCCAACGAACGCTACTACCAACAGCAGGCCTGCTGCAAGTGTCAACCGGTGGCAACGAGAACCTTTGAGCCGGATATGGTCGAGAAAAAAAGCAAGTACTGGTGATACCGCCAACACAACGACGGGTATTAACTGAACCTGATAATAATCGTGCGTTGCTGTTGTGTAAGTGAAAATCAATGCGTAGGCAAGATACCCGACAGCTAAGGCCGTTAAAATGCTTTTAACTGTTTTGTCACGTACAAAAAATATTCCAAAAACCGCCGCTGTCAGCGGGATAAAGCCGACAACGGAGCCAAGCTGGTTGAACCAGCCGGTCCAGAAAAACCAATCCCATAGAAGCCGGGGCGCAAATACGGACTCTGCGACCATCCTGACTTCATCAGTGAATACGGCAAGATAAGAATAGTACGAAAAAGCCGGTCCTATCCCCAGTATAACAAAGGCCAGGTGCCGGCGGGAAAAAATGGTTCTGCGAAAACCGTTTTTGCAGATACCGGGCGCGATAAAGGCGGCCCAAACTGAAAATATGATGCTGACCTTGACTAATACGGCCAGGCCCGATACAAGGCCCGTTACGAACAAACGCCTTAACGACTGTTTCTCATAGTAATTAAATATTGTATAAACAGCTCCAAGAAACATCATGACCATCAGCGCTTCCGGCTGGAAACTCCTGCTTATCAATACTCCAAACGGGCAAAGAAGATAAAAAGCCGTTGCAACAGCCGCGGGGACGGCAGTGGTGTACTTTTTAACAATCAGAAAGACAAAAGTTCCTCCAACCAACCAGAATAACGAACAGAGCAATGACGGCGCCCAATGGTTCGGGCCTTTGAAGATGCTCCAAATCCTTGCAACGAGATACTCGGTAACCGGCGGTTCCTTGTCGTCGAGAGCTTCTTTATTGACAGCTGCTATTCTTCGGTTTTGTGGACTAACGTCTTCGGCGCTTTGGCAGTAAAATCCCTTTGCTATGCAGAAAGAATAATATTGTCTCGTCGGGCTGAAATACAGTTTGGCGGCATTAATATTATAAAGTCTTACAGCAGCGGCAGCGATGAACGCTATTACCAAAATAATATAAGCAGTCAAAAGCTCTCGGGTCGAAGATTGGACTTTTTCGGTGTTATGACTTTGGGATGCACCATTCACAATAACCAATCCTCGACAGCCGGTTTACTCTACATAGCCTAATGTTTTCAGTTTCTTCAGCTCCTCCTCCGAAAGCTCGCCGGTATTTACTTTGCCGAGCTTAAGCAAATCCTGCTGCAAAAGCCGCTCCAACCTGACTTTCATATCCTTTCGGAGCTGCCTGTAATCGGTCTTGTTAATCAGGTCATTCTCTTCGCCAAAATCCTTCTGCATATCATATAATTCGTATCGGTCATACAGGGGCGTATTGATTATTTTGAAACCATCGGCAAGCAGAGAGTATTTGATGTTGTCTTTTACCATACCCGTTTCCATTTTGGCAAAGATTTCTCTGTTCGCAGGGATTGACCCGGCCAAATCACAGCCGCGAAGGTTGTGAGCCGGGGTAATATTCAAGGCCTTCAGTACTGTGGGAGCGATATCAATATGCTCAACCACGTCTTTTTTGGCGCCGGCCGACCCGCCGGGGTATTTAACGATAAGAGGCACATGAGTGAGGGTATTGTAGAGGTATTCACCGTGCGCGAAATAGTAATCGTGCTCCCCCATCCCTTCACCGTGGTCGGCGGTAAATATGATGAGTGAATCAGAATACAATTGCAGTTCTTTCAATATGTCAAAGAGGCGCTCGATGTGCCGGTCGGCGTACCTGATCTCAGCGTCATACTGCGATACATAGTGATGAAAATCCCTGTTTTCCCCAAGTTTCTGGTACTGTGGGATTCCTCCTCTGCCGCTGGATTTCTCATTAAGTTCGAGAATGCGGGGTTTTTTTTCAATGTTACTTTTGAAAAGTTCCGCAAATTCCGCCCCGGGCGTGTATGGTCCGTGCGGGTCCTGGTAGTGGAGCCACAGAAACAGATTTTCTTTGCGGAATTTTTTCAGGAATTTTACAGCACGGTCGGTTGTGTGTTCGGCGATTCTTTCCGGGATGCTCCTGTTCAGCTCCCGGCCCTTCATCTGGGCATCATATACGTCAAAGCCCGTTTCCCATCCCCTCTTTTCCCGGAAGACATAGTTGCTGACAACCGCCGCCGTCCTGTATCCGTGGGGTGCAAGCAACAAAGGAAGGGTTCGGAGCTTTTTTGACATAACCGTTTTGTTTGTAACCCTGGTTTCATGGGGCAGGAATCCCGACAGTATGCTTGCGACGCTGGCACTGGTTGAAGGAGCGTGTGAAAAGCAATTTTCAAAAAGCAGGCTGTCGGCGGCAAAACGGTCGATACCGGGAGAGGTATTTCTGAAGTATCCGTAACAGCCCAGGTGGTCCGCTCTTAGAGTATCGATAACGATTAGAATTACATCAGGACCTTTTGCCCGCCTACGTCTCGCACAGCCCGACAGCCACAGGACGGGCGCCAAACCGGCCGCCAGAGAACTGCTCATGCAGTACTTCAACATCTTTCGCCGGCTCAGTCCGGATTCCGGGGCTGGATTAAATTTCATACCTGCTGCTCCTCGCCTCGCCATCTACACGAAACCAAGATTACTCATAAGACATTTATTATACAGCAATTAGGATATAAAGTCAATGCCCCCCGGCTAACGGTTCCGGTGGCAGAGCCTGTCGAGAGCTTTCACCTACCAATTACCAAACAAGCCCGGCACACAAAAAATGCCCACGCGGTGGGGAGCGTGGGCATAGTTCCAGGGTCTCCCAAAAGCATTTTTGGGTCCCTAAGAATCGGGGCCGGCAAGGAGAACCGGCCCTGCCGAGCGGGTTCCCAAACGCATCTTTTCACGTCCGGAGAACCCCTGAAATAAAAGGAGGTAGAATCAGGACATAAAAGCAACTGCTAAAGAATCCCTCGCAGCCGAATCACCCTCACATTGTAACCAACCCCCGGAAACCCCCCGCCGATTCCACCGGAGCATTGGATTGGAGCAGCGGTGTATTAATGAAACCAAATCTAAGCCTGCAGAAATCCAGCAGAAACGAATCGCTGATACCCGCCCCGGCAAAATCACAATCCGAATCCTCAAATTCACCGATATCGTCTTCGACAGCGCAGCCGTTATCGGTGATTGCGCAGCCGAGAATCTCGGCGGTACTTATCCATTTGCTGCGGATATAAGTATGTTCGGAATTATCAAAGCATCGCTCTTGTGCCGGGATATCGATAGTAAACAAATCTGAAGCAGTCAAAAACGGCAGCCTTTCGCCGGAACACGCGTATGCGTCTTCGGCGCAGGTCCGCCAGGTCGGCACCGAACCTTTTGCCATGCCGCTTGTCGGCAGTACCAGCACCACCAAAAGTATAAATATACCGAATCCTCTCCCTGGCATTGCCCCCCCTTTCATTTTGACAGAAACATACCCTGCACACCGACTTTCGAAGTACAATCCGCCTCGGTGCAAAAAGCCTCCGGTAAATCTGCTAAGCAAGCAACAACAAAAAAAGGGTCAGTAAAAACGGCGGTACTATGAGTATCGTTTTGTTAATATCCACAAACCCTCTCCTTAAATGAAGACGCCAATGTTTAACGGCGAATTTCCGTTGCGAACTCTCAATTAGGTTTCCCCTTGTCGAGCCTTCGGCTCGGCTCAAACGCATCTTATCGCGTCAGGATACCCTTTCACACACACCTCTTAAACAATACATAACGGCACACAATGCCTTGTTTGAAAGTTCACTGCAAGAATATCACCGTACCCTCCCCCATCTCGAATTGATGTCAATATTATACCACAAAGGCCTGTTGAATTCAACCAAAAGGCCCGAACAGGGGCCGGGTAGGTAATTAATACATTTCTTATGAATTGGCAGGGGATTTTATCGGGCTGAGTAAAAAAATTTTTCACACCGTTCTTGAGGCCACAGCAGCGACCGGCGGAAAACACAAAAGAAACGTTTGATGTAGATAGTGGAGTTTTATCCTGCACCCAAAGCGGCTATGGCAAGAGACGATTGTGCCGACGGCAGCAAGCCGGCGGCGGCTGCCGGGTTGTGATTATATTTTCATATCCACCAAGGATGTTTCTCAGGCAATTAACGATTTTGCGAGGTCCACTGCACTTGCAGCGTCCGGTGCGTAGCCGTCGGCACCGATTTTGTCGGCGAAGCTTTGCGTTACCGGTGCGCCGCCTACCATAATTTTTACATCGGCGCCGTCGTTTTTAAGGGCCTGTACGGTCGTATGCATCATCGGCATAGTCGTGGTCAAAAGCGCGCTTAAACCGACAATTTGAGCACCGCTTTTCTTTACCGTTTCCACAAAATCCTCGGCTGAAACATCTGTGCCGGCGTCGGCCACCTCAAAGCCTGCACCCTTGAGCATCATTACAACCAGGTTCTTTCCTATATCGTGCAAATCACCCTTAACGGTTCCCATCACGGCTTTGCCCACCGGGTCAACACCCGCCTCGGCCAGCTTCGGCTCAAGTATCTGCATCGCCATCTTCATCGCGCGGGCGGCGATAAGCACTTCGGGAATGTAAAACTCACCCGCCTTGAAACGCTCGCCGACGACATTCATGCCGGCAATCAAGCCCTCTTCAAGTACTTTCTCCGGTGCAACACCTTCATCAAGAGCGGCCTTTGTAAGAGCCACCGCCTTTTCGTTACCGCCTATAACCGCTTGAGCCAAAACCTGCAAATCCACCATTTTTAACCACCTAATAATCAAAACAAATCAAAATCGTTTATTTCTATTACACCAAAACCTGTCTTTTAACATTGTTAGACCCACGAATCAAGCTTTTTTTTAAGATACGGCTTTACACAGATTAACACTGTTATTAAGAGGCTGGATTCGGCACTTCGGCGGAAATGACAGGTGTGAGAATGCACCCGCCGGGAAAACCGGCAACAATCTTCCTTAAATAGGGTTGATGTGTTGCATTAGATATTGTGTAATTCAAGAAAATTCGAGACTTGGGCTATGACACAACAAAAATTACAGGACGAGATTTTAAGGCAAATGATACCACAACAAAAGTTGGACCTTGCGATGAGACTTTACTACTCGGCAAGAGAACTAAAATCGGCCTGGCTCCATCAACTTCATGGGGATTGGTCCGACCAACAAATCACCCGGACTCAGAACTATCTTTGCAACTTGACCGGCTGAAAAAAACAGTCTATCATAGTTGCCGAGGACCGAGATTGATTCTTTTCCGGCGAAGATGCCGGCCGGCCGCCTCGATATATTTTAGCGCCCGTAGCTCAGTAGGATAGAGCACTGGTTTCCTAAACCAGGGGTCGCAGGTTCGAATCCTGCCGGGCGTAATTTCAAAAAGGTTGATTCTTTTCAGGCACTTCTTATAAATCTTAACCTGAATTTGCATAAGAAGTTACGTTGTCAGGCTTAGAGTTCGATAATATTAGCTCCTTTTAGTATTTTTGAAATAATTTGAGGCGATTTTAGTATAACATCTTGTTTTTAATGAGGTTGTGAAAGCTCGATAATTTTATATCCTCATTGAGCAGGATTCGCAGAACATGGGCAAATCCGTCAAAGCCATTTTCAATTAACAGTTCCATTACGTCCTCAATTGTGTTACCATTTTTGTGGCGGGTCATCGTGTTTCTCCTAATTAAAGTTTTGATAAACCTTTACAGGAGAACGGGACAGGCCGGCCAATTCAGGCGAAGATTTTGTGTGTATCCGGGTTCCGGCTCGCTACGCTCGCCTCCACCCGGATACACATTGTTGACCTGAAATTGCAGAAACAACTTTACAGTAGCAAATTTTTCGTGAATATAAAGAAAAAGCAGGCTGAACCATTGATACAGATTATGCACCGGTGTAATTAGGGAGCGTTCGGTGGAATATTCCGACTAAGGTTTTATCCGTTTTCCTTGATGCTTATGAGTTGATACGCATCTTCGGGTGAAGTCGCATTTTCAAGTTTTGTCTTGAACTCATCGTCTAACATAAGCCGGCTGATGCGGGCCAGTGCCTGAATGTGTGGGCCTGTGCGGTCCACAGGGGAGACTAAAAGTACCACGATTGACACCGGCTTTTGGTCGATACTGTCGAAGTTGACCGGCTCGGCTGCGATACCCACCGCCATAACCAGCTCGTTGACACCATTGCATTTGCCGTGCGGAATGGCGATGCCCGCGCCTATCCCCGTACTCCGGGTCTGTTCACGGGCGAAGACCGATTCAAGCACAACGTCCCTGTCAACAAGAAGGTTATTCCCGGCCAGAAGGTCAACTAACTCGGTTATCACCGAATCCTTGTCTTTGCCGTTCAGGGGCGCCTTGATACATGTTGGTTGGAGTATCTGCGTTAATACCATTGAATTTGACCTTTTATCATATATCCGATTCTCATACGCCGGTTAATGAACAAACGAGGCATTTTATTGTCTGACTATCTTTGTTGCAAGTGCTTTTGTTTAATATTTTATTGCTTCTCGGCGTTAACCTGGATATTGCCAATCAGCTTGCATTGCGATGCCTGCATCAGCGCGGCTAATCGGCCCGCCTGCGCCGGGCTTTGTGTGAAAAGGATGCTGCAGTGTGCCGCAGAGGCTATTTGCGCCCGATCCGGACTGCTGTCAAGATACGGTGCATTAACCAGAACCAAATCGAACTTCTCCGTCGCCGCATCCACTAAGGCCTTGATGTTCATTTGCTTTATCATGGTAAAATTACGGCCGGGCCAAAGCAACAAACCCTCAAAGGGTGTCTTGTAGGGCTTCGGCCGTAAATCTTTCGGGTCCATCTTGTCGGAAATGTTAAATGCTTTGGCCGCCGCATCACGCTTCAGGTCGAGGTCGATTAACAGGCATCGCTTCTTTCGCTGGGCTATTTGTATCGCGACGTTAACCGGAATAGTTATCGGAAGGCTGTTAAGGCCGGCCGCCGCGAACAATATGCTCTTGTACTTGCCGCCGACCTGAAGTATCCTGTCTGTTATTAATTGATAATCGCCGCTGGATATACGCTCACGAACGTCCTGGTCACCGGCTCCGGCTGACTGGGGTTTTGCGACAGCCTTTTTGGACCTGAGCTTCCACAGCAAAAGACCAAAAACAAGGATAACAATAACACCGGCGCCGCCAATCGTGATTAACGCCCAATGCTCAATCAAAAGTTCTACTATTCGATTCGGCGATACAGCCTGTAAAATATAAAATCCATGCTTAATTATTGAAGTAGCCTCACAGGCCATCACGCCTCCGTTCATCATCGACGCAGAGCCTTGATATGTCCGATGTTACTATGTCTGCAACGACTTGCTGCTGTGTCGGCTTGAGATTGTCAAAACCGTCAATAACTCCATAGACCCCAAAACTCAAATGAAGTCCCGATTCGACTGCTTCATTATCACCGACCGGTGCTTTTTTAGCCTCACGGATAATCCTGCCGATAGTACCAATTGCAGGTCTTATGCTGGTGCCCCTGCCTGGCTCGGTGGATTTAGACCTCCGCCCGGAAGCAATCCTGCGCTGTTCGGCAAGAATCTGCTGGGCAAGATTAAACCGCGGAATCTCTTTCTCGGCTTTGTTATCTGTGCCGCCCTGTAAGGTAACACCCGCAGCTTCGGTTTTTTCAGTCTCATCCTCAGTTGCCGACGTCTGCGTTAAATCCTCTAAGTCTTCGATATCAATAACATTTTTATCCGCCCGGCCCTGTTCCGCTACCACCTCCTCAAGTTCGGTTTTTGCACCGGCTTTTTCAGCGGCGGCTTTTGCCTGGGCCTGGGCTTTTACACGGGCGGCGGCCTCCGATTTTGCCTTTTCTTCGGCCTCGGTACGGGCTTTTGTCTCACGCTCGGCTTTTTCAGCGGCGGCTTTTGCCTGGGCCTGGGCTTTTACACGGGCGGCGGCCTCCGATTTTGCCTTTTCTTCGGCCTCGGTCCGGGCTTTTGCCTCCTGCTCAGCCTTTTCAATGGCGGCTTTTGCCTGGGCCTGGGCCTTAGCGCGAACGGCGGCCTCCGATTTTGCCTTTTCTTCGGCCTCTGTCCGGGCTTTTGCCTCCTGCTCAGCCTTTTCAATGGCGGCTTTTGCCTGGGCCTGGGCTTTTACACGGGCGGCGGCCTCCGATTTTGCCTTTTCTTCGGCCTCGGTACGGGCTTTTGCCTCCTGCTCGGCCTTTTCAACGGCGGCTTTTGCCTGGGCCTCGGCTTTTTCGCGGGCGGCGGCCTCCGACCTTGCCTTTTCTTCAGCCTCGGTACGGGCTTTTGCCTCCTGCTCAGCCTTTTCAACGGCGGCTTTTGCCTCCTGTTGGGCTTTTTCTCTGGCTGCCCGGGCCTCCTGCTGTGCCTTTTGGGCCGCAGTTTTAAGGTCTTGCTCGGCATTGACCTTTTCTTCGGCCTCGGCACGGGCTTTGGCCTCCTGCTCAGCCTTTTCTCTTGCTGCTCTGGCTTGCTGCTGAGCCTTTTCGGCTGCGGTATTTGCCTGTCGGTCGGGTTTGGCCTGTTCCTGAGATAGTTCGACTGCGGCCTGCGCCTCCTTTTCCCCGTGATTCAGTTCGGGTTCGCTTTTGACCGGCTCTTTGGACTTGGCTTCGGGTAGTGCTTGCGAGTCCTGTACCATTTGAGCAGAACCTTTTTCGGTAGGTATTACTTGGTTCTTTGGGGGCTTGGAGCCATTATCGGAAGATTCCTGCTTCAATGCCTCGGCCACTACCTTGCGTGCACGAAGTATATCGGCCCTGCACCGAAGGATATCGGCATCGATTTGAACTTGTGTTTCCTGGTTCTTTTCCACTGCAACCTCCTGCCAAACCCAAGTTTACACAAAATGCACCGAATTAGTCAAGTCTAATCCCGGCTGGGCCCCAGGCTAAGCTGCGTGAAATCTCCCGGATTAAACTCGGCGACAATGGCATTAACATCGGTCGGCGTAACCGCCTTTACCGCCGCCACATCGTCTGCCATACTGCGATACCGCTGCAGATAAACCCAGTTGAATCCCAGGTTTGTCAGTCGGCCCATCGGCTGTTCACACTTAATAGTAAGCGCGCTTAGAACCTTATTCCGTGCCTTTTGCAACTCGTCTTCGCTAACGCCCCTTTTTCTCAAATCCTCGAATATGCCGCCCAGTATCCGGGCCACCTGCGATACATTCTCACCGCCGCAGCGAATATAGCTGTATAATGCCCCGACACCGTCCATCGATTCATACTGCATCGCCGCTACTTCCGCTATTGCAGGCTCCACGAGTTGCCAGAAATAACGTGAGCCGGAACTATCGCCTATTATCATCGCCAGCAGTGAAGCGGCAAATCTCCTTTCGTCCTGCATCGGCACAGCAGGACTGACAAGGCAGATATGTTCTCGCACAAGGTTTGGCTTTTCGATGCGCTGTTTATCTTTACTGCCGGTGTAAAACGCCAGTTCCCTTGAAACATCGCTCGGTTTCCATTTGCCGCATTGGGCCTCGGCCAGCGAGCATATCGAATCGAAATCAAAATTGCCGCAGCACGCCAGAACCATATTGTTCGGGGCGTAACGGTTGGAAAAGTAATTACGCATCCGCTCGGCCGTCAGGGCTGTTATGCTTTCTTCGGTACCCAGGACGGTATGTCCGCAGGGATGGTCTTTGAAATGAAGTGTCTTGCACCTGTCCATTACGTCAAACTGAGGCAGGTCCTTATACATCGCTATTTCTTCTTTTATGACGTTCTTCTCGATGTCAAAATCCTGTCGCCGCAGCGAGGGCCTCATCAACCGGCTCCAAAGCTCGGTTACCGCAAGCAGGTACTCCGGCAGGACCGCTGCGTAATAAACCGTGTTCTCCTCACTTGTAAAAGCGTTGTACTTGGCCCCCAGCCGGTCGAACGCCTCGTTCACCTCTGCGGCACTGAGGTTGTCCGTGCCCTTAAACATCATGTGTTCAAGGAAGTGAGAAACCCCGCTGACCTCGCTGGTCTCATCTCGCGAGCCTGTCCTTACGAAAAAACCAACCGCCGCCGACTGCGCCGCCGTGTTTATCTCGCCGACAACAGTCAGCCCGTTATCCAGTTGTGTATGCTTGAATTCCATATTACTCATCTTGTTCCTTCACCCCAGTCCGGGTCCTGATTATGCTCAACCTGCTTCGGACCGATGGTTACGACCGTATAGTCCGTGAATTTGTTCTTCTCAAGGAAGCCCAGCACCGAATCGACACCGGTTGCATCGATTTTGCTCTTTATCTGGTCAAGCGGCCTGACCCTGCCCAAAAGGTAATAATCGCTCGCTATCCCCCCCGCCCGGGCACTGCTCGACTCACTTTGCATTATTAACGTGCTTTTGAGCCCCACCTTTGCACGTTGCATCTCATCGGCGCTTATACCTTCAAAAAGCCTGTTGAACTCACCTTTTATTACATCCAGAGTCTCCTGAGCCTTCTCCGGTGTCGTGCCTGCATAACAACTGATGCCCGCATATTCCTTCAGCGCGTTATAACGGGCGCCCACCGCATAACACAAACCCCTCTTTTCACGCACCTCCGTAAAAAGCCTGCCGCTCATCCCCCCTGAAAGGACCGAAACCGCCGCCATAGCGTTGTAGTAATCGGCGCTTGCAATAGTAACCGTCGGTGTCATCAGACCGATATGAACCTGGGCACCGTCATGCTTATAGTGCGTGTATCCCCCGCACCGTTCGCCCGGCTTAATCTGCCTGTCAGTCCGGGGCCGAGTTACGGAGAACTGTTTCTCAAGCTGACTGCAAACCCTGTCAAAATCATATTTACCTGCTATTGCCAGGATTGTATCGGGAAGATAAAAGTTTGATTTCACAATCTCGGCAGTCTCCGCAGCTCCGAGCTTCTCAAGCTCGTCCGACTTTCCCATCGGTGACCTGCCTAACGGATCCGGATAAAACTTCTCATAAAGCTCCAGCATTACCTTTTGACGGGGGTCATCGTCCAGGCCCATCAAACCCTGAAGCGCTAATTGCCGCGACAAATCGAACTGCTCCGCCTCTAACATCGGGCTTAATATGACATCAGAATACAACTCCAGCGCCCCGCACAGATTACTTGCCTCAAGAGCCGCACCTAATGAAATATGGCTGCTGGTTACCGAACCGGCGCGGTGAATACCAAGACCGTCAAGAGCATCTTTCAATTCCCGGCTGTTCCTGGCTCCTGCGCCGCGAAACAGCCAGTCCGTGATTACCGTCCCCGCACCGCAACAACCGTCCGGCAGAGTCGCCGCCCCGCTCGGAACAAGAAACGTAAATGCAGCCGAGCCGATATTGGCTATCGGCTCAGCGAGTACCACCATGCCGTTGTCGAGAATCCGCTTGTCAATATGTTCGCTCATCACACAATTTCTTCAATACAAGGTCTAATTTTGAATTTTTAAAGCCCAAATCATTCAGGCCGGAGATTTTAGCAGGTGGGCCGGATTTTTTCAAGCACCGGTTAAATTTGGAACAATTACGCCACAGCCAGGTCCGCGTCCGTCTCTGCTTCGTCGAATGTTACGCTTATCCTCTTGCTGACGCCCTGAGTTTGCATCGTTATGCCGAAAAGCACGTCCACAATGCTCATTGTGCGCTTGGAGTGGGTGATGATAATGAATTGCGAGGTTTTCTGGAATTCCTGAACTATCATGTTAAATCTTTCAATATTAGCCTCATCAAGGGCCGCATCGACCTCGTCAAGAAAGCAAAACGGCGACGGCCTGCTCTTGAATATCGCAAACAGCAGGGCTAATGCCGTCAGGCTCTTTTCACCACCGCTCAAAAGGCTGATACTTCTGGTCTCCTTGCCCGGGGGTCTGGCAATTATCTCGATACCACACTCAAGGATGTCATAGGGATCCTCCAGGAAAATGTCCGCTTTGCCTCCCCCGAAAAGTTTGCGGAACATCTCTTGGAAATTCTTTCTTACCTCGTCAAACGTCGCCTGGAATTTTTCCCGGCTCTCTTTGTTAATCCTGCTGATTAACTGCTCAAGCCGGCTCTTGCTTCTGGTCAGGTCCTCGGTCTGAACCGATAAGAATTCGTATCGCTCCTCGAGGTCGGCCTGCTCTTTTATGGCATCGACGTTTACATTACCCAAACGTTCGATTTTGCCCCGAAGCTCGGCAATCTCGGTGCGAATCCGGTCCCAGTCCACTTCCTCGGCCGCAAAGCCTTCATAAGCCTGCATCAAATCGATTTGCAGTTCTTCGGCAACCCGCTCGGTCAGGTCTTCATTCTTTACCGCTAATTGAGTCAGCTCCAGTTCAACATCGTGCATCTGCTGTTCTATCCCGCTCTGGGCCGACCGCTTTTCCCTGAGAAGCTCCTCTGTCTTCTTTTGCTCGGCAAGCAGATCGCTTACTTTCTCGTGCATTTGCGTACTCATCCGCTGAGCTTTTTCTTTTTCCATGAAAAGCTCGGAAATCTTCGACTCGCTGCTCAAAATATCCTCATCGTTCTTACCGATTTGACCGGCGCATTCGCTTAATTCGGCTTTCGCAGACTCCAGAACCCCCCGTCCACGCTCCAACTGGCTCTGTAAACTTGTCATCTGCTGTTTTATAGAGTTTTGCTGCTCACCTATCTGACCCAGATAAATTTTCAGGTCCGTAAGCTGCGAGGTTTTCGTTTCAACTACGGCCTTGTTGTCCGACAGATGCTTCTCGAGTTCCTCAATATGCCGTGTCCGGTCGGTATTAATTGCCTCAAGTTCGGTAAGTTTCTGCTTTGTGTCGTATTCGGTCTGAACCGACTCGCCTAACTGACGCTGCAACATCTCGATTTCGCCGGTTATGACGGGTTGCTCCTCACTCAGACGCTTGATATCCTGCTCGATAAGGCGCTGTCTTGACTCGATATCAACCTTCTCGGTGCTCGCTTCATAAACAGACGTACGCAAATTCTGACACAGCTTCGCCAGATGCTCATTCTGTCGGCTTTTCCGCTCCAGTTCCTCTTCGAGCCGTACTATTTGCTGTTTTGTCTCGGCCAGTTCGCCGGTGAGCTGACTTAATCGGCTTTTGCGCGAAATAAGCCCCCCGGCCCTGCCGACCGGCCCGACACGCATAAAACGACCGGCCTCAAGAACTTCGCCCTCGACCGTAACGAAACTGTACTTCGGCCCCAGGCGATGCGAAAGCTCAATCGCAGAGTCCATCGAATCCACTATAATCGTATGACCCAGCAACTGCCACGCCAACCGTGCACTATTGCCCTGGTAACGAACAAACTCGACCGCTCTGCCTATTACCGAAGGATTTGCAGAAAAATCCTCGGTGTCTGCAAACGGCTCAATTCTGTCGGTAAATATCAGGGTTACCCTGCTGTCTAATTCTTCGCGTATCCGGTCGTCGGCCAGAAATTCCGCTGTGTTGTTAATCACCAAAGCATCGGCCTTACCCTCGAGCGCCGCTTCAATCGCCGTTGCATACCCGGCCTCGGCGCTGATTACATCTGCAACTATACCCTCTATGTAATCGTGTTTCCCGGAACATCCGTTTAACTTGGCCTGTAATATCTGCTTGACCGATTTGCTCAGTCCCTGGCGCTCGGCCTCCATCGAGCTTAACAGATTAAACTCGCTCGACAGGCCGCTATGAGTCTGTTTAGCATCCGCCAACTGCCTGCTGATTTCTTCCCGGCCGCTGTTAATATCCTTCATCTCGCTGCGTTTGGAGCCGAGGCTTTCCTGAAGTTCGGCCATAACATTACAGATATCATCAAATCTTGCCTCAAGTTGAGCTTTTTGGGTCAATAACTCTGTCAACTGTAGCTGCGTCTCGTTCGCCCGCCCGCTTAGCCGGTCTTTCTGCCCGTTCAAAGTGCTGCGGTAAACGTTTATGCTCTGAATCTCATTGTGAAGCTGAGCGGTCCTCCTGACAATATCGATTATGCCGGACTTTTCGTCCTCCAGGTCGGCCTCAATGCTCACACACCGGCCGACGGTATCATTGATAGCTTCCTCAAGCTCAGAAATACGCCGTTTCTTCTGTGTGAACACCTCCTGATTTTCTTCCAGCCGCTCCTTACATCCGGTCAACTCTTCGTTAAGCCGGCTCCTCTGAGCGGTCTGGTTGCGGATTTGCTCTGCGGCGGTTGATTTTCTCTGACGCAGTTCCTCGCTCCGTTTCTTAAGAAAACGGATGTGCTCGAGTTGCTGCTCGATATTGCTTCTGGTTGTGACAAGACGGTTGTCCAAACGGTTTATCTCGCCTTCGCTCTCAATAATGCTTTTTCCGACCCGGCTTAAATCCGCATCGTTTCGCGCTATCTGAGCGGCGACTGAACTGAATCTTTCCTCCAGTTCAGACAGCGCCTTTTTCTTCGCGTTGCTTTCCGTAACAATTTTGTGGTACTGCGACAGCGAGTAGTTCACCTGCAGCTCCTTAAGCTTTTCGGTGTACTGAAGGTAGTTTCTCGCCTTACCCGCCTGATACTTTATACTTCTGAGCTGTTTCTGAACCTCCGTCAAAATGTCCGCCACACGCAGCATATTTTGCTCTGTACGCTCGAGCTTGCGAAGGGCCTCCTTTTTGTGGGTCTTGTATTTGCTGATGCCCGCCGCTTCCTCAAAAATAACCCTCCGGTCAACATTCGAGGCCTGCAGTAAACGACCTATCTGGCCCTGCTCAATTATCGAATATGCGCTTACGCCGACACCCGTATCCATGAACAATTCCCGGATGTCTCTGAGACGACAGGGCTTGTTGTTTATAAGGTACTCGCTTTGACCGCTGCGATAAAGACGACGCGAAATCTCAACTTCTTCCTGCTCAATGCCCAGACCGGCTGCATCCAGGAAGTGAAGGCTTACCTGAGCCATGCCGCTGGGTTTGCGGCTGCTTGAACCCCCGAATATCACATCCGACATCTGGCCGCTGCGAAGACTCCTGGGACTCTGGTCACCAAGAACCCATTTTACCGCGTCAACCACATTACTTTTGCCGCAACCGTTAGGCCCGACAATCGCGGTTATTCCACGATTAAAATTGAACTCTGTCTTATCAGCAAAGCTCTTAAAGCCGTTAAGAACTATCTTTTCAAGCCGCATTGGCAACCTCTCGGCCCTGATGCAAAAACGTCCCTGTCAATCACTTATATCCTCCAATAACGCAAAAACGCGCACTGAGAATTATACCGTATTCTTATTATTATCGGTCATTCGTGATTGTTTTCTCCACAATTGTCCGCAACTCCGGCATCGGACCCGCCCTGAATTCGGCATCTACCGCCCCGTTTTCGGCCATCTGTTTCAAAAGGGCTAAAATATCCGAGTACGCAACACCCAAACCGGGCCGAATAAGAACTTTATCCTCACCCGGAAGTAACTGGCCGAGTGTAAATATTATATCGGACAATTTGAAGCTCGACCTCAACGGACCGAAAAGTCTCGGGCTTTTTGGGTGTCTTCTCATCACCGAGACGAACTTGTCGCCGCTACCGGAGTTGACAACTATATTGTTATCCGCCGATTCTATGAAAATATTGTCTTTGCAGTAAATCGGTGACCCGAAAAGAACTATCCTGCCCTGTCCGCTGCGAGAAACATATATCACCTTTTCGCCGCCGCAAACCACTTTATCTACAAGAAAATCCCCCGCCACCGGTGTTTGAGAAACCGAAATATCCCCAAGATTACGCAACTGTTCGTACGCCGCGAAGCGCGCCTCGAAATTGTCGTCTGCAAGGACACTGCTCAGTATAGCTATCGCATCGTTGCGTCTGGCACTTGTGCCGACTGCCTGTATCGCTCCTATCCGGTAGGCCGAACCTGCGTCCGAGATTATTTCACGAAGCACCGGCAAAGCCCTGTCATCATCTATTCTGAGCATACATACCGCCGCGTTAAAACGAACCTTTTCATCGGACGCCTCTAAAATCGGTAAAAGCTCTTTGATCGCGGCTTTGCCTATGGTTGCAAGACCGACCTGGCTGTCCGCGACATCCTCACCTCGCGACAGCTTCCCGGCAAGCATCTCTATCCTGCTCTGCTGTAAATGCTCATCTTCGCCCACGGACAGAGCTGTTACCATTGCCAGAAATCTGTCTTTGTCGTCTTTGAATTTACCGGGAACCGCAAGACGAATATCACCTGGAGAAACCGCCCTCGCCGTACCCGGGCCGAATCGACCATTCAGTCGGTTTCTGATAGCGCTGGCAACCAGATAATCCGGTTCACGAAGTATAAGCGAAATTTGCACATCTTCGGCTACCAAACCTCCACCAAGAACGTATCCCCTTTTCTTGGCTGCCGCTCCGGAATCCAGCTTGTCGATGAAAACCGCCCCCCGGGCTGTTGCCAGCGTCCTTGAATACTGGTCGAAACGCTGAAGACGAGAGACCGCCTTCAGATGGGCCGGGTACAACCTGCCACCTTCAAGAGACGTAGTCTGGGTACCCGTAAAAGCAATAACCTCCACGTCAAACCGGTCTCCCTGCGATGCCACAGGCGGTATAACTCCCCTGATCTCCACGACCGCCGTGTCCGGGCTGTTGATGAATTTGTCGGCGTCCAGATTCCTGTCACCCGACACCGCCTGCTGAATATACTTCACCAGCACCTCTCGCAAGGCCGGCGGACATTCACTCGAACCGGTGCCCGCCAGTCCCGCAACAATACCCCACCCTTTCACCGGTATCGCGCCGAACTCATAAAGCTCGGCCAGCGAACCAATCGTTCCTGTAGGCTGAACCTGAGCAGGCACTTGCTGCCTCCGGGCCTGCCCGCAACCGGATATCAACAAAAGGCCCGACAAAACCGGTACACAAAAAAACCTGTTTATGTTGCTAAAAGCCGTCATAAAAAGCCCAATAGCGAAAAAAACGACGACCGGAAAAATCCCGGTTGGTTTGTAAGCTTATACCGCAAAGCCTCAATAGTCAAGAGCTTCCTCGCTTAGTCAGGATTGCCGGTCCTCCTGGCTCGATTCGGACTTTCGGTGAGCGGCTTGTTCCTTCGGTTGCCGGGAGAAACCTCCGCCAGCCCCCGAACGCCGCAGGGCGATAAGATTTATGATAAAGCACAGGCACAAAAGCAGATAGAACCCGGCGGTGTCGAAGTAGTAGTCGCTTATATCGGCGACAAGCTTTCCACCCACATAGAGCAAACAAATAATATTCAAAATAACCGCGACGATTCTCATGCTTTAGTCCTTTTCCCTTGACCTTGCTCACAAACAGCATACAGCCCCTCCGCCGGCAACGCAAGTTTTGTTGTTCCGCATCCACAAAAAGACTAACTCGGATATTTCACCGCCGGCGGCTCTGAGAACGCAGAGTTGATTCATATTAAATAACTCAAACCGGCCGAGCCGGGTCATGCCGAATCTGTAGGGTGCGATGAATCGCACCGAAATTTCTTGATCCGGCATCCAGACTGTCATTCCGGGCTTGCTCGCCCTCCGTAGCCTTGTGCGAAGGAGGGACCCGGAATCCTGAATAAAAATAGCCCGCCAAGCGGCTCCACTAACTCGGTACGAAATACGAGCGACGAGATACGAATTGCAAAGGCCGTTCGGGTTTCATAGCAAGAAGAGGGGTAAAAAGAAATAAAAGTGCAAAGCCACAGAGTAAAATTCAAAATTAACCGCGGATTGTGCGGATTTTCACTGATTTCTATTGACTGTTCAAAATATTCGGGGTATTATTGCCGGCACGGAACCGATAAAACTCGATTTTAGAAAAGGTGAAGCAAACACAAGAAATAGAGAATCATTTATGAAAGGGAAGAAGATGAAGAAAATATTTATCCTATTATCAATCATTCTTCTAAATTTGGGCTGTATGACCGCATCAGAACACCAACAAGATTTACATTCCTCAGCAGAGCGGGAAATGACCCTCGGTGTGGCACAAAAGGAAATCAGGGTCGGCATGTCTCAAGCAGACGTAGCCGAGGCTTTGGGCTCGCCAAACATCGTGACCAAGGACAGCGATGGTAATGAGTCGTGGGTGTATGATAAGATTGCAACCGAGGTTTCTTATTCTGGTGATTCAGGTGGTGTTGGAATTGGCGCTGGTTTCGGGCAAAAGTTGTCGTCTAAATCCGGCCTTATTTTGGGTGGTGTTGGCGGTTACTCGAAATCCGCAGGTGCTGTTGCCCAAACACAAAAGACACTAACCGTTGTGATAAAGTTTGACGAAAACAGCCTGGTAAAAACCCTGTCTTACCACTCAAGCAAATTTTAGGGGATACCGATGAGAAAAAATCTTTTAAGCATAGTACTATTCTCATTTTATTTAATTACACAATCCGGCTGCGGTGTTGCAGAAGTGCCGGGGATGGTATTGGGAGGTAAACAAAAGCAAAAAACCCAACTTGAGATTCGCGAGATGCAAACCAGAACCTACGAAACGAATGACGCCACAATGGTTGTAAAGGCCATGCTCGATGTTTTGCAGGATGATGATTACATAATCGAACAGGTCAACATTGACTTAGGCTTTTTCAATGCCTCGAAAGAAGCCAATGCAGAAGATGCATTGGAAAAGGCATGGGACACTTTTTGGTGGGGAGGCATGGCAACTTACAAGAAGAATTCTATTATTGATTGCACTACAAACGTTTCTCAACATGGCGAGACAGTAAAAGTGAGGGCTAATTTCAGGATAAAATTTATGAACAACCGAGGCGGTGTGGAATATGTTGGACAAATCGATGACCCAACATTTTATCAGGACTTCTTCGCCAAGGTTGACAAAGGGATTTTCATAGAAAAAGAACAACTTTAATAGCGTAAATTTCGTGGTTGAAACTCGTACTAAACTTTTAAGTGCGGGACAAGTAAAGGATTTTGAAAGGGAAGGGAAAATGACTTGGTTTCAAAGATATGGGATTCCCGGTGCATATTTTGAGATATTGTTATTGGCTTGGTTAGCCGTAATTTATCCTAGTGAATCCTCAGCAATTTTGCACGAATATGGTGCCCAATTTGTTGTGGGTATTGTATTAGTTTCTTTTCTCCCGATTGGTTATTTAATCTATATCTGTCAAAATCTGGTATACCTTAACATGACAAAGCCTCGATTAGGGATAACGGGCAGGGCAATGAGGGAGGCCGGAATTTTTAAAGAAGAGAGTATCCCTGAACATGAGAACATGTGTGAAGCCGAAGGATGTCTTTTTGAAACAAGTGAATCCAATACAGATGGAAAGGTTCGGAATGCAAATGAAAATGAACAACCTTTAATAGGAAGAAGGCTCACCAATATGAAAAAACAGGAATTTTTGCAGAATTGGATTAGGAATAGGAACGATTTGTTGTCACTAAACTTTTCGTTAATAATAGCAAATTTAATCTTATTTCTAATTGTTATGGCAATCATGGTTTCTACACTCTTTGTAGAAGGAGGACTACCTATTTTGATATTGCTATTATTTATGTTGCTCGTCACAATTATTCTAGGATGGAGTTGGAAAAACCATAGCGATGAGATTGTGAGGGTAGAAGCTGGTACATTTTTAGACGCCGGTAATAAACCGGCTTATCAACTTCAAGTACGTGTATCGAGTCAAGAAAATCAAGCTAATCAAGCTAATCAAGAATAAACTCTTTCGAGAAGTTAAGGAATGACATTAGAGACTTGTCATAATATATCCCTTATGATTCTAATTGTTGGGGCTATAGCAACTGCCATTGGAACAGGCGGAACAGTATATTTTGGAAAAAAGATTTCTCAAAGTGAGAAAAATGCGCTAAAGAAACTTGATAAAGAATTTTCATCAGAAAAAGAACAGTCTCAAGAAAAAATATCTATACTGGAAGATACCATCTCTAGGCAATCTCAAGAGATATTGTCTCAAGAGGAGAAACTTAAGGAGCTACAAAAAGAAATTTACAAACCTCTTAAAGAAGACCGACAGAAAAAACTTATTGCTGGCTTAAAGGCATTGCGCCAAGAATATTCTACAATCTCACCAAGCATAAGAATTCGTTATGAAAAGGGTAATTCTTTACGCGCCAACATAGGTTCTGACTTGAAAAAATACTTACAAGAGGCTGAATGGAATGTTGATTTTGGAGGAAGGGTTACTTTCGATGAAGTTTCTCATGCCTTTGTGTTTAAATTTCATTCAGATGACACGTTGTTTGCAGAAAAATTCTATAATATTATTGCCCCTCTTTTTATCAATATTGATCAATTTGTTATTTCTAAGAGTAAGAAAAAGAGCAATGTTTCTCTTGAAGTTATAATCTACGGCGATCCATTATTTGATGATTCTGGAGTTGTAACCTTTAAGTAAAATAGAATTTTTTTAGGGCACGGGAGGTAGAAAACTATGGGCGAGGAAGATGTTTATAATGGTCTAAAATAAATGGTAAATAGTTTACTGTTTGTATTTCTTCGTTTATATAATTTGGGAACTAAGAGATATGTCATCGTTTTCTTTTGATGAGAATGGCGTTCCAATATTATCAACTGATGCTATTGAGTTAAAAGCTGAAGAGGTAATATCATATTTCGATCGCACAATTTTAGAGCAACCTCAACGAACACCAATGCTCAACTTTATTGAAGAGCTACACAAGAAATTCGACCTGTTTAGAGATTATTCCAGTGCTTTAGGTAGAACCAAATACGGAAGTATAATTTTAGGAAAAACTAAACTCAATCCTCTTGGAATCTATGTTGACAAGTCTTTGGCGAATGATGCTCGATTCAATTTCGTCCTTGGTCATGAGTTTGGACATGTGGTGCTTCACAGATCAGTAGACCTAAAAGGCACAGGTTATGAACAGCAGGAGATTGTTGATACAGAAATAGATCTGGTTACAGGCAAAAAGAATTTTAAAACTCCACGGGATTGGCTGGAATGGCAGGCGAATCGTTTCTCATCCGCAATTCTGATGCCCCGTTTAAGCATGTTTGTTGCCGTTATTGCTAAACAAAAGAAAATGGGCATTACAAGAGATAAAGGCACTATCTTTCTTGAGGAACAGCCTTATAGCAAACGTGATTATCAGGAGATTACAAATCACCTTGGACTAGTCTATAATGTGAATGCTACAAATGTAGAATGCAGACTTAAGGATTTGGGAATATTAATTGACCACAGGGACATTAACGTAAAACATATATCTGAAATGTTCGCAACAGAATGAACCAATACAAAAAAGATTAAAAGGGTCAGAGGGCGCAGGGCGGGACGATTTGATATTTTATACCCGCCTTCGCAGGGACAAGCATTGGTTTTGAGATTCTTCACTTCGTTCAGAATGACCCCGCACTACATTGATAAAATTTTAAGCACGAAAGCCGAAATCCGAAAGTTCCTTCAGGGACGAGAGTGAAAAGAGTATCGAAATACAAAATACAAATGATTTAAACTGGATTCCAAATCAAGTTTGGAATGACAGAGAGACCGAAACTGGATTCCAAAACAAGTTTGGAATAACGGATAAACCGAAACCGGATTCGGCACTCCCTGCCCCTGCCTGGGTAGCGTCAAGAATCCTTCGCAGGGGCAAGCTTTGCGCCAATGACAGATAGACCGAAACCGGATGCCGGGTTCCTTCGGTTTACCCTTCGGCTGCGCTCAGGGCTGAAGGCTACGCTCAGGGCAGGCAGGGCCGGCATGACAGGAGGAAGCATCAAGCATCAAGTGTCGAGAACCCCTTAACAGAACCAAAAACACCTTTTTTCTCATTTTGCGAATTGCCAGTTGACAAGGGTTTAAAAATAAAGTAAAATATCCTTGTTTTATACCCTTAAGGGTAAAAAATTCGGCGCGGTGGGATCGTCAACTGTTGTTGTAAAGGTTCTCGGCCGCGAGCAAACGGTAAAAACAACTGTTCGCGCTATATAACGGGAGTTTAGGATTGGGAACTATTGACACAGGTTCAGGTTCATCTGAGGGGGGAGTCCGTAATTTTAAGAGCGGCGGGGGGTGGGGACGGTTAATCTCGGAGTACTTAGGCGACCTGCCGCGGCAGATAGATTCTGTGCGGGCGATACTTGAGATACCCAATTATGAAAAAATCGCCCAGCAGGCCCACCGGATAAAAGGCACGGCAGGGACTTACGGCTTAGAGGCCATCTCGCAAAACGCGGCCAGCCTACTGTTCCGTTTCAGGGCCTCGTTATAAAACCGTTTCGCCTCTGTCTCCTGCCCGCGGTGCAGGGCAATCTGGGCGAGGTAGAACATGTGCTCGGCTTTTTCGTGCTGGTCCATCTCGGCGTATGTAATTATGCGGTTGCAGTAGCACGGCTCAAAGCCGGCGTCGAGACGTTCTATGTACTCGAATGTCGAAATGGCAAGGTCTTATTGATTGTGCTTGTTCTCAACCCTTCGGTTGGCGAAGAATGCCTGCAACTGCTTACGGCACTCTTCTTCCATAACACCTCTGGTAATCTCCAGGCGGTGGTTGAGTCTTTCATCCTGAACGATGTTGTACAGGCTTCCGCAGGCACCCGTTTTGGGGTCGTTACACCCGTAAACCAGCCGGTCAATTCTTGCTAATACCAAAGCCCCCGCGCACATCGTGCACGGCTCCAATGTAACGTAGATAGTACACCCCTCTAATCGCCAATTGCCGACTGCTGCCGCCGCCTGCGTCAGTGCTATTATCTCGGCATGTGCGGTAGGGTCATTGAGTTGTTGGCGCTGATTGTAGGCCTTGGCTATCATTCGCCCGTTATGAACGATGACTGCCCCGACCGGTACATCTCCGTTTTCGCGGGCAATCTCGGCCTGGTCGATCGCAACGCGCATATACTTTTCATCTTCTTTGTTGTTAAAAATCATTTAAACGCGTATGGAGAAAACAGTAAATAAACAATACAAAACCGCACTATTTTATGTGTGGCCGAACATAGGTCCACAATCATATATTGTAAAATAACTTATGATTTTTTGCCTGTCAAGGTATGGTGATGGTGGTGTTATTAGTTCTTTTGACCGGCACCCTCGGCTACATAAATTGAAATACCCATATTGCACTCCAACCGGCCGGTTCCGCTTTGCTCCTGAATGCTTACAGAGTCAAACCAAACATGTTGCGGTCGGTTTTGCAGTTTTTCAAATGCCTTCAAAATATTTTGATAACCACCCAAAAGGGTCAAAACCGCATGTTTTTTGACGGTTCGAAAATATGCTTTTTCATCTTCAAAAACCGCATCCTTCGGCGACAGGAGTAATGATTCGACCTTACAGCCTGTCTGTTCTGTAATCGATTGTGTGTTGTCGAAGAATTCCTCCGCTTCGGCGGGGGTAAATAATTTGCCCCTCTCAAATCCGGAATTGTTATAATCACCATCGCCACTACCCGGCGTCTTTGTGTCCGGAACCAGACTGCAACTGATGGAAAATTTCAGCAATTTCTGTAAATTCCATTTGCCTATGCGGGTCTGGGTAAGCTCCGCCGATTTTACCTGACTGTTGGTACCAAGCGCATCTACAAAATCATAAAGGGCATCTGCCGACAGAACTCTGCCCTCCAAAAACATCTGTGTGCCGTCGCCGCTTTCAAGAACACTCAGCTGGACTGTTTTTGGGATTGTGGCACTGATTTGGTCCAATAGACGACTCCAGTTAATAACGTCCTGCAAATCCAAAGGCATGCTGTTTTGAATAATCTTTGCCTGGACGGAATCAGGCTGGATATTAGGCAAAGACTGGTTTTCCACTGGGCCGGCTATTTGGCTACGGTTTACATATTGTTTTTCCTTTCTCGTTTTCGTCGGGTCAATTTCTTGTTGTCTGATATAGCCGCCTGATAGAAATGCCAAAGCAAATGCAAGCCCAATCAATCCTGCGACCGCAACCTTCCTGGTCCGATGTACCGGCTCTTTATTTTTGATTGTCCTTTTCGAGAAAGACCCGTAACTCGCATTTTTGCCGGCCTGAAACGGTTTGTTGACTGAAGAGCCTGTATCTTTTGCCGTATTCGAATCCTTCGATTCCCGAAAGCTCATTTGCTCTTTTTCAGGTGAAACCTGTGGAAGGTTTTGAAGGTGGGCAAAAATAGCAGAGACCCTGCCGTCGGTCTTTGTTGATTTGCTGAATACTTCTTCTACAATATCTTTATATTTACTATCGGCCACATTAAGCCTTACTGAATATATGGTCTTGCATTAAATCTTCAATATTAACCGCTTTTTCCTCTGTGTTGACCTGACCGAACTTTCGGCAGGTCCGTGCCACCACCTCTTCGCTCAGGCCAAGATAATCCATAGCGCCGTTTGAGTCAGGGGCGAATTCATATATCGATTGTTGATGAACCTGCGCCTCGACCAGTTTTATATTGGTATGAATGACCGTCTTGAATACCTTATCTTTAAAGTGTTTACGCATCTGTCCAAGGATTTGTCTGCTGATTCTTGTTCTGACATCATATAACGTCGGCAGGATACCCAGAATCCGCAGGTGCGGATTAAGCCGCTCTTTTACAATCCTGATTGTTGACAAAAGCTCTTTCATCCCTTCCAGTGAAAAATAATGAGTTTGAGCCGGAACGAGGACAAATTGTGCAGATGCTAATCCGTTTATAGTCGTAAGATTAAGCGAGGGAGAGCAATCCATAATGATGTAGTCGTAGTTTCCAGGCTCCGTGTTTAACATTTTGTAAATGGATGTCCTTAGTACCCACTCCCTGCCTAACAGGCTTGCCATTTCGAGCTGGGCGCCGGTAAGCATTGCCGAAGCCGGGGCAATATGCAGGTTTTGAATATTAGTAGGGATAATAATACTTTCCAGCGCAAGGTTTTTAACCATTACATCATAGATTGAATATTTGAGTTTATCTGTATTAATGCCGACACCCAGCGAGGCTTGTGATTGAGCGTCCAAATCTATTATCAGAACCTTTAAACCTGTTTTTGCCAAAGCTGCAGACAGGTTAATGCAGGTAGTAGTCTTGCCGCAGCCGCCTTTTTGGTTGGCAACAACAATGATTGATGTTTTCGTTTCGGCGTTTATCTGTGATGATGGAAACAGACTCATCCCTTCAGCAGGATTATGCTCGCGGCTGTCTTTATTATTCTTTTTAAAAAGTGTTCCAAAGTATTCAAACATCCCGACCGCCTCCCTTCAATTCCGTAACCTGTATAAAATCTCTGCTTAACTCACACCTTCACGGTTATCGGATAAATTGAACCGCGACATTTACGGCTAATCGTAAAATAAAAAGCAGGACTGTAATTTACTGTTACAAAAGAAGTCAGATATACGGGATAAGGGACCGAATACACAATAGTCTTATAATATTATTGTGTTTGGCACTGTAAGGAGGTGGAAGTACACACATCTAATAAAAATTGGCAAGTATTTAAGAAATTACAATCTTAAGTTGATTATATGACAAATTTATAGGACTATATGGTCTTATGCAAAGCCGGATAGGATTTCTGTGAGATAAGTGCTTTAGACAGCAAAGAATCCGGCACACCCGTTGAAATCGGTTATACATATAGCAAAGGCAATTTCCTCAAAAGCTTTACAACCGACGGTGCGACATTCAGCTTCGATGCATCGGAGCCTAACGACATCGATGGACTGGGCAGGCTGGTATCGGCTGATGAGACGTTGATCGATCCAAATGGCGATTCCGTTACCCACAGCCTGGCCTATTCTTATGACGGCTTAGGTCAATTAATCGATGCGGCTATGACAAATATCAATTCTTACACATGGAGGGCGGATTACTCCTACTACAAAGACGGAAATATAGCCTCCAAGACCGTAAACTCCGATACCACTGATTTTGACTATACCGGCGACCTTATGACCGATATAGGCGCTGATACCCTTACCTGGGACTATAACGGCCAATTAACTGAAAGCACAATAGCTTCCTTGGAATATAACTGGTCCGGCAAGCTCCGCTCGGCGACCGCAGGGGCCGACTCGATAAGTCTGAAATACGACCCCCTGGGTAACCGTGTTTATAAGGAAATCCCCGGCTCGCCGGACGTTAAGAGAAGATATATTGTTGACATAGCAGGCAAACTGCCTGTAATATTATTAGTCATGGATGCAGGCAATAACAATTCCGTTGAAAGATCATACGTTTATGCCGGTGCCCAGCCGGTCGCGTTTTACGAAGGCGACTATACCGACCCGAGCTATTTTTATCTCTCCGACCGCTTAGGCTCCGTCCGCCAGGTCCTTGATGAATCGGGCAATGTCAAAAACACCTATACATATACACCCTTCGGCCAGGACCCGAATAATCAATTCTCTGAAACGGTGGACAATCCGTTCAGATTTACAGGTCAGTGGTATGATTCTGAGACAGGCCAATACTATCTCCGTGCAAGACAATATGAGCCACAGCTTATGAGATTTTGTGCTATTGATCAAATACGTGGAAAATATGAGCGACCTATTACTAATCACACACATTTATACTGCGGGAACAATCCAATCAATTATATTGATCTTGATGGTAAGTGGGCGGTTGTAGTAGGTGGCAGTTTTTCCAGTACGATCGGTACAAGAATATTAGGCCAAGCCTCTGAGACTGGTATCGCAAGTTTGGCAAAAGGTAACTTGGGTTATCATGCTCTTATGAGACAGGCCTTGATCGGTCTTCTTGCGATGGAAGTAGACGTTGGTTTGGGTGGAACTTTCGGAGGAGGTATAGTATTTGGGCACAGCAAGGATAATGACAAATGGTTCTTTGGTTCAGTAATCTATGGTGCTGGTGGTGGAGGCTTAACAACCGGCAGAGGCGGATCGTTGACATTTGACCTTTCATACTCTCCGAATGCGCAAAGCTTACAAGATCTAGGTGGATGGTATTGGGAGTATGGAGGCTCAGCCACATTTGAAGCACCTGTTGGAGTTCCTTTCTGGGCATACACAGTAGGTGGTTCATATTCTATAGGAGATAATGGGACTGAACTTTGGACTGCTAGCATTGGTGTAGGAAAATGGTCGTTCGTAGCTGGAGCGGAAGGACATGTATACAGAGGTCACGCTTGGGTAAGTGAATGGTAGCAAGTAAGGAGATATAATGAAGCCTGGACAATTATATCAACGACATCAAAAGAAAACAATGAAACGTTTTCTACTACAGTTATTGCTGTGTTTAATAGTAGCGATTATATTAGGCGTATTGATGAGTGTGGGATTAGCAGTTCGTCCTGAAATAGTCATATTCGGTTTTTTGAGTTTTGCTGGTACTATGTTAGTCGTTATGATACTAGCTGCTATTATAGGAGTCATGCAACACTTCATATTGAGGAAAAATTATTTACCTGTCTTGAAGAATTGTAGCAATAAACGCTTACCTGAAAAAGTTCGCCTGGATGCTCATGCACAGATACAGTCATTAGATGATCCACAAATAAATAAACTTTCAAATCGAGGACTTGTATTAGGCGTTTTTTGTCTTTCAACTTGGATAATTATTTTACTTGTTGTTAGTTTTGGAGCTTATGTTTTTAAGAACAATTTTTTCATTAACCTACTTGAAAATTTCAAATAGGTGCTCATCAGGATTTTTACCTGATTCTTGATTGATATAAAGTTGCTCTTTGGAAAGGTCATATATTGGAGTTTATCCCGATGAAAATCGGGACCGGTGCCCAGCCGATTGCATTTTACCAAGGCGACTATACCGACCCTGCATATATTTATTTGCACGATAGATTGGGCAGTGTAAGGCAGGTGCTCGATTCTGCTGGTAACGTCAAGAATACTTATACATACACCCCCTTCGGCACCGACCCGAACAGCCAGTTTGCAGAGACTGTCGATAATCCCTTCATGTTCACAGGGCAGTGGTACGATTCGGAGACCGAACAATATTATCTGCGTGAAAGACAATACGACCCGCAACTTATGCGGTTTACTGCCGTTGACCCGGTCCTTGGAGTACCATATCAGCCGCAAACATTTCACAGATACTTATATTGTGCTAATGATCCTTTGAACAGTATTGACCCTGATGGAAGATCAAAAGCATTTGCTGCACAACTTCTTGCCCCTGTAATGGCTGGACATGGAGTTCACATAATTGCAGTATCAATGATGGCATACGCAGTATCACAGATGAATTTTGATATGATGGATCTTGCCATCGATTTTCACGATCTAGTTCCGTCTGTGGTTGCTGTTGGTATTATTGGCGGTCCTGCTGCTTCAATGAATATAATTAATGAATTTAGTAGGAGGCACAAAGAAAGGTTCAAAGCAGAAAAGGAATTCTATACAATGCTAAATGAAATGGCAAATTCAGGGGATGGAAGTAAACCACCAGATCCGAAAGACCCCCGAGATTGGAAATATTGGGCTCGGTGGATTGGGCATGCCCTGTGGAGATTGAACCAAAACATTGACTGATAATTATAAGAGGTAATGATGTGTAAAGAAACGGAATTTGAAGACATATTTATAAAGAAGAAATTGCCGTTTAATAAATGCATGCTTTTGCCTGAACCTTTTGACCGATATGCACTTAATTACAAAGAATGGCAAGAGTACGCAAAGAAACAAAACCCTCCTGGAAAGGGTTTACTTGTTTGTGCATCTATTAAGACATTTTTAACTAAAGACGTTTCATACATAGAGAAAGCTTTAAGTTTAGTGGAACCATCCACGAGTAAAGATAAAGCGATCATTACAGGCTTAGCAGGCATGGTCTTTTCTTATATAGGGCAAAAGGCAAAGGGGATCCAGATGCTACGCGATGCCCTACAAACACACTCTTCATCTAACATCATCTTGAATCTTGCAACAGAATTGGATGATGAACTATTGGATGAGGGTATCGAGTTATGTAAATCGGTTCTTAAAGATGAGCCTGATAATATTATGGCGTTGAGAATCGTGGCCGTAAAATATCTAAACCAAGACAACATAGAAGAAGCCAGAAAGTGTATTTCACGTGCCTTAAATACAGAACCTAAAAACAAACTCTTAAGACAGGTCCTAGGTGATGTTTTTTATAGTGAAGAAAAGTATTCTTTGGCCTTAAAAGAATACAATAAGGCAAAGGCTTTTCTGCAATTTAAACCATATATTAGTTACAGATTGGCAATGTGTTATTATTATTTGGGAAAGTTTAAGAAAAGCAAGAAACTGGCTTTGAAAATCAGAGATGAAGTATTTCAAAACGACCCTTACTTCCGAGATAATTCAGTTGAAATTAAAAAGATGCTTTCTCAAATTAATTCCAAATAAAATTTGGAATGGATATTAATTAACAACGGCTCTTTGGAAAGGTCATATATATACTCCGGTGCTCAGCCGATGATATTCCACGAACATGAAACAGACAAAGACTACTTCTATCTGCACGACCGTTTGGGTTCTGTAAGGTTAGTTATAGATGAAAATGGAAACATCAAGAACACGTACTTGTACGAACCGTTCGGTAGCGAGGTGTCTTCGGAGACTAACGAGACAGTAGGCAATCCATATCGTTTTGCCGGCTATCTTTGGGACGGCAAAGTAGGCGAGTATTACTGCAACGCCCGTAGGCAAAATCCACAAATTATGCGTTTTACTTCTATTGACCCGGTTAAGGGTAAGCCTTTCTGGCCTTTGTCTATGCACCCATTTCTTTATTGCGGCAGTGAGCCAATCAATCGCATCGACCCTACGGGTGAATCATATGCAAGTGCGTTGGTGGAACCCATTATGGCTGGAGCAAGTGTGCATGCTTTTGCGATTGCTGTTGCAGGCGTTGGTGTAGCACAGGGCAACTGGGATATTTTGACATATGGAATTGAATTAGAAAAAACCATCCTGCCGGTAATGCTTATGGCAGGATTCAGAGGACCCTTGCTTGATGATAGAGTACCGAATATTATTCGTGACTATGAAAATGGTGTGGGGGGGAACTGGATGGGTGGTGGTGGCCCCGGCTGGTGGAATAAGTTACCAAAATGGGCTGCAATAGCAACAGGGATTGTTATTCTTACGGCACACGCGGATGATGTTATAAGGGGCATTGTTGATTTTTGCAACTTTCTTAAGGAACTTGAACGGGGACTGTCGGAAGAAGATGCGTTTGAACCAACTCCTGGTGGTTAATCCTAATTGACAGGATAGTATAACATGTCAAATGTATTCAGCTATAAAATCAGCCTTTGGCGCACTGTCTTGCTACCTTTTTGGTGGCATAAAACGATTGTACGTTATTGGTATCCGGGTAAAACGAAAACGGTTAAAAATCTTCCTAAAGATATAGGAATAGATTTCTTAAACTACTCTGTACAGGCTGCAATATACTTTTTTGACAGACACTTTATCGATGATGCCATTAAAGAGGTGGACATCAATCAATTAACTGCTAATCGCCAGTGGCAGGCCTATCTTGACATTGGGCTGGCCTTGTATGATATGGGATACAGAGACGAAGGAATTGACTATTTAGATCAGTCTGTAAAGCTCGAACGCAGCTTACAGAAAAAAACCTATACAGCTCAATATCTGCTGTGCTACAGACTCAATGAGAAGGCATATTGGGACAAGCGTTTGGAATATGCCCAAAGCCTAAATGAGCAATCACCGGAAAATATCAGTACCAAGGTAATTCTGATAAAATCGTATATCGCTAAAAAAATGTTCGACGAAGCAAAAAAGATTATTCAGGAATTAGCCAATCTTGACAAGGGCTTTGAGGTGTTGTTGGCTGATTTATACTATGAAATAGGAGATATTGGGCTTGCTTCATCATTTTATGATAAACATCGTCTTGGTAAAGGTGATGATTTTTGGAGGGTTTCTTTTGACTATAAAAAAGCGGTAGCTTATTACAAAACAAATCAAACAGAAAAATGGCAGAAACAAGCACGAAAAATCGGATGTCGTACGGCATGGGATAAATTCTATCAACTTGATTACCTCGAAAGGGAAGGCATTGAAAGGATTGAAGAAATAGATGAAGTAATTTGCTTGAGTTCAAATAAAAAGCCTTTATTTTGCGTTGAAAAATTCATTTTATTTGTCAAAAGAACACCTTGGATTGCCTGGAGGATTTTTTTGATGTACCGATATGCAGTGCTGTATTTCTTAGCAGGACTGGTTTTGGTAGGTATGGTACTTCGGTTGTTTTTAGAATACTTGATGAGATAACCGCAGAAATTGCCTACAATACTATTTGTCATCGATGGCGATGACGGCTCTTAGGAAAGGTCATATATATACTCCGGTGCCCAGCCGATAGCTTTTTACGAAGGCGACTATACCGACCCTGCTTACATTTATCTCCACGACCGCTTAGGCTCTGTACGGCTGTTAATCGATGAATCCGGCAATGTCGGTCGCTAATCTCGCCGGTCACTCCAAGTTCGAGACCACACGAAGGTTTTATCTGGCTGTAAGAGAAGACATCTTAGACCATGCCAGGGAGGTTTGCGAACAGATTGGCGAGTCAAATCTGTTGCGCACTTGTTGCACATTGACTGTCGAGGGCAAAAACAAAAGAGGGCCAACAAGCATAAGTGCTTACTAACCCTCAAGTTACAAAAACGAGGCCGAAGGGACTCGAACCCTCAACCTTCGGATCGACAGTCCGATGCTCTAACCAATTGAGCTACGGCCCCTAAAGGTTCATAATATATATACATTAACAGGTACCCGGCGGGTATGTCAAGTGTTTCGACAAGAAGCATATGAAAGATTCTCAAAAAAGTGAAAAATCGGTTTTATTGGCCTGTATTTTCGCCGGACGATATCGGCTTTGTTAATTGCCGGTTTTTTTCCTGAAGCCGGTGAGGATGCAGCGTAGAATTTCGTTGGGTTTTTTTTCGGCATCTACAATCATTGCATCGTCCGGTTCTTCGAGGATTGCAAACTGGCTGTCAATCAGAGAAACAGGCATATAATGGTCCTTTCTGTTTTGCATTCGCTGAATTATTAGATTTTTGGAAGCCTTAAGGTACACGAAGCGTACTTCACCGGCCTCATTTAAGATTTTTCGGTAAGATTTTTTCAGTGCCGAACAGGCGAGGACGGCCGGGCCGCTGCTTTGCCATTTTGTCATTTGTCCGGCCAGCCGTTTAAGCCAGCACAATCGGTCATCGTCGTCAAGGGCAATACCCGCAGTCATCTTTTCTACACTTTTTGCCGAATGGAAGTCATCGGCATCATAGAAAGCCAGCCCTGTTTGCTTTGCGAGCATTTTTCCGATGAGCGTCTTGCCGCAGCCGCATACACCCATCACAACGATTATCATATCAGTCTTAACCTCTTTTTCCGTGATACATATTCTGCCGTCTGTTCAGACGGTACAGGATTTCGCCGGCATTTTTAACAACAAGGATACCTTTATCTCTTCTGTTTTCACAGGACGAGATATTTATTTGTTCGTAGTTCATATAACCGAGGTTTACACTTTCACAGCGTTGTTTGTCGATTCGGGTGGCTAATATTACATTGATTCGAGGCTCTTCGACACCATTGATGAACGTTCCGATGCCCTTTACGTGTGTACAATGTGCCAGGACGGCTTTCGGCACGGCAGTGAACTTTTCAGGGTGTTTTAGAAAGTAATCTCGGCAGTGGTAACCAATCCGCTCGATTATTTTACCGTGGGTATATGAGAACTCGCAGATATGGGGTGCATAGATAATCAGCGAGCCGCCATCGGCTACCACCGACTCGAGCTTATACATAACTTTTCCTGCGGTCCAGATATCTTCATACATATCAGGTGCTATGCCGAGCACCGTTTTGTAGGGTCTGTTTTCACAGACGATATGAACCCGGCGCGAAAGGTCGGCTGCCTTTTCCCAGGCATCGAGGACGTCTCCGATATAAAGTCCCTTCAATTTGTCCCGGATGGCGACGATAGCGAACAGTTTCCGCGGCATATCAATGAATTCGGCTGCCTTTTCCACGACGTTTCTTGTGGGTGTCCATTTGTGTCCATTTATTACGGGATTTGTTATAACGGCACCGAGCCAATGAAAGAAGTTTATAATATCTGGCCCTGCGATTCCCGGAAAGATGTATTTGTGTCCTCCGGAGAAACCGACGACTTCATGTGGGAAAACGGGCCCTACAATGAAAAGCTCATCATAATCGAAAATCATCTTATTGATTGCAACGTTCACTTCCTCACGAAACAGGCCATTGCTTAGACGGTCTATTTGGTCGCTGGATATTTTGCCTATTGAAGTAAACGTATCGTTTTTTGCCCATTGATGGTTGAAAAGTCCTACCGATGCGTATTTGCCGCTGCGCTGCCGGGGAGATAATGACAGCCTTTTACAGATTTGCTCCTGTGTGAGCGGCTGATGGGTTCCGAGTGCGACCAGGCAATCAACCGACTTTGCCTGGGGGCCTAAGTAGCTGTAAATAATTTTGAATATCTCACCGATCGGTCCGGAGCGAGTGTTATCGGGGATTATTAAAAGGACACGTTTGCCTTTGTAGTTATTCTGAGTAAAGAATTCACTGATTGCATCGGCCGCATCGGATAGTTTGAGAAAGGCTTCTTTGTTTTCTCTTGATATCAGCATCGGTTACAGGTTTCCTACGGTTTTGTAGAACCTATCCGGCCACGTACACCCTCAGACTCCGCTAAAGGCAGAGAATCCCCCGTCAACCGGTACGACAACGCCCGTGACAAATCTGGACGCATCGCTTATGAGCCACAGCACCGTTCCGATTAAATCTTCCGGCCGGCCGAAATTGCCCATGGGAGTATGGTCAACAATCGTTTTTCCTCTTTCGGTAAGTTGTTTTGTTTTTTCGTCGGTGAGCAGAAATCGGTTTTGTTCGGTAAGGAAGAAGCCCGGGGCAATTGCGTTGACGCGGATGTTTTTGGAATAGTTCCGGCACATGTGCACCGCAAGCCACCGGGTGAAATTGCTGACTGCGGCCTTTGCCGCTGAATAGGCGGGTATCTTTGTCAAGGGCCGAAAGGCGCTCATGCTTGAGATATTAAGGATTACGCCGCTTGCCTGTTCAGCGATACATTTACCGAAAACCTGAGAAGGCAGGATGGTGCCGAGAAGATTCAAATCGAAAACTTCTTTTAAGGCATCAGGCGGGAGGTCAAAAAAGGACAGGTTTTCGGAAGTCGTGGCTTCTTTTTTATTTCCGCCGGCCCCGTTGATAAGTACGTCAATCCTGCCCATTTCCTCCATCGCGCGGTCGAAAGCCGACTGAAGCGATTCTTTATCCGTGACGTCTGTTTTTACCGCAAAGGCATAACCTGTGTCTGCTTCGAGTTTTTTACACAGTTCTTCGGCTCGCGGCATATCAAGATCGAGAATGCATATCTTCGCGCCTTGTCGGGCAAGCGCTGCAGCCAAAGAACCGCATAATGCGCCGGCGCCGCCTGTAATAACGATGCACTTGTCTTTGATTTGGAAAGGCGTTTCCATGGTAGCCTTTATAGAATTTGACAGTTCCAGTTCAATCCTATAGGTTTTTGCTCGTTTTTCGCCTATTTTCTTACAATTGTGTATTTTTGTCAAACCGGGAAAAATCAAAAAAACGAAGCTGATAAAAAGCGATTCTGGTATAAACACAATCGCACAAGAAGGCAAGGATTTGTTACGGGGTCTATGCTGATTACCGTGGTTTAGATGTTTTTTCTGGGTTTATAATACTTTTTAATAAGATTTTATGCTCTACATCGCCGGAAAAAGACATTTTTTTTGAAATTCGGATTGCCTGATGGCTTCAGGACAAGGAGGCAGGATTTTAGATTTATGAAATATTTTCATTTATTTTGTCCAAAAAGTTCTTGATTACAGGACGATGAGGTGGTATAATTACAACAGCAAATCCGATGGAGCGTCTGTGAGTTAAAGGAGACGTGATGGAAAGACAGGGAGTGAGCAATTCTTTTCGCCATAGTCTCCTTAAAAGTTAGTGCCTGTTTGGTGCTGGTCTTACGGGCTATTAAGTTGACGGTCTTTTGAGGAGGATTTGAGGAGGAGATGAGAAGCATAACAAGGGCATCATCTGTTTGGGCGGCGGCTGTCTATATAGTCATATCTATATTCTGCGGACCGGTCCTTGGCGGTCAGATTGTTGCATGGGGAAATAACACATACGGTCAGTGCGATGTTCCTACGAACGATGATTTTGTAGCGATTGCCGGTGGAGGGTATCACAGTCTTGCACTGAAGTCCGACGGCTCATTGGTTGCCTGGGGTGACAATACATACGGCCAGTGCAACGTGCCGACGGGCAATGACTTTACAGCCATTGCCTGTGGAGGTTTTCATTGCATTGCTATCAGGACCGACGACTCATTAGTTGCGTGGGGGTGGAACAGTTCGGGTCAATGCAATGTACCGGTTGGGAACGACTTTATAGCAGTTGACGGCGGCGGATATCACAGTCTTGCCATCAAGTCCGATGGTACACTTGCGGCGTGGGGTGACAATACATACGGCCAGTGCAGTGTGCCTACAGGAGATAACTTTGTTGCTATCGTAGGCGATTATTATCACAGCCGGGCCGTTAAGTCTGATGGTTCAGGTGTAGTGTGGGGGTGGAACAGATACCACCAGAGCCAACCGGCACCGAACAGCGAGTATGCTATGATTGTTGACGGCGGTCACCACACGCTTGCTATCAAATACGACGGTTCATTGTCGGCCTGGGGGTGGAACAATTATCACCAGTGTGATGTTCCTGCGGGCAGTGATTTTGTGGCCGTTGCACGTGGTGGGTATCACAGCCTTGCTCTTAAATCCGAAGGTTCCCAGGCTACATGGGACCTTAACAAGCAAGAGGAGCAAGAGGTACCGATTACCAACGAGTTCATCAGTCTTGCACGGGGCTGGAGATACAGCCTTGCAATGGTTCGGGAGCCTGTTACGCTTGTTTTGCTGGGCCTGGGTGGGGCGACACTTTTGAGGAGGCGCAGCGGTAGATAGGAAATACATAGTGAAGTATTAAAGGGCCGTTGTGCGTATTTGCTCAGCGGCCCTTTTTTGTTGGTGGTTATATCATAACAGTAGAAAAGAGTAAGTTACTCAAACTGACCGTTTTTTGTTGTCATGCTGACTGGAGCGTCAGAGGTAGCCCCCTGTCATTCTGAACGGAGCGAAGCGGAGTGAAGAATCTGTCGCGTATAATTGACATTCCAGCTAAGCTTGTCCCTGCGAAGGAATGCTGCCCCTGCGGAAAAATGTCACCCCTGCGGAGGCAGGGGCAGGGAGCTGGAATCCAAGACCTCCGGTGAGATAATGGATTCCAAATCAAGTTTGGAATGACAGTAGACGAACGATTGAGATTCTGCGGCTGCGCCTCAGAATGACCCTGCGTGAAACGCAGGGCTAAATGAACTGGATGCCGGATTAAATCCGGCATGACAATAGTCTGCGTTCAGAATGACATGTGGGCGGTCGGAAGGACAAGATTACTTATGAACTTATCAATAAAGCACTTAAAGCCAATACCCGAATCAGATAGGTCAGTTTGAGTAACTTAAAGTCTTGTATAGTTGCATCATACCGTGGAAGATACTATACTTAAGATCGGCCGAAGGGAGCCTGTTTTTTGCTTTTTAAATTTTAGGTAACCGCAGTTGGAAGAGAACGAGCTTATGCAGACTAAAGAGAGCGAGCCGAGACGTTATCTTGTGTCGATAGATACGGTTTCGATTCAGCAGATATTCACCGACTGTGTGGTGATAGGGGGAGGGATTGCGGGGCTTCGAGCTTCGATTGAAGCGGCTCAAAACTGCAATGTGTCCCTTGTCTGCAAAGGAACATTCCAAAGCAGCAATACCTGGAATGCCCAGGGTGGGATTGCTTCTGTACTCGGTGCCGATGACAGTCTTGCCGAGCATGTCGGTGATACACTTGCGACCGGCTGCGGTATTTGCGATAAAGAGATTGTCGAACTTGTTGTAAGCCGGGGGCCGGGTCTTATTCATCAGCTTGCCGAGTGGGGAACCGAATTTGATAAGGTCAACGGCCAAATAGATATAAGTCTTGAGGGAGGCCACAGTCACGCCCGAGTCGCGCACGCTCACGGTGATTCGACCGGCAGTGTGATAGCGGAGGCTTTGATAAGAAAAGTCAGGCAGACTGCCGGTGTAAACATAATCGAGAATTTTTACGTTATTGATATTATCACCAACAACGACAATGAGTGTATCGGGGTTATAGGTTGCGGCCAAGGTGGTGGTTTTCAGATTATCTGGGCGGCGAGCACTATTCTGGCGACGGGTGGTGCGGGTATGCTCTATCGGGAGACCACCAATCCGGAAGTTGCCACCGCCGATGGTATTGCGATGGCTTACAGGGCGGGGGCTGTTCTTCAGGATATGGAGTTTGTCCAGTTTCATCCCACCACTCTTTATGTTGCCGGTGCTTCGCGTGCTCTGATAACCGAGACTCTTCGAGGTGAGGGAGCGATTCTGCTGGATTCGGAGAATAAACGTTTTATGACCGATTATCATAAAGCCGCAGAACTTGCACCCCGCGACGTGGTCAGTCGGGCGATTCTGGACAGGATGCTCAAAACAGGCTCAACACATGTTTATCTTGATATAAGACATTTTGACAAGAAACACTTTTCCAGGCGTTTCCCGTTTATCAGTGAGTTATGTGAAAGCTTTGACATAGATGTAAGCAAAGATTTGATACCTGTTCGACCCAGCGCTCATTATATGATAGGCGGAGTCAAGACGGACGCGGGGTCACAAACGAATATAAAGGGCCTTTACGCCTGTGGCGAAGTTGCATCGACGGGTTTGCACGGTGCCAATCGCTTGGGCAGCAATTCTCTTCTTGAGGGTCTGGTTTTTGGTAAAATCGCCGGTCGGGCTTCATCATTACGTTTGGAAGCGGGTGTGAACCACCTCAGGCACCACAGAATAAAGTATGAGATTCCACGTTCCGACCGAAGCCGGCTGGATGCATCTGATGTTACGAATTCGCTCAGGGCGCTTATGTGGCGGAACGTCGGGATTACCCGCAAGGCCCATCTGCTTGTAGAAGCCCAGGAGATTATCAGATTCTGGCAACGGTATGTGATGGATAAGGTATTTGACTCACCCTTCGGTTGGGAATGCCAGAACATGCTGACGGCTTCGCTTTTGATCGCACAATCCGCCGAGAAACGCAAAGAAAGCCGGGGCGTGCATTACCGGGAGGATTTTCCCGAAACGAACGATGAGCATTTTGGCAAACATATTGAACTATCACGGTAATTAACCACACTTGAGAAAACAGTGATTTTTCGAATTTGACAGCGGTGTGTCGGCCTTTTTAATTCGGCGCTGTTGCCGAATTTGCGTTTTATGGTATAATAGATTTGAGTGGGTCGGGCGGTCGCCCCGCACCTGCTTTGCACAGCGAAGCAGGTGCGGGGAGGAAAGTCCGAGCAGGATAGGGCACGGTGGTGGCTAACGGCCACCCGGGGTAACCCGCGGGCAAGTGCCACAGAAAACACACAGCCGATGGCCCTTATTAGGGCACAGGTAAAGGTGAAAAGGTGCGGTAAGAGCGCACCACGTCGCTGGTGACAGCGTCGGTGAGGTAAACCCCACCGCCTGCAAGACCAAGTAAGCCGGCTGGATTCTTACAACCGGTTAAGAATCCTTTGCCCTGCCCGGGTAACCGCCGGCGGGTAGGTCGCTTGCCGTTTTCGGCAGAGCCAATCGGTAACGGTTGGTCCAGTTAAATGGCCGCCGTCCCGCACCTGCTTTGCATGGCAAAGCAGGAAATTCTAATATCTAAATATCGAAATTCTAAACAAATCCGAAATTCGAATGTTCGAATTCTCGAAACGAGTTGTTTTGGTCATTTGAATTTTGGTTATTTGGAATTGTTTCGGATTTCGTGCTTCGTGCTTGGGATTTCTGCTTTTCTGTTCAAAGCAGGTGCGGGATACAGAACTCGGCTTACAGACCCACTCAATTAATTTTATATTTATGATTTTATATTGACTATTTAGCGCAGCGGCACAAAAGCCGAAAGTGTGTACATTGTTATGGCAGATGCGCGGAAGTTAAAAATACTGTTTTTGTGTACGGGTAATTCGTGTCGCAGTCAGATGGCCGAGGGTTGGGCCAAGCACCTCAAAAGCAGTTGTATCGAGGCGTTCTCGGCGGGTGTTATACCGGTGGGAGTCAGCACAAAGGCGATTGAGGTTATGGCTGAGGCCGGCGTGGATATATCCCGCCACAGGTCCAAACACGTGGATGAGCTTTTAGGAAACGAGTTTGACTATGTGATAACCGTCTGTGACTATGCGAAGGAGCTGTGTCCCATTTTCGGCGGCGATGTTAAGATGTTTCACAGAAGTTTCGAGGATCCCTCTTTTACTACAGGAACAACCGAGCAGGTCTTAGCGGAATTCAGGAGGTGCCGTGATGAGATAAAGGCCTTTGTCCAGACACTGCCGGAAAGCCTTGGGGAAAATCAATAAATGCAAAGCGTATTAGGCGCCAGCTCATACAGGACCGCGTTTTTTTAATTTCGAAAGGGAAAAGATGTCTGATTTGAAAGACAGAATTTATGAGATTCTAAAGGGCCTTCAGTTAGCGAGCTTTGCCACTGTAACCGGTGACGGAAAACCGTGGGTCAGGTACGTTATGATAAGAGGCGCCGAAGATTTTACAATCAGGCTTGCTACCTTTGTAAAGGCCCGCAAGGTTACGCAGATTCAAAAGAATGCTGAAGTTCATCTTACCTGCGGCATTACAGACCCCCAAATGATGGCTCCATACCTTCAGATTCAGGGCAAGGCTCGTTTAACGATTGATGAAGCTGAGCGTCATAGATTCTGGTTTGATAAGTTGTCCGGCATTTTTAAGGGCCCGGACGATGCGAATTACGGCATCATAATCGTTAAGCCCTACCGAATCGAGTACTGCTCAGCCGACCCACACCAATCTGAGGTTTGGACAGCCGGGTAAAATTTGTTTGGAATTACAGACCTAACTGATTTCGAAAATCATTGACGCAAAGATTGTACCGTGATAGACTATTACCATGTTTGGAAACTGTCAAATTTCGCAAAAGTTTGATCTGTCAGAGCACGTTGTTGTGTATCCGGGAGATTGTCTGAAATTATTAAATCAAATACCGGATGAATCAATCCAACTCATAGTTACCTCTCCCCCTTACAATATCGGAAAAGAATATGAAAAGAAACTCCATTTGAACCAGTATTTGGAGCAACAGGCAGCGGTAATCAAGGAGTGCTTTCGCGTACTTTCTGAAAGTGGTAGCATTTGCTGGCAGGTTGGGAACTATGTTGAAAGAGGAGCTATTATTCCTCTCGATGCAGTCCTGTACCCGATCTTTAATGAATTGGGTATGCAAATGCGGAATCGTATTGTCTGGCATTTTGAGCATGGATTGCATTGCTCAAAGAGGTTTTCAGGTAGATACGAGACAATAATTTGGTTCACAAAATCAAAAGATTATACCTTTAATTTAGACCCGGTGAGGGTACCTCAGAAATACCCGGGAAAGAAGTATTTCAAAGGTCCAAAAGCAGGTCAATACTCATGCAATCCTTTAGGCAAAAATCCCGGTGACGTGTGGTTGATCCCAAACGTCAAATGCAATCACGTGGAAAAAACGGAACACCCTTGTCAATTCCCCGTCGAATTAGTTGAGAGATTGGTCCTTTCAATGTCAAATGAAGAAGAGTGGATTCTTGATCCATTTTTAGGAACTGGAAGCACAGTGGTCGCAGCGATTCGACATAACAGAAGAGGATGCGGTTCTGAGGTTGTTAGTAAATATGTTCTGCTCGCCGTAGATCGCATTAAGGAAGAAATGAAAGGCACCCTTAGAACACGTCCTATGAATAAACCGATATATGATCCGGAAGCAAATGGAAACGGAGTTACTCATTTTCCTTGGGCTGGAAGTAAAGATAGGAAGCAGATGGCTTTATTTGAAAACAAAACATTGGAAAACATAAGATAAAATGAAAATCATAGAAACCTACTCACATTTGAACGGCTTAGAATTCCTAATGGTACATAAGCCACATTTGTGGAAAGAATTAAATAAGGTTGTTAAGGCAGTCGACGCCAAAGCTTGTAAGACAAAAGTCTCAAAAGAGAAGGGGATGAAAGGAAAACTCCTTTATAGCCCGATAGACATGAACGCCAATTTTAAGAAATTGCTTACCAAAGCTAATTGGAAAGAAAGTCGGGTTAGTTACTGGGTAACAAAAGATGAGAAACTCATTAGAAAAACACTTTCGATGGATCCAAAGGAACAAAAGAAGGAGATTGAGGAAGCGGGTCAAACTCCAATCTATAGTTACAACCAAACAGATTTTGTTAAGGAGCGAATAGCAATTGAAGTTCAATTCGGAAAGTATTCTTTTGTGACTTATGATCTTTTTGTTAAACATCTTGCATTTTATATTGGTGATCAAATCGACGTAGGGATAGAAATTTTACCGATGAAGGATCTTCAGATTCAGATGAGTTCCGGCGTCCCATATTACGAGGGTGAATTTTATAACGTCATTCGTCAGGGACGAGGTGTGCCTGCCGTGCCCTTGGTGATACTTGGCATCATGCCATAGCAAATACGTTTCAATCCACTCAAATAATGATTTGCATTTTGTAGGTGGTGAATCTACAATCGTCGGTGGGTTGGATTTGTTTTCATTTTCGGGGTAGAAGGTAAATGGATTCAGAGCAACTTGAAAAATATACCAGTGCGATAACTCTTTCTGATATGGAAGTATTTGTATTTCCTGAACTTATGTACAGCCTGGTGTTGGCGAACATAATGAGTCCGATTTTATGGCGGTGGCGCCAGGCCGACAGCTTCAGGAAGCTCGAAGGAAAATCGCCCTATAAAAAGCTGATGCGGCTTAGGCAATTCATCATGGATGTGTACGATTTCAACCTTGACCTCAATACTTGGGGTCTTACCAGCAAATCGAGGGAGCTGAAGCGTTTCGAGAAGTTCATATCACCCGATGACATCGCCGCCAGTAACGCCCTATTCGGTTACCACGGCGACCAATACTACTTCGACGTGGATATTCGCAGGCACTTCGGTCTGGATAAATACGACGGGGACATTATTCCTTACTGGAAGACCGAGACGGTCGAAGCGATGACTGCTTTTGCCCTTAAGGATGGTTACAACACGGGTGCCGGTGAGTGTGTTTCATTAGCTGCCCTTTATGCATCGGCTGCGTTTGTTGTATGTCAGATACCATTGGAAGATATTTACATGGTACTTACGCCGCTTCACTCGCAGAACTATTTTGATATTCAGGGTGGTGTTCTGAGCAACAACAGGAGGCTTCTTACCAGGACGATGTGGTTCAACGGCACGGCTATCAGCGCCAAGGCCCAGCGTGCCCTGCGTAACGAGCAAGTTACCATTGTTGCTCACTCGACAGGTTATGTACACTGTTTTTACGACAGGGCGACAATAGACAAAAAGGGGTACAGGTATTTTGCCGGCCGACTTGCAGAATATCTTTCTACGGAGCCCAGTCCCCTTATCTTTGCCAATTTCCTCAGGTGTAATCGCAACTATCAACAGTATTTTCAGTTTTGCCGGCATCTGCGGGGCGAGGCGATGTTCGTAAAGGCCGATGTCCTTTTCCATTATGAGCACGGGAGCAACTACCGAATAGCCGATGAGACTTTCGATAAATTGCTCGGCGAGGTGTCCGAAGACGACTATTCACCTTATAAGTGCCGGGACAGGCTATGCTGTGAGGAGCTGATGAGATTTATCGAGCATGAAAAGATAGATTTGAAGGAGGCTGTAGGCACAAAGATGTTAGCAAAGTATCTGGAGCCGTTCGTTCCGGAAGCTGCAAAGTTTGTTGATGAGCTTTGCTCATTCCTTCATGTCGAGGCGAAACTTCCGGCCTTCGATAAAGACTACGTCAAGAATACGCCTATCGAGCTGTCGGTTGAGCAGAGCAGGCAGGAGGTTATCGAATATTTGTCCGGTATTCGCAGCTCCAACATCACGGCGGACTTGGCCTTTTATGCCTACAGGGATATGGAAAGTTGTGACTGGGAGCCGTTTGTAAAGGCTGCTGTCGAGCGCAACCCGGTCTCGGTTGAGGCTGCACAGGATAAACCTGTTGAGCAGGTTTACGATTGGCTCAGGGGTATTCCCAACGAATCAATCTATGACGGCGGGCGTCTGGCCCAGCCTGATGAGGTCGTGAACTATTCAACCGGGGACGGTGTGGAAAAGGCGATAACCCTGGCCAACATAATACGCAACAGAGACGGTGAGCGGCGGATTGAAGTTGCTATTACCCCACAGGAAGTCGTAGTCGATGCCGGGGAGGTTTACAGGTTCACTTCAAAGAAGGGCCTTGACCGTGAACTGACTATCCTGGCCGGGAAGCTGTGATTTCTGAAGGGTGCGGTGGTGAATCCAGCGTAAATTTGTCATTTTGAATACAGTGCCGGCGAAGTGAAGAATCTCAATCAATCGCATATTTCGTTAACGGTTTCAGGCTCGTATCAGCCAAGAGGTTTTTATGCTGTGCCCTGTTTTACTGTTTTCGCTTCATCTAAGCCGTGGATTTCCTGAGCGATTTTGAAACCTGCATCGAGAGTCCTGGAGAAATCCGGGTCAAGGGTATCAGTAACGTTGTGTATTTGCAGGAAATCCTCTGCCAGGCTCGCGGCATCGGTGAAGCCGTCTCTTTTTACCTTTTCCCGCATCCATCTGATTATATTCTGTTCGTTCATTGTCGTGTCCTTAATTATTCATGTGCCCCAATTTTTGTGTCAATCCATCATATCGACCCAACTGTACTCTTAATATCGGCAAAACAGGTCTTTAAGCTGCGAAAATTTGGGGGTATTGAGGCCTGGATTTCTGCAGAATTGTCGAAGCAATACATAATTTTCAGTACTAAACGGTATGTCATCAAAGTGGTGGATTCCGTCAAAAAGACCGATATTTACGCTGTTATCTGCGATTTTCAGGGTTTTGTCCGATAAAAACCTAAAGGTTCAGGCTTCTTTTTGCCGATTTAAGAATCAGGTCAATATATGGATAGTCCAGACACATAAATGGGCATTAGTCGATTGGATATAGGGAAAAATCATGAGAACAATTGCGATAGTTAATCAAAAAGGTGGTTGTGGTAAGACGACTGTGTCGATAAACCTGGCCAGTGCCCTGGCTGGACGAGGACACAGGACGTTGTTGGTTGATATGGACCCCCAGTCGCACTGCGCGGTTGGTTTGGCGGTTCCGGAGGAGCAGATAGAGCAGAGCATCTACGATGTCCTCATTAGTAACAGCCGGGGCGAACCTTTGAGGTTGTCCGAGGTGCTGTGGCAGATATCGGATGGCTTTGAGTTGGCTCCCGCCAGTATTGATTTGGCCGCATTTGAGCAGCAGATGAGCGGTGTTGGGCAGCGTGAGAACTGCCTGAAGTCGGTGCTTGAGCAGGTCAAGCAGGATTATGATTACGTTATAGTGGATTGTCCTCCTTCGGTAGGATTGCTTACTTTTAATGCTATCAGCGCAGCTACGGATATAATAGTTCCGGTGGAGATGGGCTACTTTTCGCTTCACGGTCTGAGCAGGCAGCTCGACACACTCAGCGTCCTTTCCGAGCAGTGCTCACAGAAGATTGACGTTATGGTTCTTGCAAGCATGTATGACGTACGGACGAAGATGGGCAGGGAGATTTTGGGAGAGCTTCGCAAGCATTTTTCCGGCAGGATGTTTAAGACAATTATCAACTTCAACACAAAGCTCAAAGAAGCGGCCAGCCTGGGTCAGCCCATCAGCGAATATGATTCCGCCAGTAAAGGTCAGAAGGATTTTCAGAGGCTTGCCGAAGAGCTGGTCGGGGCTGATACACAGGTTCATCATGCAGAATTGGTCGGGACGCTTCAGGACAAGCTTGACGCCATCAGCGTAAGCGCCGAGGAGTTGCGCAGTTCGGTCGAGCAACCGGCTTTGAGCCGGCAGGATGAAACGATTGAGACTGCCGGGCCGGGCGGGGTGTCCGAGGCGATAGAAGCCGTCGAGACGATGAACCTTGATGCCAAGCTCGCCGAGCTGTACGGCGTCAGGCTCACCGAAGATGCGGTTATGTTCACGACCCTTTATCCGAGGGCGGGCACTGTTCAGATTGCCGGCGACTTTAATAACTGGCAGCCCGAAAACACGCCGCTGCAAAAGGTCGGCGAAAACGGCGTATGGCAAATCAAACTGCCGATGAACAAGGGCAAATACAGATACCGGATTGTGGTTGACGGCCAGTGGCAGCAGGACCCGTATAACGAAATCACGGAGCTGAACCCCTACGGCGAATACAATTCGGTCCTCGAAGTACATTGAGCAATGTGTTGATTATTTCGTAAAACCGCTTTTTATCTGTTGGTGGTGAGGAATTCGACGCCTTGGCTTTTGTCACCTATAAAGAGCAAGAAGTCAAAAAATAAATTTCCCGTTACTCAGTTTTTCTTCTTGAGCATCCCTGTCCACGTTTATTAAGGTTCATTATGAGCAGCTCGGCCTTTTTTTCC
>DUZQ01000010.1 GCA_013349435.1 Planctomycetota bacterium | reverse complement strand
GCCGGGCAAATATATGTGCATATTCGGTTGGAACACTCACCGCAAAAACGCTCGTCAAGTGTAATGTGCGATTCAGCAGGGAGCTTCCTGTGAACTGTAAAAAGCTTATCATCAAGGCTAAGGGTTTCAAAAAACGAATCTTCGCGGCGGTTGGTCGTCCCGGCCTGATTGTTTTGTTCTTCTGTTGCTATATCAGATCCCGCCTTTCAAAATTGCTGCAAATGTTCTTGCCGCTTTTACAAAACTTATTCTGCCGCGTACCATACGAATGACATCGCGCTTGAGCGAGCTTTTTGGCACATCACTTACTTCGAAATATGTGGTTATCACGTCCTTTATAAGGTGCGGATAGTCGTTGAGTAATTCTTTATGTGTGCGCAGAATGTCAATAAAATCCCGGCTGCTTTTCATGTTCTCAAGGACAAAGGAATTGTTCAGCCGACGTTCGTACTGCCGAAGCGCACCGGCGTCGTAACGCCTCCGGCCTCTGTTTTCCAATATCGTCTCGGCGGCCATTATCCCTGAAGCCATAGCCATATTCACACCCTCGTGGCAAATGCTGTTGTTCACAAATCCGGCTGCATCGCCGACCAACATAAGGCCGTCGGTATAAAATCTCGGCAGATTCTTATAGCCGTCCATCGGTATCATGTGGGCGGAATATTCCAGCGTTTTGCCCCCTTTTACCAAAGGCCGGATACATGGATGGCTCTTAAATCTGTCCAACAACTCGTTTGGACAGGCCGAATTGCCGGCTCCGTACATTTCACTGATTACAACGCCGACACCCACGGACAATGAATCCATATTGGTATAGATAAAACCGTCACCCAACATGCCGGGCGTGGCGTCCGCAAAATACTCGTATGCGGCGCCTTCTCTGGCGGTTAAGCCGAACCTCTCGTCGATTACGTCTTTGCCAAGCTGAATCACTTCCTTAACAGAAATACATCGGGCGCGCATCGACAGCCTGTTGCGAAGCCCCGCCTTTTCCGAGAGCATGGAATTGGCGCCTTCGCCGCAGACAACGACATCACCTGTCAGGACGTTCTCGGGGTCGTCCGAAGTGCCGGCTTTGACACCGACAACCTTGTTGCCGTCCCATACAAAATCCGTTACCGCTGTGCCGCAGATAATTGTAGCACCCTGCTCTTTAGCCTTTTCAGCAAACCATTTATCAAACACAGAACGCCTGACAATATACGAATGATTGTAAGGCGGCTTTTTATGTTCTTCCGAGTCGATGTTCAAAGAAACTTCCGAATCGTTTATCAGCAAAGAGTAATGCTTTTTGGCAACAAATCTTTCTACGGGGGCGTCAATATAGAAATCAGGGATTAACTTGTTCATCTGGTCGGCGAAAAATATGCCGCCGAACATATTCTTGGAACCGGCAAACCGGCCTCGTTCGAGAATAACAACATCCACGCCGGCTTTGGCAAGAACATACCCACAGGAAATCCCCGCAGGCCCCGCACCAACAATAATTACTTCACACTCAGCCATAAGCTAAAAAAGCACCCCCCTGAGAGACAACCTTTCCTCTTTAGAAAACCTTAGAGATACCATTCTGGGCGTTATCCTGTCATTCTGAGCGCAGCGAAGAATCTGAACCCTTCGTGCGCCGGAGATTCTTTCCCGGCGCGCAGGGAGTAAATCGTGATTCAGAATGACAATTTTCCAACCTTTTCTGAGAAGCAACAATTTTTATTTTCCCGACTTTGCACTAATTGCTCAAAGCAAGTTGTTGTTCCGACTCGATATCCGTTGTAACAGGCTCAGCCTGTCCGGCGGTCCGCATCTTTTCTACTTCTCTTGTCAGCGCGGGCACCACTTCAAGTACATCGCCCACAATGCCGAAATCAGCCACGTTAAAAATCGGCGCCTTCGCATCTTTGTTGACAGCCGCGATAATCTCAGAGGACTGCATCCCAACAAGGTGCTGGATGGCGCCGCTGATGCCGCAGGCGATGTACAGCTTCGGACGCACCGTCTTGCCGGTTTGGCCGATCTGGTGAGTCTGGCAAAACCATCCCGCCTCTACGGCCCGGCGGGACGCGGCCACCTCGGCCCCCATTACTTGTGCCAGTTTCTCGATAAGTTTGAAATTCCCGGCACTTCCCAGACCAAGTCCGCCGGCAACTATTATCCGGGCATCCTCAATACCGGCGGATTTGGCGGAATCTTTAACTACTGCAAGCAGTTGGGCTTTTTGTGTTAAAGTGTGATTCTTATAGTCATACCGGATAATTTTTCCCGTACGCAGGTCGTTGCGATGGACATCCTTGAAAACCTTCGGACGGACGCTTGCTATTTGAGGACGCCGGTTCGGGCAAATAATGGTAGCCATCAGGTTGCCCCCAAACGCCGGCCTGGTCTGCAACAGGTCCCCGGTCTTCGGGTCTATCTCGAGGCCGGTGCAGTCCGCGGTCAATCCGGTTTCCAGCCGGCTCGCTACCCTCGGTGCCAGTGAACGCCCGACGGCGGTCGCGCCGAACAAAACAATATTCGGCTTGTGTTCTTGAATCAGCCCGGTTACTACTTCTGTGAAAGTGTCCTCGATAAAGGCACCTAACCGGCTCGACTCGGCCAGGTACACTTTGTCGGCGCCGGAGCAGATTAACTCGCGCGCAAGCCCACCCGCTTTGTTGCCGGGCAGTATCGCACAAACAGGCTCGGCGAGTTTGTCCGCCAACTGTCTTGCCTTCCCGAGAAGCTCAAATGTAACATTTACTATTCTGCCGCATTTTTGCTCGGCAAACACCCAGACTCCTTTATATTTGCTCTTGTCAACCTCGACAAATCCGGCTGCGTCCTCGCGTATCAACTCAATGGCGTTAAATTTCTTGCAGGCCTCCACACAAGCTCCGCAAAAACTGCATTTGGTTATATCGATATGAGCCGACTTTTTTGTAACCGTGATGGCACCGAAAGGACATGCCCGGACACAAAGTTTGCAACCGCTGCATTTCTCTTCTATTACGCGTATGCTCATACTATGATGCTCCCGGTTGAATTTTTGCTCTTGCCCGCGAAAATTTATTCCCATTAAGAGATATATATCTTGCCTTACAATACTTTGGCCTGCTGCAGCTTAAGGGCCAGACCCTTCACCTGCTCGGCGACCGAACCTTCCAGCAATAGCCCGGCCCTGTCATGCTTCGGAGTTGCCATCTTGACTACCCTTGTGGCGGAACCTTTTAATCCGATTTTACTTTCATCAGCGCCGATATCATGAGCCGACCAGATTTCAACCTCGGCCCTGGCTGCTTTCATCTTCCCCTTCAACGTCGCGGTGCGCGGCTTGTTAATACTTTTCGAAACCGTAATCAGTCCGGGAAGCGAAAGCTTTACTTTTTCGATTGCCCCATCCGTCATACGTTGCGCAATTATGTATTTGTCCGTTACTTTGTGTATTTTTACTGCACAACTAATGTGTGGGATGCCCAGCTTTTCCGCCAGCGAAGGCCCGACGTGTGCGGTATCACCATCGACAGCCTGTCTGCCGCAAATAATCAAATCGAAACGGCCGAGCTTTTTTACCGCCGTTGCCAGTGTATAAGAAGTAGCGAGTGTATCTGCTCCGGCAAAACCAATATCGCAGAGCAAAACGGCCCTTTCTACCCCCAAACTCAATACCTGCCGTAAAGTATCTATCACCTGGGACGGCCCCATTGACAAAGCTGTTACCACTCCGCCGTATCGTTCCTTCAGACGAAGTGCCACTTCGGCTGCATGTAAATCGAAAGGATTGATTACGCTGTCGACCCCTTCCCGGATTAGTGTATTGGTCTTACTGTCAACGCCGACTGCAAGGGTGTCGGGAACCTGCTTGACGCAAACGATAATATTCATTTTTCTCCTGAAGATTCAGACTTCCACCATTGCCGCCACTGCTCAACCAGACGCTCGGGCGATGTCCGCGGCGCCGGCATCTTTTGACCGGTAACAGCTTCCAGGGCGTCAAGAGCAGCTTCTTTGATTGATTGGGACCGGTCGCCGAGGCATCGAATAAGAGCGGAAACCACCTTGTGGGAATAATTGTTTCCATCATTGCCCGCCTGCCCGCCCAGCCAGCCCATGCATATAACTGCTCTTCGGCGAACGCTTGCATCCCTGTCATAAAGCATGCGTGTAAGTGTCCCGACACTTGCTGTTCCGGATAAATGGTACAGCCCCCAAACCGCCGCCAGGCGGACGTAGGCGGCTTCGTCAGTCAATGCACGCTCTATCGTTCCCAATCCCTCTCTGCTCCGAAGAGCCGTCAGGGCTTTGATACATTCCTGCCGGACATATGCCGATGGTTCGTCAGCTATATGAGTAATAAGAAACCTGGATGATAATTCATGACGAATACCGGCTATCGCCGCCGCTGCGTCCGCACGAACAGTAGCCTTGGGGCTGTCAAAATCCGAGAAGGCTTTTAGAAAGTTTGCTCTGTCTGTCTCGTTTTTGAAATCGGCCGCTTTTACTTGTTCCGGCGTTACTCTCGTCAGCTCTGCACCGCCAACCTTCATCTTTGATTCTGATTTCAATTTCCGCCCTCCAACATTTTCAACAATTACATCTGTTTGTTGTCTTTGAGTTACCGCTTCCGTTGAAGGTTTCACTTCCTCAGAACCGAACGGCGCCGTTGCTGTAGCCTGTGCCTCTTCGACCGCCACGGATAAGCCGGTTTGTTTTTCGGTACCGGTGGTATTGCCAACCGGTTTTTTCCCGCGTGCCGGAGCCGATTCACCCCGAAGGACGCTGATTTCAGATTCTAATTCGGCCAGCCTCTTGCTCATCGCATCCTCCCGGACCTTGCTTTTGTCCGCCTCTTTTCGTGCCCTCCGAACCTCACAGACCAGCGAATCTTTCTCTGACTGCAACTGCTTGCGCTCAGAGGCGTGCTCGGCCTGTGCGGATTCAGCCCGGCTGCGCAACTCTTCTAATTTGCGCCGGGTCGCTGCGAGTTCGGATTTCAGTGCATCTGTCCGCCCGCTAATGCCTGTTTTTTGAGTAGCCATCCCGTTAATTTTACTCTGCAGTTTTTCCACATCAGAAACCAGAAATTCTTTTTGGGCCTGCAAATCCCTGACTTGCACTGCAAGTTGAGATTGATTTTTTTGGGCCTGGATTCGCATTTGGGTCAGCTCCTGCTTGGTCACAACAGGTTCGGATTCCGGTACAACCGCTCGCGAACTTATCGAACGTTGACCGGCCGTGGGCTCTTTTCTCTTGCCGACGGCCTGTCGTAGTTGGCAAACAAGAGTGTCATTTTCCCTCTCCAGCCTTTCAATCTTAGATTCAAATTGGGCTCTGACTTTTTGCGGTTTCTTTCGCTCTCGGGCCGACTTGTTTTGAGCCACTACAGGATTGGATACCGACACAGCCTCGTCGGTCCCGTTAGAATTGTTTTCGGGCACGGGTTCGGTATCTTTATCGACCAGGCCGATCATCTCTTTCCCGGCTGATACGCCGCCCGTGACTACACCTGCAATCTTCCTGCCGAGAACCGCCGCCTTTCCAATAAAACCGCCCGCACGGTTGGATGCGGCCCCGATAATTCCGATTACCCTTGCTTTATCCTGTTCCACAATTTTATACTTCTCTTTAATGAGTCGGTCTCTACGCTTTTCTTGTCTGAAATCTAAGCGGAAGCCGGTTTCGGGCCGGTGGCATTTTGATACCCGTTCCTGAAGGCATCTTTCGCCTCCGAGATTATCAGGCAAAATTTTGATTTCAGTTTTTCCACTGTTTGGGGATACTTCTTGTGAACAATCTCTGCACCCACAGCACCGATGAACACACCGCCTGTCAAAATTCCCAAACTCTTAAGCATGTTGCCCCCTTTCTTTCAAAATGTGTACACCCCGGCCGATACCGTAGCCGAAGTTATACAGAAATTTTTTCTTTTTGGCCCTTGCCTGCCCACCCTTGCGGGCATTGTTTAAACAATTTCCACATTCTTCGGCGTTCTTCGTTTCTTGTTTCTGTGCCCCGCAGCATCCTCCCGGACTGAATATGTCCGTCTCTTTATCCTCATCGAAAATTTTAAGCACCAATAATGCCTCCGCCTCCGGTATCCGGTAATGCCCTCCGATTGTCCTTTTCGTTTTGATTTTGCCTTGTTTGGCCCAGTTGATAATAGTGAAACGCGAGACCCCACAGAGCCTTGCAAGCTCTGTCGTTGTGAGGTAACCACTTGGCGGATTACTCCTCCCATCACTCTTTAGCACCTCTTTTGTCGTACCGGAAATAACGCCCATTGTATTATACCCCTTTACCGTCCAAAGCCTCGATACCGGGATTAGCTTACACTCCGTCCCCTTCGGTTGCAGCCGAACCTTGCAGGTTTTCTGCGAAAATTCGTCTTTAAGAAGCCCGTAAAAGAAACGACATTCGATGAACTGTGCATCCCTGCCGTAGGCCCTTTTCACCACCTCCTGCCGGGGCCGAGATATATGATTGGTCGAAATGCCCATCATCCCCCGCATTCAACCATTTCAGCCATTTGAACGAAGTAAACAATTCAACGCTAACGTTTATTACACAAATTGAACAAGCCTAAAGTTTTGAAAGTGACAACAGTATGGCACGGTAAAGGAAAAAGTAACCATCCCGCATTTCTCACACCTCGTGATTTTGAGAGGTTTTAACAACACCCACAGGATGACAGTAGGGCACTCAGAACATATTAGTCGCTTGTCGCTCGTATTGCGTGATGCGTTAAGGCTGGATTCGGTCGCTTGATTCGGCCGCTTGCGCGGCTCGGCTTCTGTGCTCGACGCTTTTGTCATACCGGCCTCCGAGCCGGTATCCAGTTTTTCTGGATGCCGGAACAAGTCCGGCATGACATGGCAGAGTAAAAGCCTGCCCCGACCTTTCCTTCGCTTTGCCGAAGGAGCATAACCGAACGGGTTCGGGATGACGCAGAGAGTAACCGGCCCGAATTAACTGAAGTTGATATTAGTTATACCAGAACAAGGAGTTTTTTTACAATGACTTCGTGAGAAATGCGGGTTAGCTGCCGGCGGACGAAGACTGTGGATGGCAGCCCTATGGTTTCATCTGTTGGGTTTAGAGCGGAGTTTCGCCGCTTTGCCTGGTCTGAGGTATCTGTGGCGGATGCGCCCGTTGGTTTCAGTCGCCTCACTGCGTATGTCGCAAATAGCTTTCTTGAATGAATCAAGTTCATTCCTGGCAATTTTATATTCGGCATTCGATGCCTTTATCTCCTTTTCAAGGTACTCCTTTATCTCCCTCAAATCGTTATTCATAGCCTGCTGCTGCTGAAGATGAGTATGCAAATCGGCTGCCCGGTTCTCGGCGTCTGCAACTTTGTCTCGAAGATTTTCAATCTCCGCACGAGCATCGGCAAGTTCTGCGCCCATACGCTCCATATCCGATACCCTGTCCTTAAGATTCATCAACCGGGCCTCGAGGACGGTCTTGTCGCTATTTAGTTCTTTAATGTGTGTCTCGGCGATTGCCGTCTGCTCGGCAAGCGAGTCACGCTCGCCGGTCATTACCTTAAGCTGTTGCCGGGTCCGGGCGAGTAAATCGTCGAACCTGTTCCGCTCTTGTTCGGCGAATGATATGTCCTGACGTAACTGCTCTATCAGCGAAAACTGCTCTTCGGCTGACTTGATCCGCCGCTCTAATTGGGCTCGGACAGCCGATTCTTCGGACAGCTTCTTGCGTGTTGCATCAAGCTCGGCTTCCAGAACCTTTTTCAACTCATACGCCGTGTCAACCTGTCCTTCAAGGTCCCTGACAATCGAGATGATGCCGGCCTTTTGCTCGGAAACATCCACGAGATCCTCCACTTTAATTTTGCTGCCGATGCCCGGCTCGGTAATGGTGTTGTTACCGCCTGGTTCGGTCTCTGTTGTCAACTCCAAAAGGGGTACGACAGGAATCTTTATATTTCGGTTTGTCCTTTTCTTCCTTGTGTTCCTGTTGTTTTTCTTCTTGACCCTTTTGTTTTGTTTGCGAATTTTCGGCATTGAACAACCTCCCTTACTTGCCTGCCGGCAGGAATTTTTAACAGAAGACGGCTGTTTTCTGTCGGCAACCATAAATAGATATCAAAAGAGCGCCTTTTGTAATCCTCAATTTCAATTTTATCGGGACCGGTTTAGAGACTGAAAAAAACCATTCCCGCAACTTTCACTCTAAAACTTCAGCCGAATCAGACATCCGCATTTACCGCTTGTTTGGCCGTATCCTCATCTCCCCGCTCCTCTTTCCACCATTGGCGCCATCGCTCAATCAGACGCTGAAGCGACCTGCTATCCCTTGGAAACGGCCCACTCATTTTCCTGCCGGTGATTGTTTTCAGCGAAGTAATAACAGCCTTTCTGACTGCTTTTTCAGGATCATTCAGGTGTTCAATGAGGGCGGTTACCCCCTGACGGCAGTTAAGTGCGCTCATCGCTTCGGCCGCCGCCTGACGGACGGAAACGCTTCGGTCATCCAGAAGCGGTAATAAATCCGCGGCAAACCGTTCCCGGCCCAGCCAGCCAATACAGGTAACGGCCCTGCGTCGAATCTCCGCATCCTTATCGGAAAGCATACGTACCAACGCAGGGCCGCTTTGGGCCCCTGCTGAACGGTATAAGCTCCACACAGCAGCTAAGCGAACCAGGGCGGAACGGTCGCCCAATGCCTGCTCAACCGCACGCAGCCCTTCGGTCGTCTGAAGTGTCGCCAGGGCCTTGACACACTCTTGTCGTACTTGCGCCGACGGTTCACCCACCATCTGATTTACAAGAACCCTCACCGACAACTCGTGGCCGATGCCGGCAATTCTTTTAACTGCATCCGCACGGACCGCCGCATCCTGATTGCCAATATCAGAAAGTGCCATCCTGAAGATTGTCCTTTCGGTCGTGTTTTCAAAGACCGCCTTGCGAACCTCATTCTCTGACACGGCGGAAAGAGTGGGCGCCCGGTTCACAGACACAACACGATGGAGTTGCTCTTTGTCTCTTTCAATTACTTTTTCTTCACCAACCCGGGTCATAGCAGTCTCCCAACTGGTACCGCTGTGTTCTTCAGCAGAAACCACAACAACTTCTTCGAGCGGGGTGGGTAAACTATGTTCGGTTTGAACGGGACCGAAGAAATGTGATGGTTGAGGCTTTACCACCTGGTTTTCTGTTTGTAACTCCTCGGCCTTGCTCTGCAGCCGTTTTGATTGGTCCTTCACCGTGGCAAGGTCCGAGTCCTGCGCACCTCTTGGGAATTTGGCCGATTGCTTGGGCTCTGTTTCCTGCCTGTCTTTTACGACGATGCCGAATCCACCGGGGGTTGACTCAGCCTGTTCGTCCGCAATCAGTTCAGGAATCTCGACTGGCCGGGTAAGAAAACGACCTGCCGCTGTTACACCACCAACCACAAAACCGGTGATTTTTTTGCCGGCAGCCGCTACCGTTCCAACACAAGTACCGGCGCCTCTGGATATACTTATCATAATTCCCAAAGGCTCTTCATCAACACGGCACATTATCTTAAACTCCTTTTAAGATATCTTGGCCCGGTGCTTTCCCTTTTTTGCCGGGGATTGCTCAGAAGTCTTCGGGCTTGTTTTGGCCTTGCCTGCAGGGCCGGTTTCTTTTTTCTTTGCTGCTTTTTTCTCTGCTTTTCGGCCCTTTGTCTTTCCGGTAGCCTTTTTCCCGGCTGGAGCCTGTACGGATTTTTTCCCCGGCTTGGCCTGACGCCCTTGGTCTGGCTGAGACACCGTTTTAATAATACGCCTGCCGGTAACCACTGCGGTTCCGACCAGAACACCGGCGAATTTGGACACGGCCCCAATGACTTGAGAAGGCCCGGCTTGCTGTTTTCGGCGTGTAGCCATATTTCAGTTCTCTTTTATTCAAATCTTATTGGTGTTTGGCGCAAAATTTACAATCAGTGCGTTCCAATATCCCAACAGAAATCAAAACTTGTTATCAGGCACCTGCCTGGGCACTCTGCCGGGGCCGGACGGCGCTATCATACCCCTTTTTGAAGGCCTCTTTCGCCCCCGATGCCATCTCGCAGGTTTTTGCATACAGCTTGTCTAAGGATTCGGGGTACTTCTTACGAATGATTTCCACGCCCACGGCGCCGATAAATACTCCGCCTATCAGAATTCCAAGACTCTTAATCATAACCTTTCCTTTCTTCCGGTTTTTGAACAAAATAAAAACCGGTTTTTATTTGCTTGTTTTTTCCTCTTCAGACCTTGAGGGGAAAACCGAATCCACAAAACCCTTTGCAGCATTTTCCACTTTGTCGATTACTTCGGGCCTGTTTGCGCGAAGAATCTCCGTTCCCGCCGCTCCGATAACCATACCAAGCAATGCTAATCCAATTGCTCCCATTCAGCTCGTCTCCTAACTTCATTTATTAAGCAAAGGACGTTTTTATGTTCTTACAAAACTTTGGCAACGCACCAAATGCTATTATATGGGCACAAAATCGATTCGTCAAGCCTTTTTACGACAATAATAGGCTTTTTTCTATGTATATCTCAGCCTAATAACACCTATATATCATACCTTATGTCGGATGAAAACAGGGCATTTCTTGAAAAAACCATTTTATACCGGTTTTATCATAACAATCCCAGAGGCCTTTTTCGTAGCTGCAAGCAATATTTTCTTCTTTTTGTCAGGAAAGTAACGGTTCTTCCAAATGAACAGGGCCAGGTGTTTAACATCGATTATAAATATAAATTCACTTCGCGTTGACTCATAATCTTTTTTAAAGCCCGTCCTTGAGCGAAGAGAAGGGGTCAGAATGACAGGGAGCGGATAATTTATTTCTGCGGGGCTTGACAGGCTGCCGGATTCGGTTTAATATAATCGGGCAGTGGTTTTGAGACCGAATTTATTGAAAACTGCTGCCGGGAAGGTTTTGTGAAAGTATTAGCCGTAATACCTGCTCGCTACGGGTCAACTCGATTCGAGGCCAAAGTTCTCGCCAAAGATACCGGCAAATTCCTCGTCCAGCATACATACGAGCGGGCCTTGTGCGCCAAAATGGTCGAAAAGGTGCTCATAGCAACCGACAGCGAGAAGGTAATGGCAGCCTGCGCGAGCTTCGGGGCCGATTGCGTTATGACCTCGGCGGCTCACCGGAGTGGGGCCGACCGAATCGCCGAGGCCGTACGCGATATCGACGCCGAGATAATCGTGAACCTGCAGGCTGACGAGCCCGAGATTGAACCTGCGAATATCGACAAGCTTGTTGGGCTCTTGCAGAAAAGTAATGCGGATATGGCTACGTTGGTCGCGGATTTTACCGATAAAGAGCAGATTCTCGACCCGAATATCGTCAAGGTCGTTATCTTGTCATGCGTTGTACGTGACGCGTCGTATGAGAAAGAAAAAATGGATTCCTGCCTTCGCAGGAATGACAACGCACAAGACGCAATACGCAATAAGCAACACGCAACACGCAATACGCAACACGATATCGGCAGGGCGATTTACTTTTCTCGGTTGCCGATACCGTACGACCGGCGGGCCGGGGGTATCGGCAAGATAGCCGGTTATCTGAGGCATCTTGGGATTTATACCTACCGTAAAGATTTCCTGCTCAAATTTACGACGTTGCCGCAGGGCGAACTCGAAAAATGTGAGAAGCTTGAGCAGCTCCGCGCGATAGAGCATGGCTTTTCGATTATGACCGGCAAAGTCGAGCACGCCTGGGAAGGCATTGATACGCCCGAGCAGTATGCGGCGTTTGTGAAAAGATATAAAAACAGCCACAAAGGAGACAATTAATTTTTTAGCCACAAAGGGCACAGATAACAGAGAAAAAGAAATTTATATTATAAACCGAGTGATACTAATGGAAGAACGAACACTCAAATCCTGGGAAGAATTCGAACAAGCCTTGGCAGAGATTGACAACGAGACAAAAAGACTTCAAGGACAAGCATCGTCAAATGTATCCTATCCGCTTTTTAGAGGAGTAGGCGATTCCAAATATCATCTTGAATCAACCCTCGATAGGATAAAGAAAGAGATGAAGCTTTCCGGCTATATCACAAAAGTAAAAATTGCTCGCGAATATGTAGCAACATGCATCGGAACAAAATGGGACCTGAATAAAAAGATATTTTGTGAAAAAGACCTTGAATTACCCGCTTACGAATTCATGGCATATCTTAGGCACAATGGATTCCCCAGCCCTTTAACCGACTGGACAAAATCACCTTATATAGCAGCTTTCTTTGCTTTTAGAGATATAAATTCTGAAGCCGAACATGTGTCAATCTTTTTCTACAGGGAATATTGTGGAAACGCAAAGGAGTGGAGCGGTAACGAACCACGTATTCATACTATTGGTCCTTCCATAAAAACTGCTCGTACACACTTTTTGCAACAAAGCGAATATTTATTTTGTGTTAAACCAAACAGCGAAAATGAATGGATTTTTGCTGATTATGAGCAAGTTCCGCCTTATAAGGATCAGAATATCATGACGAAATACAATATTCCGGGATCAGAGCGAAAAGAGGTTCTTAAAAAATTAGATTCGATGAATATCACAGCGTATTCGCTATTCGGTTCGGAGCCAAGTCTTATGGAGACGTTGGCCTTGCGCGAAATTTGTTTTTAAGATGTAGAAATGACTCTTGCTCTTTAAATATGAACAAGGAAATATTCTCTGTGGCGTAAAAAAAAATGAATAATCTCTGTGGCAGGAAATTAGAGGAGATTAAATGAGTAACAGCAAAAATTTATCTGCGGTCTTTGTCCTTTTAGTTGGTTTGCCGGCGGGTTTTGCCGCCCATGCGGCAGGTGAGATAGTAAGAGGGGTGCCTTTTACGGCAGTTACAATAGCCGACGAGTTCTGGTCGCCCCGCCTTGAGACAAATCGAAAGGTTACAATTCCTTATGCCTTTAAGAAATGCGAGGAGACGGGCAGGATAAGCAATTTCGCCAAGGCGGGCGGCCTGATGGAAGGAGATTTCGAGGGCATATATTTTAACGATTCCGATGTTTACAAGGTGATAGAAGGGGCGGCTTATTCGCTCAGTATTCATCCTGATGCAAAGCTTGAGGCATACGTGGATGGTGTGATTGATAAGATTGCCTCGGCCCAGTGGCAAGACGGCTATCTGTATACGCATTATTCGGTGCCGAAAAAGCAGCCCGACAAACGCTGGACGAATATTCGTAATATGCATGAATTGTATTGCGCGGGGCATTTTTTCGAGGCGGCCGTTGCTTATTATCAGGCAACGGGAAAACGCAAAATTCTTGATGTGGCGATAAGGCTTGCAAACTACATAGATTCGGTATTCGGCAAAGACGGCAGGATTGATGTTCCGGGTCATCAGGAAATTGAAGTAGGGCTTGTAAAACTGTATCAGGTAACCGGCCAACAGAAATATTTGAATCTGGCCGGGTCTTTTCTGGATTGGCGGGGAAGGAAGGATTTAAGAAAAATCTACGGGCCTTACTGCCAGGACCATTTGCCCGTCATCGAGCAGACCCGCGCGGTGGGTCACGCCGTGCGGGCGGAGTATATGTATTGTGGTATGGCCGACGTAGCCGCCTTGACCGGGGATAACGGCTATATCAAGGCGATTGACAAAATCTGGGAAAATGTGGTTTCCAAAAGGCAATACATAACAGGCGGCGTGGGGGCAAGACATAGTGGAGAATCGTTCGGCGAGGACTACGAACTGCCGAACGCAAGCGCCTACAACGAAACATGTGCAGCGGTTGCAAATGCAATGTGGAACCATCGACTGTTTCTGCTTCACGGAGATGCGAAATACATCGATGTTCTGGAACGGGTAATCTATAACGGTTTTCTTTCCGGAATATCACTTCAGGGCAACACGTTCTTTTATCCGAATCCTCTTGAGTCCCGGGGTGGTTATCAGAGAAGTGAGTGGTTCGGCTGTGCGTGCTGTCCGACAAATATCGTTCGTTTTGTGCCGTCGATTGCAGGATATATCTACGCTCAACGCGACGACTGTATTTATGTTAATCTTTTCGTTGGCGGCAGTGGAACGATTAAACGGGGACAAAACAGTGTCAAACTTGTCCAGCAGACACGTTATCCATGGCAAGGGCGTGTGAGGATTACGGTGGAACCCCGGCAGCCGGAGGAATTTACTGTTGCTGTGCGCATTCCAGGATGGGCGCAAGGGGCGCCTGTGCCGAGTGATTTGTACAGGTATATAGATAACATCGACACCGGGGCGAAGCTTAAGATTAACGGCAAGGAAGCAAAGATTTTGCCGGATAAGGGATTTGCGGTGATAAACAGAAAGTGGCGCAAGGTCGACGTGATCGAACTGAATTTGCCGATGCCGATTCGACGCGTTGAAGCGCATGGTAATGTTAAAGATGATATCGGCAAAATCGTACTTCAGCGCGGGCCGATAGTTTACTGCGCCGAGGGTGTGGACAACGCCGGGCATGTGCGAAATCTTGTATTGGGTGATAATGTTGTATTAGAGGCCAAGTACCATAAAGATTTGCTGAAAGGTGTCGTGGTTATTAAGGGCACGGCAAAGGACCTCCAACTGGATAGTGACGATGCCTTGATTCAAAAGAATCAACCCTTTCAGGCGATCCCATATTACGCATGGGCCCACCGCGGGGCCGGGCCTATGGCTGTGTGGTTGGCGCGTACTATAGAGGCGGCAAACCCTTTGCCCGCTCCGACGATTGCTTCCAAAAGCAAGGTCAGCACGTCTTATCAATCGCACCTGGACAACGCCCGGCTCAGCGCGATCAACGACCAGGTCGAGCCGCGACATTCCGGCGATGAAGAAAACACCCTCTTTCACTGGTGGCCTCACTTGGGGACGCTGGAGTGGCTGCAGTATGATTTTAAGGATTCGGCAACGGTCTCATCGGTTGAGGTGTACTGGTTTGACGATACCGGAAGGGGTCAATGCCGGGTGCCGAAGTCGTGGCAGGTGTCTTACAGGCATGATGGTCAGTGGAAGCCGGTCGCTCAGGCAAGCGGATACGGGGTTGATAAAGACAAGTACAATAAGGTAACATTCGAGACCATCAAAACGGACGCTCTTCGACTTGAGGTCCAGCTTCAGGAAGGATTTTCGAGCGGTGTTATGGAATGGAAAGTATTGTGAATCGTAATTTTGGAATCTGAGATAAGTGGGGCTTGGGATTATGGCAAAGAGCGAGGAACTGTTGGCCGGCGTCAGCGATGTTTCGACGGATACTGAATATTTTTCACCGATACCCGAGGGATATAAAAAAGGCAAGGCTAAGTACGTTGTCGTTATGGGTACGGTAATGAGCGGGTTAGGCAAGGGGATATTTTCTTCCTGTCTGGCCAAGCTGATGCAGGACAAGGGACTTAAGGTCGCACCCATCAAACTGGAAGGTTATCTGAACATCGATTCGGGTACGCTGAATCCGTTCCGCCACGGTGAGGTATTCGTACTGGATGACGGTATGGAGTGCGATATGGACCTCGGCACGTATGAGAGAATGCTCGACCAGAATTTAACAAGAGAAAATTTCACGACGAGCGGTCAGATATACCGGTCAATTCTGGATAAGGAACGTCACGGTGATTACCTCGGCCGGGATGTACAGATGATTCCGCATGTTACCGGCGAGGTCAAGCTGAAACTCAGGCACCTGGCCATGGATACAGATGCCGATATTGTTTTTGTCGAATTAGGGGGGACGGTCGGCGACCTGGAAAACGCATTCTATATCGAGGCGATGCGCGAATTGGCTTACGAGGAAGGACCCGGAAGCTGTTGTTTCGTGGGACTGACCTATATTTTGGAGCCGAAAACGCTCGGCGAGCAGAAATCCAAGGCCGCACAGTTAGGTGTCAAGCAGATGATGCAGATGGGCATTCAGCCGGACATTATCGCCTGCAGGGCCGAAAGTCCCGTAAGCGAACAGGTAAGACAAAAAATAAGCGTCTTCAGTAACGTACCGCTGGAGCGGGTCTTTAGTATGCACGACTCGGCGAGCGTCTATATGATACCTTCGATGCTGCGCCAGTGCGGGCTGGACTTTGAGGTGTTGCGGATGTTGAAGATTGAAAATAGAATAAACCTGCGCCATGAGCGACGAGCCTGGGCGAAGTGGTGTGATTTTGTCGATAAGATTGGAGCTGAGACCCACGAAGTAACGGTTGGGATAACGGGCAAATACACATCCGTTCGCGACAGCTACGCTTCGATACTAAAGGCCCTGGAACATTCGGGTATTGCGCTGGGCTGCAAGGTAAATATCAGGTGGATTGAAACAACATCTGTTCGGGACGAAAATGCCGCCGACCATCTGGCTGATATTGACGGCATTATCGTCCCCGGCGGATTCGGGACACGAGGCACGGACGGCAAGATTGCCTGTATAAAATGCGCAAGAGAAAATAGCGTACCTTATCTGGGACTTTGCTTCGGCTTTCAGATGGCGGTCATAGAATTTGCCAGAAACGTCTGCGGACTCAAAGATGCCGGCAGCGGCGAACTGGACTCTAAATGCACCGAGCGTGTGATAGATATTCTACCCGAGCAAAAGAAGATAGAAGGACTCGGTGGTAATATGCGCTTGGGTGGCAGGGATATCGAACTTAAGCGGGACACTTTAGCATGGCGACTGTTTGCCAAGTCCGATACTGTACGTATGCGGTTCCGCCACAGGTATGAAGTTGACCCGCGTTATATCGAGCGGCTCCAGGAGGCGGGACTTGTCTTTTCGGGAAAGGCACCGAATCTGCCGATTATGCAGATTTTAGAGATTCGGTCGCATCCTTTTTTTATGGGTACTCAGGCACATCCGTGTTTTACCTCGCGTCCGCTTCGGCCCCACCCGATGTTCGTCGGTCTGGTCGCGGCGGCGATGCAAAGACACTATCCGAATGAAGGAATGCGAAACTGCCTCGAGGCCGCGCAGAAAGTTTGTGTCCGATAAATCAGATCCATTTTATGGACTATCACCCTCGGCATCAGCGGATTCGAACTCGTCGAGTTTGGCTTTAAGCTCCAGGTTCTCGGCGGTAAGCTTCTCAATCTCTTTGGTGGCGGCATCGTTTTCTTGCAACAGCTTGATAACCGAGTTTCCTAGTTCCTTCTCGGAATCAGCCCGCTTTTGCTCCTTTTGTTCGTATTCGGCGATTGTCTCTTGGAGTTTGGCGATTTGCTGATTGCAGCTTTTGACTTGTTCCTTGAGCTTGAGATTTTCATCGGCGATGAGTCTGATTCTCCTTGAGTCCTGTTGCTGTTCTTCGCAGCCCAAAATAAGAATTGAACCGGCCAAAATGACCAACAGCGACACGAAAAAAGACGTTTTTATTTTCATCTTTTACAGTCCCTTCAAGAATAAATGCAATAACCGTCCGCTACAACCACCACGGTTTTGGCTGGAGTATATCAATAAGTTCACCGATGTCAATATTCTAAAGAGCCGATTTAATAGCTGCAAAGCAAAATTCCTCCCGCAGGGAACCTGAGTCCCTAAACAACCAGCATTTCGGGCGTCTCAAGCAACCGGACAATACCGCCAAGGAATTGAGCACTATAAAATTCGTCAACTATTCTCCGGTCGGCCGCCAGCCCGACCGACATCATTTTGCGAGCAGCCGGTCCCTCTTCGGACGGGACAAACCTTTCGGCGATTTTACCCGCTGATATGATACAGGCTACGCCGGGGGGCTTGATGGCGAAAAAGGAACTCACCCCGTACATGCCGAGACTGCTGAAGACAATATCGTCTCCCTCGAAATCATCAAGTGACAGCTTGTTCGCACGCGCCTTTTTAATTAGTGCGCCGCTGGAAGCAGCGATTTGCGGAAGGGTTTTTCCTAAGATATTTTTTATCACCGGAACAACGAGTCCCTGTGGAGCCGCCACCGCAAAGCCGATTCCTGCATTTTCGAAAGTTCGAACGCCGGCCCCGTTATCCTCAAGGCGACCGGCCATTAGAGGAAACTTTCTTAAAGCCTCAGCCATCGCACGAAAGAAAAAATCGTTAGTCGTTACCCGAACACCGACCTGTTTGCAGTACGCCCTCCGCATATCCATAAGTCTCGTTATGTCCGCACTCGTTTCGAGATAGAAGCAGGGCCCCTGCCGCTTGGACTGGAGCATATATTTGCCGATGAGCTTCTGAATCCTCGTCAAAGGCACCGTTTTACCACAGAGACTTTTCATATTCTTTTCGTACCACTTTTGTTACTTTTGCACAACAATTACGATTTCGGGCTATTTTAGCAATAAACCGTTTATATGCAAGGTCGCTGAATAAACACCCCGGATTTGCCGTTGTGAAATATTTCATGAACATGCCGAATCGGATTTTTTTGGTTTTTTGCTGACCTTGGCCCAATTGCCTTCGTATATAGTTCAAAAAGACCAATTATAACTTTATTGAAAGGGACTGAAAATGTCAAAGACAGGGCTTTCTGTGATTTTAGTACCCGCCGTTTTAATAATCGCTTTTAGCGGTTGTAAAGAACAGCCTTCATCAAGTCGGGCCGCCGAGCCTGTAGCAAATGCGCCCGACAAGCCGGCTTCGGCCCAACAGGCAGTTGCTCAAGCCGCCAGGAAGCTTGATTTTACGCTTACCGACCACAACGGCAAAGAGGTGAAGCTGTCCGACTATTCGGGCAAAATAGTCGTCCTGGAGTGGTTCAATTACGACTGCCCGTTTGTGAAGCCGCACTATGAGGACGCAACATTTGCAAATCTTGCCGATAAGTATGCAGGCAAAGATGTTGTATGGCTTGCCGTCAACAGTACGAATTATGCCACGAGCGAGACTAATAAGCAGTGGGCTCAAAATTACGAGCTTTCTTATCCGATTCTGGACGATAGCTCCGGCAAGGTGGGCCGGTTGTTCGGAGCGACGAACACGCCGCACATATTTATCATCGATAGAGCGGGAAGGATTGCTTATGAGGGCGCTATAGATAATGCCCCCCTCGGCAAAGTAAAAGGTGAATATATCAATTATGTGGATAAAGCACTTGCGGAGTTAACAGCAGGCAAGAGCGTTTCACTTGCCGCAACCAGGCCGTACGGTTGCACGGTCAAGTATGCAAATTGACCGGCCGAGTTTCCTGATGCCGACCGAGACCATGATATGAGCCTGGATACAGCAGGCACAGAAAGGGGGGCTGTGCCTGCTTTTTATAACCTTGGAGCCACTCGGCAGCGAAGTTATTTTTATGCTTGCATTCAAGTCCCGACAGGGCTATATCTGTTTGCATTATGACCTGTCTTGCTATTCCAATATCAGCCGGCGGTGTTACCGCCGCCTGTGGGCGGATTGATTCGGCTGCCGCCGCCGGCGCCGAGTTACTCGAACTTCGCACAGATTATTTGAAAGAACTCGGCACTGAATCGGTCAAAAAACTTCTGGAATATGCAAAGTCAACCGGGCTGCCGATAATAGTTACCTGCCGCGATAAGGCTCAGGGCGGAGCGGGTGACCGGCCGTTGGAACTGCGAACCGGGATTTTGCTCGAGGCGATAAAGGCAGGTGCTGATTTTGTAGATTGTGAATATGAAAATTTTCTTGCGGGTGATACACAACGCAAACTCACAAAGGCAATTGCAGAAAACAAGAAAACTCGATTGATTCTTTCGGCCCACGACTTTACCGGGCCTTTTGCCGACCTGACAAAACTCTACGATGATATAAAAGCTGCATCCAGCCAAGCTATACCCAAGCTGGTCTATACACCCGGCCACATAAACGATTGCTTCGAGGCCTTTGATTTACTTCACAACACAACCGGCGACGTAATTGTGCTTTGTATGGGCCGGGCGGGTCTTATAAGTCGAATCTTAGCCAAAAAACTCGGCGGATTTCTTACATTTGCCTCGCTCGATGAAGGAAGCTCCACAGCACCGGGCCAGATTACGGCCGAGCAGATGAAAAAGCTGTATCGCTGGGATTACATTGACACCGAGACCGAGCTTTTCGGGGTGATTGGAAACCCGGTTGCCCATTCACTGAGTCCCGCGCTCTTCAACGCCTGCTTCGGTGAGCGGGACATAAACGGATTGTACCTTCCGCTGCTTGTGGAAGGTCAAAAGAGCCGGTTCAACCAGTTTATGGATAATATCATAGCCAGAAGCTGGCTCGGCTTCGGCGGATTCAGCGTAACAATCCCTCACAAGGCCCATGCCCTTGACTATGCAAACGCAGCCGGTGAATTTGTCGAACCTCTGGCGGTTGATATCGGAGTGGTCAATACCCTCAAGGTCGGCATCGGCCCCAGAATCAGCGGCTACAATACTGATTACGCCGGCGCCAGAGATGCCCTCTGCGCCGCCCTTAAAATCGACAAACACGGCCTGCACAGTAAAACCTGCGCCGTTATGGGGGCAGGCGGAGCCGCCCGGGCGGTGGTAGCAGGTTTGGTGGACGTAGGGGCCGAGGTTACTGTCTATAACCGCACGGTCGCAAAAGCACAGGCCTTAAGCGAAGAGTTTAAGTGCAGGTATGCCCCGCTTGAAGCCCTTAATCAAATGGACGCACAGGTGGTCATAAACTGCACAAGTATCGGTATGTATCCCGATGTTGATGCAACGCCCGTGCCCGCCGAGTGCTTAAAAGCTGATATGACCGTCTTTGACACGGTATATAACCCTGCCGAGACACTGCTGCTTAAGCAGGCCGCCAAGGCCGGTGCAAAAACGATAAGCGGGATTGAGATGTTTGTCCGCCAGGCGATGGCCCAGTATAAATTATTCATCGGCACGGACACCGGCGAACCACCCGAAAAAATCATGCGAAAAACCATCCTTAGTTGCCTTTCGCAGGAAAATGGAGTATAATAATGTTTTTAAGGAATGGTATTTATGACAAAACAATCAATCCTTGAAAACCTCAAGCAACTGCGGCCTGTCGTTCGTGATAGATACCGAGCCGATATAAAAGGATTCTTCGGCTCATATGCACGTGATGAGCAGGAAACCGGCAGCGACATTGATATGCTGGTCGATTTCGATGCAGGCGCAGATTTGTTTGATTTTGTAGGGCTGTCTGATTTTCTTGAAGAGATGCTGAGTTGTTCGGTTGATGTAGTTCCGATTCGCTCGATAAGAGAGGAAATAAAAGCGCAGATTCTCAGCGAGGCGATTTATATATGAGAGACAGCGGTCTGTATCTAAGGGACATTTTATCGGCTCTTGAGGCGATTGAAGCTTTCGTCGAAGATATGGATTTCGACAGTTTCAGGGATGACGACAAGACCACCAGCGCCGTTATACGCAAGTTCGAGGTCATCGGGGAGGCGTCTAAGAATGTTCCCGACCCAATTAAGGCACAATACCCTTCGATTCCCTGGAAAGAAATGGCGGGGATGAGGGACAGGCTTATCCATTTCTACTTCGGGATTGATTACGGGCTTGTGTGGGAAACAATAAAAAACAGAATACCGGCGATAAAACCCCTGCTGTCCCGTATTCTAAATGACCTTGAGCCTTGATTGAGTTTATGGCAAGACCTATACCTGGATAGCCGACGAAGCCATCGGCGCGCGAAACAATCATGCTATAAATGTTGTCTTCATAACTCATGATGGATGGACGCAATGCCAAAGTTGTTAGTCCTTGATAAAAGTGTTTTTCAGAATACATCTTTGACAAAGCTTTGTCAGTTTGCGAAGTCCCACAATATTCTCGCGGGAGATGTTTTATTTATTGAGTGCTTAATAAGTCCAGACCAAGTTGATCAAAAATTACTAATCCAGTTTCAGAAACTAATCAAGGCTGGAGCCATGTACACACATTTGCCTTTTGAAATCGTCAATCGTGAAAAAGAAGCACTTTCACCTATCAAGTCAATTGTCGATAAGAATGGCACGGACACAATTAGAACAAGTACCCTTAACGATAATGTGTTTTGTCTTAAGCGAGGGTCCGAAAAGTACCAGGCACAGGTTGGGCCAATCATAAAAGATATGCTTAAGTTGTCCGAATATTTTTATGCCGCTATCACCAAGAAAAAACTGTTACGTGGCATACGAACAGAAACAGGTGACAATGTGAATCGCCTGACAAAATGGGCCAAAGCCATGAAACCAGTGGTGGATAATGAGGTGTTGAAGAAATGGGAACCCGAGATTTACTCGTATATAACCCATGACTGGTACACATGGCACGATTACTGGCTCAGGTGCATCTTGAGTTTTGAATGGGCTTACCAAAAAGCTAAGAGTGGACAACTCCCAACACTCGGCAAGGCTTCACATGATTTTCACGACATGCAGTATGTTGCTTGTCTTTCACGAGCGGATGGCATACTGACAAACGACAAAGACTTGGTCATACCATTGGCGCGAGCCGCCTTTCCGAAAAAGGATGTATTTTCGAGCCTTGATGACGTTACTGATAAATATTTCGGCAGTTGGCATTAGACGATTAAGTTTGAAGGATTTATCTATTGCTGCAAGTCAGGTGGTTTTGTTATATTATGATAAGATTATAGGTTGCAGAATGTAGTGCTGTTTAGAAATAATCTGTTATGCTTTTAGTTGTCATTCCGGGCTTGCCTGTCCTCCGAAGCCTTGTGCGAAGGGGGAACCCGGAATCCAGAATATTTGTCATTCCGGGCTTGACCCGGAATCCAGAATTAAACAAAATGGATTCCCTCTCCCCGCCCTTCGGCTTCGCGGGGACAAGCTTCGCTGGAATGACATTGAAGGAATGAAGACATGGCTATTGGTGTTGATATATCAAGGGACAAGATAGCGGCGTTTTGTCGTCGGAATAACATACGCAGTCTCGCGTTCTTCGGGTCTGTATTGCGCGATGATTTTGGGCCGGACAGCGATGTGGATGTATTGGTGGAATTTGAGCACGAACACAAACACAGCCTGATAGATATTGTAAGAATGGAGGCTGAGCTTACGGAAATGTTCGGCCGAAAGGCCGAACTGGTCGAACGACAGGCGGTCGAAAGAAGCGCCAACTATATTCGCCGCCGGCACGTCCTTGAATCCGTGAAAGAGAACACAAAGGACTTTGTATGAACGCTCGTAAGCAAGTTGACTACTAGAAAACAAGTGCCGATGAGGACTTTGCAGCGGCCCAGTCATTATTAGAGAAAGGTCATCTGCGACACGCCCTTTTCTTTGCACATCTCGCCATTGAAAAAATGCTTAAAGCACACGTAACCCTCCAAACGGGCGATCTCCCGCCGCGCATACACAACCTTGTTCGCTTAGCTGAAATTGCTGAGTTGAGGCTTGATGCAGGAAAAACCGAGTCGCTGTCTGAATTTGGTGTTTACCAGTTAAAGGGTCGCTACCCTGACTCAGAGCAGATTATGCTCGACTTGCAAACCGCTAAGTCCGAATTGCTAAAAACTTAGGAATTATTGGAATGGTTGAAGAGTCGGTTATTAAGTCGGTTAAGAGCTACTTGGCCCGGCTGTCTGCTGCCGGGATACATGCAAACAAGGCTGTTCTGTTCGGCTCTTTTGCACGCGGCCAGGCTAATGCTTATAGTGATATAGATTTGGTCGTGATTGCCCCCGAGTTCGACGGTTCGCGGGAAGTGGTTTTGGTAAAAAAGCTCTGGCGTGCAACCCAAGGTGATAGTCGCATTGAGCCCATTCCCTGCGGCGAACGGGAATGGGAGACAGAACAGGGCCGCCCTGTTCTCGAGATCGCGAGACGCGAAGGCATCGTCATCGCCGCATAAAAAAAACGACTTGTGAAATTCATAAATGGTCAGCTTGAACCAGATAGAAGGTTTTTGCCGGCGGATTGGCGACGAATATTTGCGTCAGATTCTCGAAGAAGCAAAGGTGTTCTATGAAGCCGATGGGGGTACACCTGTAGATTGTAGATAATGTTGCATAAATTCTTTTTGGTGGGGCAAGCCCCACCCTACCAAATAGAACGCCGTTTTATGTGATAGACAATGGTAGGTGGGTTTAAAGCCCGCCGGTTTGGTCTCAGATTGTGAGATAATATAATCCACCTCAAAAACCTGCACACTTTATATTGTCATTTCCGGCTTGAAACAGTATAATATCGCCCTTGACGGTTTCTGACAGTGGTATAGGAAGGTTAATTGATGGCTAAGAGTAAGAGCAAAGCACAAAAGGTGGTTTTGGCATACAGCGGCGGGCTGGACACCAGCGTCATTTTGCCGTGGCTGAAAGAGACCTACGGCTATGACGTTGTCGCCTTTGCCGCCGAATTGGGCCAGGGAGACGAGCTTGCAGGCATTAAGAAAAAGGCCCTGGCCTCCGGAGCGGTTAAGTGCGTGGTTAAGGACCTGCGTGCTGAATTCGCCCGGGATTATCTGTGGCCGATGCTAAAGGCAGGCGCGGTATATGAAAATGATTATCTGCTCGGTACCAGCATTGCCCGGCCCCTGATAGCAAAACACCAGGTCGAAGTTGCACATGCCGAAGGTGCAACCGCCGTTGCCCACGGAGCGACAGGTAAAGGCAACGACCAGGTCCGTTTCGAGCTTACATATATGGCCCTGGACCCGAAGCTGAAAATCATCACACCCTGGAAGGACCCCAATTTTGAGCTGACTTCGCGCGAGGCCGCCCTCGATTATGCAAAAAAGTACAAGATTCCCGTTGAGCAAAGCAAAAAGAAAATTTACTCACGGGACCGCAACCTGTGGCATATAAGTCACGAAGGCGCCGAACTGGAAGACCCCTGGAACGAGCCTAAAGAAAGTATGTTTGTTATTTCCAGACCTACTTCAAAAACCCCCGACAAACCGGATTATGTTGAGATAGGATTTAGCAAAGGTGTGCCTGTAAAGTTAAATGGCACAAGTACCGCCGCCGTTAAGCTTATCGAGTCCCTTAACCATATAGGCGGCAAACACGGTGTCGGACAGGCCAATATCGTGGAAAACCGTCTTGTCGGAATAAAATCTCACGGTGTTTATGAGACACCCGGCGGAACGATACTGACTACAGCCCATCGCGCTCTTGAGAGCCTGACGCTCGACAGAGAAACGATGCACTATAAGCAACAGGTCGCTTTGAAGTATGCCGAGTTAGTTTATTACGGGCAGTGGTTCTGCGCTTTGCGTGAGGCGCTGGACGCGTTTGTGAATATAACCCAGCGTAACGTTACCGGCACTGTCCGGCTGAAACTCTACAAGGGAAGATGCGATATCGCCGGTGTCAAAAGTCCGAACAGTTTGTATAAGCAGGACCTGGCCGGTTTTACAATGGGGGCCGAATACGACCCGACAGACGCCACCGGATTCATCCGGCTGTTTGGACTGCCTATGAAAGTCGCCGCCGGCAAAATCGCCGGGAGTAAAAAAAGCAAAAAGCCCGGGAAATAAACTGTTAAGTATTTTGGTTTTTTCAGGAAAGCTTTGTGCCGCTTGAGTTGATTTGCCTTATCTTTGTCTTTGCCTACGGTAGCTGTATCGGCAGTTTTCTAAACGTGGTAATTTATCGCATGCCGCGTGATAAATCGCTGACGACGCCTCCGTCCACCTGCCCGGCCTGCGACAGGCGGATTCGGTTTTACGATAACATACCGCTTGTCTCCTGGCTGCTGTTAGGCGCTAAGTGCAGATACTGCAAGACGCGGATTTCACCCCGATATTTCGTCATAGAGCTTTTAACCGCACTTATTTTTGTCGCGGTCTTTGTACTGTACTTCATCGTAGAATATCGCCGCCTGGGTATCGAAGCGGATACGGGAGTCGGAATGTTCCTGGCCGGGGGATGGCTGGTGTACCTAAATGCCGTGGTTCTGCTTGCCGGACTCTTGGCCGCTTCGGCAATCGATCTGGAATTGTGGGTAATACCACTACAGGTGTGCTGGTTCATTACGGTCGTGGGCCTGATAACCGCTTCTGTGGGAGTGTATGTAATAGACCCGGCCGTCGTATGGACATACAAACTCTGGCCGAGTGCATCGACCCGAACAGCGGTAATGACCCTTGGTGCCGCGGCAGGGTTGATAATATCCCTCGTGCTCCTGTGGGCCGGGGTAATAAAAAGAAGCTATCAATCCGAATCGGACCAAAAATCGCCTCGGCAGGACCGGCCCGATTATCCACACCGCCTCGAGGTCCTCAAGGAAGTGCTGTTTCTTTTGCCAATCATCCTTTGCTCCACAGGCGCATTATGGCTGACACAACACTCATCACTTGCGGGCGGCTGGTGGACGAAATTTTCGCAAGTGCCTGCTATAGCAGGATTTCTGGGCAGCTTGTCGGGTTATTTCGCCGGCTGTGCGGTGGTATGGGCGACGCGTATCTTAGGCACATTGGGCTTCGGAAAAGAGGCGATGGGCATGGGTGATGTACACCTGATGGGGGCCGCAGGGGCGGTAATAGGACCCGTTTTTGTGGTAATTGCCTTTTTCATCGCCCCCTTCTTCGGGTTGATTTGGGCCGGGTTTCAGATGTTATTTAAAAAAACCCGGCAAATTCCTTATGGTCCGTTCTTGTCTTTAGCGGTGTTTACTGTTATGATTTTCCATGATTGGTTCAGAGACTACATAGCCGGTTTGTATTTATATTACTAAACGAGAAATGCAGTTATGGCGAAAGGGATGTCAAAAATGCAAAATGTTATAACCAAAACTATCTTCCTTCTCACAATCGTGGTGGCAATTGGACTGTTTTCAGGCTGTACCAATTGGCAGAAAAAGTACGATGCCCTGAACGTTGAGCACCAGAACCTCAAAGGGCTTTATGAGAATTGTGTCACGTCGCTGGATACCTCCTCATCCGAGAAGGCTCGGCTCGGTCAGGAACTCAATAAGAGTCAAATGACTATAGAGGAGCTCCAGAGGCAGATACGCGAGCGACAAGTCTCACCAGCCGAGGCGACAGGCTTCAGCGGCCTGGATGTAGCGTTCGACCCTTCGGCAGGCACAATCACTGTAACACTGCCTAACGCGATTTTGTTCAGCCCGGGCAAGGCTTCACTTAAACAGGCAAGTGTTGCCGAGCTTGACCACGTCCTTTCGGTTCTAAGACAGCGCTACCACGGCAGGGACATCGACGTTGTCGGCCACACGGATTCGGACCCCATCAGGAAGTCCAAATGGAAGGATAACTGGCAGCTTTCGGCCGAGCGGGCGCTTACGGTGCTAAGATACATGACAAAGCAGGGGGTTGAGGCCGATAGAATCCGGGCTGTTGGCGCAGGCCAAAGCAGACCGGTTGCCTCCAACGCAACCTCAAGCGGAAAGGCCAAAAACCGAAGAGTCGAAATCGTCGTACACATGAGATAGGTTTCCGAACGCTCGGCGGTGAAAAGTGATTTTATCGTTCCCGGACAAATCCGGTGGTTGTTACAGTACCACCGGGAGTGATTTTTACCGTAACCGCTCCGTCAACGGGTGTGTAAAAGACCTTCGCACCAGAAGCGGATTTATATGCCGCCGAGTATCGGCTCCTGCTGCAACCGGCAATCAGGATTTCGGCACCGATATTTTCAACGAATCCCTCAGCAAGATTCCGTGTCGAGCCGTGATGAGGCAACACCATCACATCAGCCCTGAGCGTCGGGTACATCTGAAGAATCTTTTCCTGGGCAAATAGTTCGATGTCGCTGCAAAGAAGTATCGTTTTACCTGCGAATTCAATCAGAGTTACCTGCGATTTGTCATTGTCGCTGACACTTTCATCCCGGCATACTCCCGGCCCGGGCCACAGAGATTTTAGCTTCACCCCGCCGGCACTCAGCACAAACTCATCAAGCAGTTTTAATTCTTGATTCTCATCTTCCAGACAATCGGCAAGATAGCCCGCCGTTGACCAGGTCCCGGCCTTTTCAAGAAATGCTGCATTACTATATATACCTTTTACTCCGAGGTCCGAGACAATTTCCGGCACTCCGTTTATATGGTCTATGTCATCGTGGCTCAGAAATATCGCATCAAGCCTGCTGATACCTTTATGACGCAGAAAAGGCACAACAATACGCCTGCCGCAGTCTTTCGTCGTCAAAGATCCCGCGTCAAAAAGGAGATTCTCTCCCCCCGGCATGCCGACAAAAACAGCCTGGCCGTGCCCTACCGACAGACACGTAAGCTCAAGGCCCCTCCTGTAATTGCTTCGATATTTGGTAAAACCCAGACAAACCAATATTGCCACAGCCATTGTCGCCAAGGCCGCCTTCTTTACGGCAGGCCTGCGGAAATGAACGAAACGTGCAAAGAGCAAAAAGAAGTAATAAATGATAATTACCTCGCCAAAAACTACACCAACCTGTACACCCGATATATTCCAGCTTGCTATAAGCTCTATAATCCATATCAGCAGGTCTGCCAATCTCGTTGCTATTACCCCTAACAGCAGCGCCGCCGTTGGCAAAAGCCCCGCAAGCAGGAGCTTCAAGTAACCCATAACCAATATCAACAAAACCAGGCCAAAAACCAGTACTGTCCAGACACTTGCCATCGGTGTTATCGCACCAAAGTGGTATAAAAGAATTCCAGCGCCTCCGAGCCACGCAGCTACACCCACCGAAAACAGCTCCAACGCCCATCCCGGCAGGCCCTTACAAAAAGACATTACGAAACCTTCGTTTTCCTTCGGTTCGAAAATGCTGATTTTGTCGATTGTTTTTTCAAACAGCCAACCACTGATACGCCTTTGCAGCAATATTATCCCTAACACAGACGTATATGATAACTGCCAACTCGCGCTGAAAAGGTCCGTCGGACGCACAGCAAGAAGCACCACCGCAGACAGTGAAAGCGTATTTAGTGCATTAGGCCTTCTGCGAACCAACACCGACAGACAGAAGAACCAGCATATAATCGCAGCCCGCAGAGTCGGCGCCCGAGGAGGAACAATCAGGACGTACAGTGCTACCATGATAATGCAGACCACCGCCCGAGGCCGTTTTGTAAGACCGGCCAACCGGCACACACACCATACAAATCCCGCCAATATCCCTATGTGCAGACCGGAAAGGCAGATAAAATGGGCAAGACCGGTCCGGCGAAAAGCATCGAAAACAGCAGGGTCAAGTCCGCCCCTTTGCCCCAGAAGCAAAGCATTTAACATCGCATAGCTCTGGTCGTCCGGCGAAGTTTCACCGAAAAGCGCTGCTGCGGCGTATGTTTTCAGCCCGTTTTTGACACGTGCCAAAAGTGTCGGACCGCCTCGGGCCAAAAGCTTGATGCCGCCGCGCGACTTAATCGAAGCGCCAACAAAAACACCCCTTTGCTTCAGATATTTCTTAAAGTTGAACTGCCCCGGATTAAGAGGCCCGCTGAATCCGTCTAACCAGCAGTAAGCCTGGATATAATCGCCGACCTTAACATCGGTTGCAGGCTCTGCGACCTGCACGCGGATGGTTCCGCTAACCTCGCCCCAGCCGGTCTTTGTCTTGGCTTCTTTGAGCTTAAGATAGAAACTCGTACCAGGCTCCGACCACAGGTATCCGCCGAATTTCCAACTGTCTCTGTCCTCAAGCCTCGGCTCGGTAAGAACATGCCCCCTGATTGTAGCAAGAGTCCTTTCTGCGCCTCCCAATCTGCGAATATCATCCGCCGCCGGCTGATTAACGCCGAACATCCGAATCGCACCAAGACTTGTAAACGACAGAAAAGCTGCACCTGCAATTACATAGAGCCGGGCGGGATGACTTCGAAGAAACAAAAATACCACGATCACGACCGCACAAAAACCGAGAACCGCCAAAGACCAGCCGATACCCGGATTAAGAAAATGCTGTATGACAATGCCCGTTATAAATCCGACAGCCAACGGCACCAGCGGAGAGCGGGCAAAAATTGGTTCGACCGGCCCCCCCCTCTCGGCAAGCTGTTCATCAAGTAATCTTAACTGTCGCCGTATAGGGTCCAAAATTCACTCCGTTTTGCCACGGACCAATCTTTTCCATCTGTGCAATAACAGCCCGCAAATTATATCCCGTACATACTGTGAATCTTTTGTATGCCAAAGATTCTTCAACTTGGTTTATCGGGGCTTAGAATGACCATCTTATGACCCTTTCTGCAGACCATATTCAAACACCAACCGTTTATTCCCACTGGTTTTGTGGCGCCTACCGCGCAGGAGCCCCGAAGAATATAAACGTAACAATGACAAGCCCCGCTCCTGCAAAGAAAAGGCTGTATCGAATGTTAGGCTCCGATATCCTCTCGGCCCAGCCCGGAATCTCACGGGCAGGCTTGTCCGCCCGTAAATCTGCAAGAACTGCCGCACCTGCCTCGGACAACAACTCTTCCGAAGCCCTGGGAAAGGCGGTATCCTCTGTGCCCGGTTCTGCTCCGAGAGTTACACTCTCAAGCCGGCTTAGAATATTCGGGTCTTTACGAATTTCGTCTATCTGTGCGGCGTACTCAATCGTAAGGAACTTAATATCCTCGTTGTCCGCTAAGTTTTTGGCTAACAGACACCTCCCCTCGCAATAATCGCGTACTTCATCGGCCAACACAGCCAGTACAACCGCTCCTGCACCTGCGGCAAAGAAAAGACAAAAAAGCACATACCGCACCAAAGCCATTGTGCGCCTCCGAACAAACCTCCGCAAACGCCGCTGTTCGCCGCCTGCGTTTACAAAACCGCCTTGTAGTCATGCAACTTGATTTATACCGGATAGACCGTCAACTCCTTTCGCAGCAACTCGTATATTTTTTTGTCCTGCTTAATCGCTTCCTGCGCGGTTCCGGTAAATAGAGCTTTCAGTTCGTCAAAATCCATGGCCTTTAAGGCTGCCGGGTCTTTTTTATCGGAGTCGGAGGTGTTTGCCGCCACAAACTTGGCCATCGTCTCACCGGCCATCTCTCGAATGAGCTGCCACAGCTCCTTGCCGTCCTTGGCTGCTACCGCTCTGCCCAGAGCCAGCGACAAAGACAGAATAGCATTCATCCCCAAAACGCCTTTTCGCTGCATCGCATGTATCTTTTCTTCATTTGTCGCATCGGCGCCTATTATCCCCGCCGATACAGCCTCCCGGCTCTCCAGCTTGAGCAGCTCTCTATCCACTTCCAGCAGGCTTCCGAGCTGAGCGAGGCTCTTTCCGGTAAAGGCCTCTGCCAGCACAGTCTCAATGTGCTCAACCGCATCCATGCAGCCCATTCCCGCGTACCGAGCCGACTTCCTCCATAAATCCAGAAGCTCGGTGTTGTTCTTGGCTTTGATGTTTGCAAACTCCAGGTCCTTCCTGAATCGCCAGGTTCCATCTCCGGCATCGGTGAATAAATCCGGGTACTTTTGAGTCATGTTGCCCGGACGGATAATGCTGTCAACGTAGTGAATCGCCTCGTCCACCCCGGCCGATGTGCCCAACGGAGTCGAGCCTTTGAACCTGATAATCCCCGTTTTGCCTAAGAAAATGGTCGCAGCAGCCGAAGGAATCCCGGCGTTGGTTGCTTCTTCTGTTCCGCTGACCGCCTCGATGGCCAACATACGAAGCAAAAGCCCGGCAATATCAACTTCGGCGGCATCGGCCGCAAGTTCCACATCCTGTTTGCCGGTTAACGTGGAAATCAACTCCTTGAGGTTGTCTTCTACTTCTTTTCTTCTTTCGTCGGTTATCTCCTTGCGACCGGCCTTGGCAAGGGCGATTATCTCCATCACACGACCGTATTTTTGAAGTCGCTCGGTATTGGCTCCGCCGCCGGCCTTCATCCCCAACGCGTTCATAGCCGTCGAAATCTCCGCCTCAAACGGGTCGTTAGGCGACTTGGACCGGTGGGAAACAACCAGTTCCGCTCCGTAAGCAAGAGATGTCAACATCGCCAGTATCGTCTCCGACAAAGTCCCTATCTGGTTGGCCTTGATTAGTGTCGCATTGATCTCGCCGTTTTTCGCACAGGCCTCGATATTTTCATCCTTCGTCGTAACAAGGTCGTCACCGATAACGAATATCTTGTCCGCCAGGCCTTCAATGTTCCTTTTCTTGTCACCGTACATCAGCAGTTTCCAACCTTCATGGTCGATTTCGCCAAAGCCGTCTTCAATCGAAAGCACGGGTATCCCGTTTTCCATAGCTTCAACATAAAGCCCCAAAACCTCATCCCGGCTCATATCGACCTTGCTCTTGTCCCGCCAAAACCGATACATTCCCACCGAGTCCTTCTGGCCGGTTTCTTCCCTGTATGCATTCTCCAGTTCGGAAGCAGCCGGGTCCAGTGCAATGGCTACGTCCACACCCGGTGTGTACTCACAATCCAGAATCGCCTGTTTCATAAACCTCCACATCCTCTGCTCAGGCACCTTGTCCTGCGGCTCCTTGTCAATGTATGGTGCCAGGCCGCCCTCAAGGCCGATACCCATAACCTTAGCTCCGGGTGCCGATTCGATAATCTCCTTCAGACGATACTGAAGCTTCACCGTCATCTCCTGAGCATCCTCGTAAGTCTTGGCGGAAAGCGGCATAAACATACTTTCCTGCATACTGATATTGCTTTCAGGATATTCCTTCTCGGTGTGTCGTCCTCCCATTGCACAATTCCTGAACTGCCATGGCGCCTCAACCTTCGTGCCGTCCTTGAGAGTTACAGACTGTATCCTGGTCTTGAGCATTGTTTCCTTGACCTGGGCCGCTTTGGCAAGCCAGCTCTCCTCTGAAATCGCCTCCGCCGCCCGTCCGGCCTGCTCGCGTGCTATTCTTTCCCGCCTCCTGAATTCCTTCAGTTTTCCCCTGTCGGCCAAAAACCGGTCCAGAAGACCTACTACACCCGGTGCAAGGAAGAACCTTCCAACGTATATTGTGGCTTCACTGCCCAGCATCAGTCCCAATACCAGACACACTATCGCTACAGGAAGCGCCACCATCGCCAGGTAAGCACTCCATATCGGCCCCGATGCCGCCACCGCAAGGTTATAAGGAGCATCAGGTGCATAGTTACCCTCTTCCTTTTTCACTCCCTCAAACCCGCCCCACGGTATTGTAAGAAATATCTTGGCATACCACATCGCTTTGGTGAATGAGTCCTTCTCAACCATTGCGTCCGCTGCCTCCTGAGAATTCTTATTCAGCGCCGTCAATTTGGCCGCTGTAACATAGTGCCCCATCTCATGTATCGCAATTCCTATATGCCATGAAAGATAAACTATTACAGCGGAAATAACGGTTTCCATACTCAGAAACATAAATTTCAGCGTCGCCAGCTTGCCTTCCACCGTTTCAGGCAGATTCATTACCGAGGAAATAAAGGCGGCGTGAAAAGAAACCAGTTTATGGTTCGCAATCACCCAGCCTCTCTCCAGATAACCACCAGCCGTCACACCAAGCCGCTCTTTGGCAATCCTGCCTGTTTGCACCGATTTTGCAACAATTTGAGCCAAAATTCCACCTGCCGGTCTTTCTTTACTTTTTTGCATCTTTATCTCAACCTTTCCTATTTCATTAACCCTGGACTTCTGCTTTTTTTATTACGTTCTTTTCTTCAGTTGCCCCACGTGCCTGTTTGCTCGCTGCACAACCCGCCGTAAATTGTCATATTTTACCGTCCCTGTCAAACATAATTTCAAAAATTGCGCATCGACGCCCCGGCGGAGTAAACCTGCCGGATATATATCCGGCAATGAATGAATTGACAACAGCTAAAAAATACACGGTTCAGCCCCCAAAGATTATGATACCAGCCCGGATGAATCCGACTAAAGCGCCTCGTAGTATTTGTGCCGAACAAACAAATAGATTATTATATCCACACATAAAGCCAGATGGTGCAAACTGAAATGAAATTTAAAAAATCTTGATAGAATATGGAAAATTTACTCTACTATGTTTAACAAAAGGACTGCTTATGGAACAGAAAAAGGAAAACCTTGAGAATGAAATTGATGATCTCAAGCGTCAGTTGGAACACTTCCAGCAGGATAAGGAACGAGTCAGGATGATCGTAGGCAAAATCGGAGGCGCACCAAAATTCCGCACAAAGCTCATCAATATCCTGTTTATTATTGTGCTGCTGGTTTCTGTAATTCTTTCGGTAATCGGCGGCGAAAAACTGCGCCTTTTAATGATTGAAGTAGCAACGATAGCCCTTTCGCTGAAAATCATCTACCTCATACATTGTCAGATGCGAATAAATCACTTCCAGTTCTGGATACTTTCGGCAATCGAATGGCGCGTTAACGAGATGATGTCGCATATAAAACAACCAAAAGATTAATTTTATATCAGTCCTGTCGCCGGTTATGATATTTGTTATGAGGATACCTTTGACAAAATACGGTCTGCCGCAGGTAATTGCCTTTCCGGCAATTATTTTAGTGATAATGGTTACAGTCTATATAGCCGGCACAGAGGCTGTTATGTCCCCTTTAACCGTTTCGATTGTTGAAGTGATTATGGGAACACTTCTTGTCTGGGTTCTTGCCTTTTTCCGCGACCCAAGCCGCGAGATTCCGGAGGGCGGCAATATTTTGGTTTCACCCGCTGACGGCTGGATAACAGACATCAAGGTCGTCGAAGAAAATGACGTCATCGGCCCCAAGGCCCTGCGGATAGGGATATTCCTGACTATATTCGATGTCCACATCAATCGTGCGCCTTGCGCGGTAAAAATCGAAAAGATTACATACAAGCCCGGCCAATATACAAACGCTATGAATCCTTCGTCCGGCCGGGTCAACGAGTCCAACGATATAGCTATGACTCGCCTGAATGAGCCGAAAGACACCCTGCTCGTTCGCCAGATATCGGGAGCCATCGCCCGGCGAATAGTTTGTAAGGCTGCGGTGGGCGATGATTTTGCTTGCGGCCAGAGGTTCGGTATGATAAAATTCGGCTCAAGAACAGAACTGTATTTACCGGCCCGTGACAGCGTAAAGTGCAATGTCAAAGTGGGCGATAAGGTAAAAGCCGGGGTAACTATATTAGCAAAATACACTGAGTAGGGTGCGATGAATCGCACCAGATACGTTTTGTGTGAACAAATGGTGCGAAATATCGCACCCTGCATTAACTTGCTTTTTTGACTTAACGATGTACTCACATATGTCATTCTGAACGAAGCGCAGCGAAGTGAAGAATCTCAGGCACACGACACGAAAGGTTGAGATTCTTCGGCTTCGCCTCAGAATGACATGTAAGAGACATTTAACAGAAAAGACTAACGACTAAAAATGCTCGAATCAGGTTCCAACAAGGAAAAAAAACGCAATCTGCTGCGGCGTGTCAGGCGGCAAAGGCTAAAGTATATCACAATCCTGCCCTCGCTCATAACCCTGCTTAACGGCATCTGCGGATTCGCCGCAATCGGATTTGCCAGCAAGGGTTTTTCAGCCGGCGTGGATAATTTCTCCTTTCACAGGATAGAGCTTCCTTACTTTGCAATAGCCGGCTATATGATATTCTTTGCAATGATTGCCGATATGCTCGACGGCAGGGTCGCACGAATGAGCCATACCACATCCAGTTTCGGCGGCCAGCTCGACAGCCTCTGCGACATCGTCAGCTTTGGTGTGGCACCTGCATTTTTGATGCTCAAGATTCTGGATTATAAACTCGCGACAGTTGCACCGTCACCCGTATTCTCGGATTTCTTGGGCAGATTCATCTGGCTCACCGCTGCGATTTACATAGCGTGTGCGGCGATTCGACTGGCAAGGTTCAACGTCGAAAACGAGGAGGACGAAACCGAACACATGAGTTTTGTAGGGCTGCCCGTCCCGGGCGCTGCCGGAGTGCTGGCAAGTATGATAATCTTTTACGAAGATATGCTGCCGACAGTGGGGCGAAGCTCGGCCGTTTTCAAAATCGCCGAAAGTGTCATTCTTTATTCTCTGCCCTTTTTGGCAATCGGCCTGGCGCTGTTGATGATAAGCAGAATCCCATACCCACATCTGATTAATCAATACTTCAGAGGCCGAAAGCCGCTGACCCACCTCTTCTGGTCCGTTGCCGTAATAGGCCTGATTTACCTGTGCGGCCTCCAGAGCGCTTTGGTGATTACCTTCTGTGGTTTCGCCCTCAGCGGATTTGCAAGGTGGTTCTACTACAGAATAGTATTAAAGGCCACCCGCAAGACTTATACGAGAATTTCCATGACACTTGCTGGAACAACGGATTCGCCGGATGAGTGAATTACCGGCCGGGCGGATTACCTATCCGAGCAAACCTTCATAAACCTCAACGCCCTGAACCACTTTGCATGTATGAACGGCATAACTGTCGGCGCAGGCGGGCCGGCTGCGCGGATAAGCGGTATCAACGGCCCGGCGCAGAGCTTCGACCGCGTCGGCACGAACCAAAGCTCCTGCCGCTCCCTTATCACCTCCGCCAAGCATCCGCTCCCCGAGAACACCTTCGACACTACGGGCAATATCGCACATCGTTTCTAATTCGGGCCCGGATATCTTGTAATCATCCCGCAACCCGATCCCGTCTGCACGAAATATACGACCGACCGTCTCGATATCGCCACTCTTCCAGGCGTCAAGCATTTCGTAAAAGCGCTTCTGTGCGCCGAAGATATATCTTAAGCGGTCACACAGGTCGGGATACTCCTCACCAAGCCGAAGCCGAATCGTCTTGTAGAGCGATTCATCTTTAATATCCGCCAGCCGGCAAATGTCGTAGCCCTCTTTTTGCAGGACGGAAACGAGCTGTTCACATTCGGCCCTTCTTACCTTGTAAGTGGACTTTTCAAGACCGGGCCGGACCGTACCCGTATCGAGTACCACAATGCGAAAATCAGTAGCGCCGCCACCAAGCGGCACGTAATCGACGCTCCTGCTGCTCGGATTATAATACGTACCCATATCGCAGCGGGCAAACAATATCATAATCTGGTCTAACTGCCCGCAGGGTGAGCCGATATAGTCGTTCTCGACCGCCTGGGCCATATCGACAATCTTGAAACGGTCTTCTACTTCAACGGCGCCGGCGTCAAGAAGCGACAAAATCAGATTCACAGTCAGTGACGCCGAGCGGCTCATCCCCCCGCCGGGAATGTTACCGTAAACAATTGCATCGATACCCGCGGTGAGCTTTATATCCTCTCGTCTTAATATATAATCCACTCCATAGGCGAATCGTCCCCACGTCTTGGCGTTCCGAGCTGATTTCGGCTCCGGCACATCACCAATATCAAATTCAATAATGCAGTCATCCGGAAAATTCCCGCTGAAAAGCCTCATTCGCCCGCTGCCGTTAGGTTTGTAAGCCAGCCAGATGAATCTGTCCGTTCCAACTCCGAAAAGCTCGGTGCCGTTGTAGTCACCATGCTCGACACCAAGACAAAAACGAGATGAGGTCCGCCTGACCTTACCACCGGTTACATTTATACCGGTATCGCCGGCTAATTGCGTAATCTTCTCGACAGCTTTTTTATCTTCAGTTGTTAGTTCCGTCGCCATAAGTGTCCTCAATAAAATTATTCCTATTAACTTAATTTGCCGCAAAAGGGTAAACACCCCGCCTGAAACATAAATGATAAATTTTTTTCTCAACGCTGTCAAGGTTTCCCCTCGACACAGGTTTTCCCTTTCAGGCAGGATATTGTGCAAAATAAAACAGCCAAAAAACGGGCCTGAATGTGCCGTATCCCACAAGTTCAGCTAAAGTCTTTCCCTCCGGGCACCGATGTAATCCACGGCTGTGCTGGTAATGAAGAGGATATGCAATATGCCTACGACCGATGTAACAAAACAGGCCTGGATTGATAAATATGCAGAGCGAATTCTGAATGTATGGCTCAATCTTAAAAGCCCTCTCGGCGTTGATGGGCGATATTCGAAACTGGTCAAAGACCAACTCGATGAATATTTTGACGACCCCCTGAAAAGAGGCTTGATAGAAACGACCTATAAAAATTGAATCTTTTCGGAAAAAACCGCATCGCCCGTAACTCACTTGCAAACAACTCAAATATTCTCTTACACGCCCAGGCCGTCTTTTTCCATCTTTTGCCTCCCACACCACAGATACTTCAAGACCCCTTATCTGAGCCGCCGACGATAGCACGGATTTGACCGATATTTGGGATAATCGGCAATATATTCTCAAAAGGCCTGAAGGCATCTCCCCAATAAACCAGAACCGCTTTGCCCACCATATAGTCCCGGGGCACTATTCCGACTCTGTATTTGACGCCGTTATTACCTATTCCCTCCGTTGCCCACACCCGGCAATCCAGGCTGTAGGGGCTGTTATCACCACAAACAAAGAACTCGTCTTTGTCCACCCTGAAGCCATCGCCCTGCCGTGCCCTCAGAATCCCATCACTGATATAGTGAATATCTCTGTAAATGCTGATATGCCGAAGTTCCAGCCTTCCTGCGCCGAAAATCTTCACCGCCGGCTCACTCCCTTCTTCCCTTGTGCCTGCATCATCCGGTCCGGGACCTAAGTAGTGCTTCATCCTCTCCGGTCCGAATTCAAGTATCAACTGGTGGTCAACGCATGCAAACTTAAACCAAATCGGCCCGGCTGGGACAGCTGGCTCAATCTCCCGGTGCTCAAGCAGAATTCTGTTACCGTCAACCATTTTTTCAATGTTCATTTTTCCCGAAAAATCGACCCACCCGTGGTAAAGCGTTTCATATTTTTTTAAACCGGCACCTATTAAACCTCTCCGGCTGTTTGCCGCCCCTTGCCGGCGGCCTGACGAGCCGGGCCAAACATAGAACCGCACCATCAAATCACTGCAGACGGGTCTGAACCTGTATTCACTGCTGTCGTTATAACCGTATGTGGCACTGAAACCATTACCGATTGAGACATCATAAACAATCGTATTGACCTGGTCGGGTTCACTGTCCAGGCCGAAAACCGTGGGGCCGTAAGCATTGAGGTCCCAGCTTGAGTTCTGAGTGTTTCTGAAAGGTTGCCGCCAGGAATCATCTTTGGCCTTTTGTAAATCGGACGAATCGGCGGTTGATTCGAGCTGCTGGTGAAACGGCTGAAAATCATTGTTATAAACCGGCATCCAGAGCGCCTTCTGGACGCCCGCCGGCTTTCGCGCAATCCGGCCGTTGATATAAATATCACCATCGATGATTTCAACCGTTTCGCCCGGGCGACCAATCAGTCTCTTGATATAGTTGACCTGTGGATCGAGGGGATTCTTGAAAACCACCACATCCCACCGCTTAGGCTCGGTAAACTGATAGATGCTCTTCAAGACCAGTATTCTGTCGCCGTTGGATAAGGATAAAGCAGTTCCCGGCGGCAGATAGTAGCAGCAACTGGGACATCGCGGCTCCGGTTGGGAATAGTAATCGCCGCCCACATCATATTTGTATCCGCATCGGGGGCATCTGAGGTGATAATGAGCACCACGCAGCGTCTTTGCCATACTGCCGGTGGGTATGCGAAACGCCTCCATTATGAACGCACGGAAGATAAGTGCCAGAATAAGCGCAATCAGCACCCACTTGAGGGTGTCAATGATACCCTCAAATGCAGCACTATGGCGCCTTTCGGGATAACTAATTATCCGTTCGCTGATATGTTCCATACCTCAAATCTCATCTACTAACCTGACAACAACTAAAAACTTAACCTTTACATTGCTAATGGAACACGGGTATCACCGGCAAACTCGCCTTCTTTGAGCGTAGCCGAAGGCTTTGCCGGTGTCAAAAGAGCAAACTCAAAACTAAAAACTAAGAACTTAAAACTGGTAATCTCCCCCGTAAATTACCTTCATTCCGCCGATATAGGGCACTATCCTCCATCCTTTAGCAAAAGGCCTCATTCCACCAGGCCAATAAACAAAGAACGCCTTGCCCACAAGGTAATCCCGGGGCACCGTACCTGCGCTGTACCGGCAGCCTCCATTGCCAAGACCGGGTTCTTCCCACAACCTCGAGTCCTTGCTGGCCGGGCTGTTGTCCCCAAGAACAAAAAATTCATCGTCACCTAAAACGAAGGCATTTCCTTCGCCGGCCCTGAGAATTTCGTTGTGGTTTATTCCCATTGAATCAAGATAGTGAATATCCCTGAAGATACCTATATGCGAAAGTCTCAGTTTGCCCGTTCCGAAAATAGTGGCTTGGGGCATAACATCGGCTCGCCTCGGGCCGGCGTCATCAGGCCCTCCGCCCAAATCAAATCGCAGCTTTTCGGCGCCGAACCGTACTATCAATTGATGGTCAACATTGGCAAAGCTGAAAAGGACCGGCTCGGAAATATCAACATCACTTATTCTTTGTCTTATCAACTCCTCGCGCCGGGGCCCTGCTATTCTTTCGATAACCATTTGACCATCCAAATCCACTCGTCCTTCATAACGAACCCCGTACTTACTTAGACCTGCTCCGATACTGCCACTTGAATCCGGGCCGACGTAGAAACGAATCATCAGATCGCTGCATATCGGCATCGCCCGATATCTCCGACTGTCATCGTAGGCGTACGTCGCCTTGAAGTCATTGCCGACATTCGTATCATAAAAAATTGTATGAGTATTACCTCCCGGTTCATCCAGTCCGAACACGGTCTGATTTTTTTCTTCAAAGCTCCACTTTGAGCCGCGTTTATTCTTAAAAGGCTGCTCCCACAAGTGTCTGTTGAACCGTTCTTTTCGTGGATTAACAGGTTGGTAATCATTGTCATAAACGCACATCCACAGTTCATCCTGAACCTTGGCCGGCTTGCGTGCTATCCGGCCGTTAATATACACGTCCCCGTCGATAATCTCAACTGTCTCGCCCGGCACAGCTATCATTCGCTTGATGTAGTTCTCACGAGGATTGAGCGGATTCTTGAAAACAACCACATCCCATCGCTTCGGCTCGGTAAACTGATATATACATTTCAGAACAAATATCCTGTCTCCCTTCGTTACCTGTCTTTTATTATATCCCCCGACATCTATTCTCCGGCCCGTCTGCAGGTAGTAACCACAACTCGGGCACCGCGGCTCATCCGGTCCGATAAGCACATCATACCCGGGCACGTAGTTGTCGCCCATTCGATAGCATGGCGCATTCGGCTGAAAATTATATTCGTATTTGTATCCGCACTGGCTGCAGCGAAGTCTGAAATGCGCGCCTTTGAGGGTGTCGGCCATGCTGCCGGTCGGAATGGTGTACGCCTGCATAAAGAAAACTATGAAAATCAGCGTCAAAGAAATCGCCGTCACAAACCACTCAAGCGTTCCCAAAATCCCCCCAGCGCGGCCCTGCGCCGTAATTTGCCCTTTATGTTTCTTCGGATCTTTCCGTCCCAATTCCGTCCTTTTCAATAATGACAATATCAAAAGCCCAAATTATGTCCTTATATGGACGATTGGTCAAGTCCGACATAAGTAATCCGACAAAGAAAAAACGCCGATTTTGAGGCATATTCAGATAAAAATGCGTGATTGATACACAAAAAAAATATCTGAAAAATTTCCTTGCCGTTTAGAAGTCTTTATTGTATAGTGATTTGCAATTGTTACACTATAATAAATAATCGCGCCCGACAAAGATATTAACATTATTGTTTTGACGCTTTTACCCGATAGCGGCAAATGCAATTGGCACCGGCGGCGAGCCGGAAAAATGTGAGGCGCACTGACACGGAAATACGACTCTTTTGGTATGAGGTAGCCTATGTCAACAGTCACTAAGAAAGAACTTATCGACCGAATTGCCGAAAGCACTCAAGCTAAGCGCGTGGTGGTCAAGCGCATCGTCCAGTCCTTTCTCGACGAGATTGCCAATGAACTTACGGCCGGTAACCGCCTCGAATTCAGAGACTTCGGGGTATTTGAGACAAGGACAAAGGCGCCAAGGGTGGCACAAAACCCCAAAACCCTTCAGCGCGTCCATGTTCCCGCCAAGAGAACGGTGAAATTCAAGATGGGCCGGCTTATGAAACAGAAGCTTGCCTCACTCGTTCCTGTTGGCGATACGGAGTAATTCATAATATAATTCTTCGAGAAGACCATCATCGTCGCTTCGAAGCACGGCGATTTACGGCTAACAGGTCTTGGCGGTTAGGGTACAGCAGCAGCGAACGATTACCGGTTAAACGGTACAATAATTCAAAAAAAGGACCGAAAACGTATTCATAGCCCGTAAACCCGTTCAAACGTACCGGTGCACCAGAGGGGTAAGGATTCGGTTGATATATGATAAATCGCGCTCCTATGTACCATAAGCTTTCGGTTCTGCTTAAAGCGGGCGTGCCCATCATCCAATCACTCCGCAATGCAGCCAAAACCTCAACCGGCAAAATCCGAAGGGCTTTGTCGGTTGTGGCTGATTCGGTTGCAGGGGGAGAAAGCCTCGTCGAAGCTATGAGAAGACATCCGAAGGTCTTTATGCCTCTGGATGTGATTTTGGTAGAAGCCGGCGCAGAGTCCGGCAACCTGACGGAGGTCCTCGAATTCCTGTCCCGGTGGTACAACTTTAAAAATCATCTGAGGCGTACTATCGTCTCGGGGATGTTCCTGCCGATTTTTCTTATACACTTCGCCGCTGTGGTTGGTCCGGCACCGGCCTTTATTCTCAAGCAGTACGGCCTGACACAGTACTACATTCAATCGGCGGTAATCCTCAGTGCGTTATATGTACCGACAATTATAATTCTTGCAATTTTACATCTGACACCGAAGACCGGCCCGGCCCGTTTGATGCTTGATGCTTTCGCCCTGCGCGTACCGATTCTCGGTCGGGCCATCAAGAATCTGGCCCTTAGCAGATTCTGCAGGGCTTTTAACATGCTTTACAAATCGGGAATTCCCATAATTGAGTGTGTCGAAGTCGCCGGCGGAGTAACAGGTAACGCCGTGATTACGCGAATGGTCAAAGGAGGCGCCGACAGCGGACGAGCCGGAAACCCGATTTCGACCGGTTTTTCCGATAAATTGCCACCGGACCTTCTGGCTATATGGCAGGTCGGTGAGGAAACCGGCAGACTCGACGAAGCCGTTGAGCCTATCGCAGACGAATTCGCCGAAGTTGCGGACCTGCTCTTCAACGAACTGGCTAAGTGGATGCCAAGACTGGTTTATTTTGGCATTTGTATTATTATGGCTTTTCAAATCATCAAGAGTTGGCGCGCGATATACAGTTTCGAGCTTTATCGGTAACATAATTCTAAGATGGGTATCCCGTTTCTGGGTCCTTTCAAATATAAGTCAATATCATCATAAACGCAGGTTAGGTGGAAGCGTTTTGAAACGGTACTCCTTCACAAAACAGCACCGACTGACTACTAATGAGCAGTTTAAGGCTGTTCTGTCGCGCAAGTGCTTTGTTAGTAATGACTTATTCAGATTATACATTGCCCCGAACGAATGCGGCCACCCCAGATTAGGCGTATCTGTAAACAGAAACTGCGGCTCGAGCGTAGTAAGAAACCGCCTAAAACGCCTGGCGAGAGAGGTTTTTCGACTCCGGCGGGATTGTATTGAGGCCAATATCGACTATTTATTAATATTCTCAGCCAAAATGTCGAAAAACTCCAGGTCAGGCAAAAACCGCGCGCTGGCTGGATTAACAATGCAGCAGTTAACGGATTTGTTCTTAACATCAGTGAAGCTGGCAACCAGGAAACTGGCTGCTATAAATTGATTATGAGTTTATATTTGCTATTAAGGAAGGGTATTGCTCAGACAAAAGGTGCTGATTGCTTATTATTTTATCGAGTACCAATTTGGATAAAAAAAGTGGAAAAATGCAGATAGGCCGGGCCGCAAAACTGGCTGGAATTTCTCGTCAGACTCTGCAATACTATCTGATGTTGGGCCTGATAGAACCTACGGAAACAACGCCTACGGGGCGGCGACTTTTTGATGAAAAGGCAGTCGAGCGAATTAAGCTGATAAAAAGACTTAACCAGAGCGGCTACCCGCTTCGTGCGATAAGAGAACTGTTCATAAAAGGACGCTCTGACATGAAAGGATCTGCGTAATGTCTGATTACAACACATTACAGAAAAGACGAAACATGATTGTGGGCGGCTTCGTGGTAGTGGCCTTGTGCGCTTTTTTGTATATGGTCTATAAGTTCCAGGAGTTGCCGATTGTGGTCGGCAAGCTTCGCTCTTTCCAGATAATGGTCAACTTTCCAAACGCACCCGGCGTACAGAAAAACACACCTGTTCATTACTGCGGCTATCAAATCGGACGGGTAACCAGCGTCTCTCCACCTTTTATTTATGAAGACAAGAAGGGCAGAAACTATCATCACGTAAAAGTTACCATTTCTATTGAGAAAAGATATATTGATATCCCCTCCAATGTTGACATTCTTCTTATGAAACGGGGTCTTGGCAGCAGCTATATTGAATTCCAGCTCGACCCCGACAGGCCCGTGGAGCCTTTGAACCCGAACGATCCGGACTCGTCATATCTTAAGGAAGGTATGGTTTTGGACGGAAGCATGGGGACCAGCAGCGATTTTTTCCCGAAGGAAGTACAGAATAAAATCGAATCGCTGGTCGATTCTATCGACACCCTGGCCGGCAACATCAACGACATCATAGGCGACCCCGATAACAAGGCCAACGTTAAGCAGACACTGGCTAATGTCAACAATTTGACCGGCCAAGCCACAAAGACGCTCGAGTCGATACAGGGCTTTACCGATACGGGTACGAATGTGATTGAGAAAACATCTGACCGGCTGGACGCAACGTTGGCCGAACTGCAAATGGTGCTGGCAAAGGTCAATACCGGCAACGGCACAGCGGCGAAACTGGTCAACGACGGACGGTTGTACGATAATCTTATCGAGACAACCGAGGAACTGAAGATAACCTCCCAACAGTTAAAGATTATCGCCACTGATATTAAAGAGGGAAAAAGAAAAATAATAACACTGTGGTAGCTCCGGCCGGCATCGAAATAATCAGAGCAATCACTCCGGCCGGGCCTCTTTTCAGTAATCGAAGTAGCGCACCCCGTCTTTGCCGGCGCCGGGCCAGTTGACGCGGATATTTTTTGTGGCGGGTTTGTATATCCAACCGAAGAAATCCGGCTCAACAGGCTCGGCGGGAAACGGCTTTTCTTCAGAAATAACAAGTGTTTCGCGCCTGCCGTTGAAAGGATTTTCAGGTATCATCACCAAACCCGTTCTCCTGATTTCATCCGCAGAACCGTCTTGCAAGATAACCTCCGAGTGCGTCAACTGACTTTCAAACTCCTGGCTGCTTACCCCCGACAGCAGGTCGTTTTCGACGTAACCGGGCGGGATACCGTTGTGCTGAATGGCGTAAATCTCGATTACATTACGCAATACCCGGAGATTATCTTTTGCTGCCGATTCCTTTGCACTGAGTACGTATGACTGATAAACCGGCGCCGCCGCTGCCGCCATTATCCCCAAAATCGCTGCAGCTATCACGAATTCGGTAAGTGTAAACCCTCTTTTCATACATCACCTTGAGTCGTACAAAACATATCAGAATCGTCATTCCGATTTTCAGTAAGCCGAAACCCAGAGTATTTATAATGGATGATAAATAGCAATCTCGCTTTGTGTTATCGGCACAGCAAAAAGGCAGGTTCAATAAAAAATGGGAGAGCCAAAAGGCTCTCCCTTTTCTTGTGTGGCTCTTTCCATTTTTTTTGTGGGCATAGCTTTTCGCTCTTTGCGCCTGTTTACGTTCTGCCTTGTGTGCGAAATCCCGGACTATGGACACGCCAAGGTGAAGCTAACCTGGCCTGATAGGTCACTTTACAGAGCCACATGTTTTTAATGATCCAACAGCAGCTTCTATCGGCAAATATCTTTGGAGTCCTTGATTTTTTTACCCGGTATTTTTCGCTTCATTTCGCCCCCTGTGGCCTAAATTTCCCCAATCCCCCAACTTCACAAACGCACTCGACTTACGACAATTTAATTTCTGCCTGTTTATACCTCAATCGAATCCCCTGCCATGAGCGAGCGGTATATCACAAGAAATGGCGTTTGGCAAATGCATGACCGGAACCAGATTTTAGGTACGCTTCGAACGCTTCGGCTTTTTGGTTATCGGAGAACCGAATAGCAACAATAACGCTCCAAGGTTTGAACTTGACAGTGTGCGGTGACTTGCCGCCGTTGTGGTCTTTCAACCTTTTATTGAGATTGGTAGTAATTCCAATATACCGTTGTTTCGTGTCCTTTAGACTTTAAAGAATATAGACGTATTTCATCTATCGATGGTTCTCGACAAATTATTCTTGTCAACTTTCTGCCCTCCTTCGCTAAAGTTTCGGAGGGCATCCTCCATAGCTCTGCTTTGCAGAGCGACGGAGGATGGAGGCGGCGGGAATCGAACCCGCATCCCCGCGATGCGACCGCGGTGTACTCCCATTATACGACGCCCCCGTCGTTCGTCTTGTTTAAGACTGTAAGGGTAAAATCGATTTACTCACCGATTTTTTTCGCCGGCCTTTTAAGAGCAAAACTTTAGTAAGAACCAAACTGCCATCGCTCGTAACTGACGATTTTATCAATAGGCTCACGCTTAGCCGGTTTCTGACGGTCGGCTGGATACCCAATCGTCATAAGTTCAATTACCGCGACATCTTGGGGTATCCCCAGAACCGCCCTTACCTTCTCTGGATAAAACGACCCGATCCAGCAGGTTCCAAGCCCTTCAGCCACCGCCTGAAGCGAAATATGCTCCAATGCGATAGAGACATCTATCGGCCCGACTGCCTGTCCGCAACGCATCACATGGCTGCTGTTGCTGCACGCAACTATAATCGCCGCGGCGGTGCCGACAAATTTCTGGTTGTTGGCGGCTTCGACAAGCTTTGCCCGCTTCTCGGCATCGGTTACAACCACAAACCGCCAGTCCTGCAGATTCTTGGCCGACGGTGCAAGACGCGCCGCCTCAAGAACGCGAGCAAGTTTATCCTGCTCAATGCTCCTTGCCTCATAAGACCTGCACGAATAACGCCTTTTTATCGCTTCAAAAACGTCCATAATATCCTCACACGGATTCTAACTTATTTTGACTGTTTCTACAATCTTTATCTTTACTTAATCGATCACCTCGCCCGTCAGGCTCCTGAGCATGTGGTCTGTTATACGCAAATCAAAATATTTGCCTAAAGGAAGCCGGCTTCTCACTGCCACAATAATTGGATAGCTCCCGACCTGGCGACAGAATGTAACGTTACCTTCATGTATCTCGCTGCGGACTCTGCGCAGTATAGTACCTGCCGGAAAAACCCGCTTTAACATCTCAAGGTCGATTTCGTGTCTGACCTTTTCAATCCAGCGCCCGTAAAGCACACGGTTCTTACGCAAAAATTTATCTCCGACCAGCTCGTAAAGCTTTGTTCCCGGAAACGGCACCACCTGCCGGATGTTAATCCTCCTTATAAGGAGACCCTCGTCAAGCATCTGCTTAAGTGCTGCAAAGTTTTTCTCCAAAGTCTTGGCGGTCTCACCATTTAAACCCAGAAGGATATTGATACCGGGCAACAATACAGGGCAGCCGTTTTCCGAGCTTCCGCCTCCGATGCGATTCAGTATCCTGATCGCCTCAAAGACCGTTTCGCGCGTGCAGTTGAGGTTGTTCAGCCCGGCAACCTCGGGATCGAAGGATTCAACGCCCATCGCAGCCGTGCTGCCGGGCGTAAGATACCGGGCAAAAAGCCTTGCCCGTTCTTCTGTAATCATCACAGGATTTGCGTTATCAACGTGCAGAACCTCCGGCCCAAGTGCCGCAAGACCTTGAAGAAGCTCCCCGATTTTTCCTACATCCCCCTGCTGATAACTGAATATGCAGCACTGCTTTCCAAGGCGAAATGCGGTCGCGCCGAGCGTCATAAATGTTTTGACCTCCTCAATTATATCCCCGGCGTTTCGCCACTGGAGAACGTTTTTGACAGGCTCAGTACAAAACGAGCATCCCTCGGACCTTGTACAGCCCCTGCCTGTCTCGATCTCAACGATACGGCTTTGTGGAATCTGGTTGAAGATTGCGGCACCTTTGAGCATACAAGGCTGAAGCTCACTATAAGAATCAAAGGATATTTCACGAAGCTCATGAAAGTCTTTCGCACCAGGCACCTCCGCATGCCCGCCGCCTCGGAGCTGTGTGCCACCGGTAACCACAGGACCTGCAAGTATCCTGCGAAATTTGTAAGGACTGAGCAACTTTACAACTTCCGCCAACGTTCCGGGTCGAGCACTCAGATATTTACCCGGCGTCTGGATACCTACAATCGCTATCAACTGGTCGGTCTGTTTGAGTGTCTGCCTGACCTCTTCGGCCGAACGGGTATGGTTAATGAGGTCGATACGGGTTCTGCCTGTCGGCGGGTCGAATGTCGCCGGCTTAATCCTGGCCTTCCAGTCGGCAAGCCGAAGGTCATCAATCGTCAGATATACAGGCTCATCGCTCAACCGGCCGGCTGCATATCGCGGCCAGACACCTAAAAACGGCGGCACCCCAAGCCCCGCCGGCTCATCAGTGTAACAATCAACAATGGTTCTTTTACGCGACATTTGGTAATATAATTAACAGTTTACCGCTTTTAAGCTGGTGTCCCAAAGTTTTCAGATTATCGGTTTCTACTGTCATTCCCGTACCGTGTCGGGGCACGGCATAAACTCCAGCGGGAATCCAGAAAAAAACAGATAGAGGCAAAGCCCCATACAACTGTTGTCTAAAAATTATTCAAGGGGGCTGACTATTGATTATTTTAACTTTTGGTGGTGATTTTTGAAACAGGCAAGATTTTATTGCAAGTCAATCAAAACCGGCCTGGTCGAGTTATCACCCGACCAGGCACATCACCTTGCGAATGTGCTAAGGCTTGTCGCAGGCGATAATGTAGAGCTTTTTGACGGTAGAGGCACGGTGGCACAAGCTTCTATAACGGAGATCAAACGCAAGATTGTTAAGCTCGATGTCCAAGATATCCAAATAAGGCCCACCCGTACGACCGGCCGGGTCGTTATCGCTGCAAGTGTCCCAAAGGGCCACCGTCTCGACTTGCTTGTAACAAAATCCACCGAACTGGGTGTTGACCACATTGCGATGGTGGCGTTTGAGCGAACTGTAAAACTTGCAAAAGGGTCATCCGTCCTTGCCAGATACAACAAACTTGCCCTGGCTGCTACTAAACAGTGCGGCCGAATCTTCCTGCCTAAGATAACCGGCCCAAACGACGTTCAGCAAACCCTCGCGCTTTTGAAAAAAGACTATCCGGACGCCCACCTAATCTTTGGAGCACTCAATCCGCAGGTCGAATCTATCGTGGAACTCGCACGCGATGGCAAAGACATAGTCGCCTTGATCGGCCCGGAAGGGGGATTAACTCATGAGGAAGAAAACCTGCTCAAATCAGCCGGTGCCTCTGAAGTGCGCCTTACAGACACCACTTTGCGAATCGAAACCGCCGCCGTCGCATTCGCCGCTATACTATGCGCCAACCGCGACGGGTCAGTTTGATAAACGAAGCGGCACAAACCGAATATGACTAATATGAACTTCCGTTAATTCGAGCCGGCTACCCTCAATGTCATGCCGGGCTTGCCTGCCCTGAGCAAAGCCGAAGGGATCCGGAATCCAGAAAATTTATCTCCCGTCATGCCGGGCTTGCCTGCCCTCCGTAGCCTCGTGCGAAGGAGGTACCCGGCATCCAGAAAATCCTCCACCAAAAAAGGTTGCAACCGAACAGTATCATCTTTCAAGGTGTATAAGTAGCGGATGGTCCATTAAAGCCGAAAAAAAAGGACCTCCAGGGGCGGTTTTGGTAAGGAGGGAGGTTATTAACATGGGAAAAATATATGAAAAAGACGACAATGCCGAGATACTGACCCGTCTGCTTATGCGGATAAATGCCGGGGAGGACCTTAAGGACCTTCGCAAAGAAGCCGGGCGTCTGATCGTCAATCTAACCAGCAGCGATATCGCCGCAGCCGAGCAGAACCTGATAGACTCCGGTTGTTCAGCCAGGGTTGCAGGACAGCTATCGGCGGCATTTGTCGTAATCGGCATAATTGAAGGCCGGCGAATCAATCTGCGTACTCAGTTACCGAACAACCACATTGTCCGCAAAGTTTTAGTTGAACATGAGATGCTTCTGTGTTTCCTGGCCGACCTGAAAGAACTGGCCGATGTGATTAAACAGCAAAGCGAGCTTTCAAGCGCTAATTCGGACTTCAGGAAACTTGCTCATATCGCACAGCACCTCGAAGCGATGGTCCAGCACATCGAAGTCGAAGAGGACATTATCTTTCCATATCTGCAAAAGCACGGCTGGATAAACCTTTGCCGCGCCGCCCACAGCGAGCATATATACGTCAAAATAGCTATAGATGACCTGATGAAAATTGTGCGCTCCTTCAACCCACAATGCCTTGACGAGTTCAAGGTCCGTTTGAACTCCCTCACAAAATACCTGTGCCAAAATCTCCAGGAGCATATCATCCAGGAGGACAACATTCTGTACCCGATTGCTGTTGAGGTCATAAGGGACCCGAATGTATGGGACAGGATAAAAGCTCTTTGTGACGAAATCGGCTATTGCCCGCTGCATATATAACCGAACTTGTCTTTTCTGGGCAAACTAAGCACAAAATTATGCTGAAAAAAAGGGTAATAATTTCACACCCATACCTTAAGAGGCAGCCGGTTTTGCTTTGACACGGGCATACCTTGTGATATAATCACCATACAAAAGTTACCGATAGTAGCGGTTGGATGGTTACCCGGATTTTGAAAGGGAATAGTCAATGGTTGTACGTACCGACTCTTATAAACTTGCCGTACTCGGCACCTTAACAATGATAATGCTGATTTCAAACGGTTGCGCCCAGCCGGGCCGTAGCAGAGACCGGGCGGTCAGTTTATATGTGGACGCCATGATACTACACGAGCAAGACGAGAAAGATGAGGCCATCGCAAAGCTCATCGAAGCGATAGAGCTTGACCCACAATTCGCAATGGCCTATTCCCTAAAAGGCGATATTCACCGGGATAGAGCCGAGTACGACCAAAGCGCGGATTCTTACGATGCCGCCACACAGCTCGACCCGTGGTCTTTCAGGGATTTCTTCAATCTTGGAAAGGTCACCCAGATAATGAAACAATTCCTGCGGGCGGTAAAGGCGTACGTCAGGGCGTGCGAACTTGAGCCTGACCACTTCGGCGCACACCTGGGCGCGGGACAGTGCTACTATGAGCTTGAAGATTATGACAGCGCCTACGAGTACGGCCGGATAGCCGGGCAAATCGACCCTAACAGCAGCGACACATCGCTTCTGCTCGGAGATATCTTCGAGGCACGAAAAGACCACGAGCAGGCCGTTGCCGCTTACCGACGCGCTCTTGAAATCCAGGGCAATAAGCCTGAGATTATGGTGGCTCTTGCACGAGCCTATCTCGGAACGCAGCGATACGACGCCGCAAAGGAGCTTTTGGCCTCGGCAATCCAGCTTGAACCCAAAAACGCCGTCGCTTATCGATACCTCGGCTTTGCCCACCTGAAACTGCGGGATATCGACACCGCCGTCGCCAACTACTCAAAAGCCGTAGAGATAGACTCCTCCGACTGGGTCGCACATAAGAATCTGGGGGTGGTCTATATGCTAAAGGCCATCAATAATAATGACACCGGGATGAAAGCAAAAGGAATCGAACACTGGAATACATCTCTCGATATCAATCCCAACCAGCCTAAACTGAGGCGTCTCCTCGAAAAATATTCGAAATAAAGAAACCGTACAGGCCAGAAGATATGAACCAGCCGAACACATATTCTCAGCCGAACCGGCCTGAACACGGGCCGCTTTTTTCAAAACTACAACTTCCCGCCCCAAAGGCCCAAGTCATTTTCTGGTCGCTGCTGGTGCTCGGCGTGGGAGCCGACCTGTGGAGCAAAAACGCCGTCTTTAAATGGCTCGGCACAAGAAACCATAATCAGTTTCCAGTCATAAAGGGCTTTGTAACACTTGTTATGAGGGAAAATTCCGGCGCCGCCTTCAGTCTCTTCACCGGCTGGACTTCGGTATTGATTGCCGTCTCGATTATCGCATTGTGCGTGGTTGTCGCACTCTTCCTTCTCGGAAACATTCGGCACAAAATCGCTCACATCGCCTTGGCGCTGTTTGCCGCCGGGATAATCGGGAATCTATACGACAGAATCTTTAACAACGGCTTCGTACGGGATTTTATCGACGTCGTGTACTGGCCGGGCAAACACTGGCCCGCATTTAATGTGGCTGATGCTATGCTGTGTGTCGCGGTGGGGCTGCTGCTTATCGGCAACAT
>DUZQ01000009.1 GCA_013349435.1 Planctomycetota bacterium | reverse complement strand
GTCGGTGAGTCGGTGAGTCGGTGAGTCGGTGAATCGGTGAGTCGGTGAATCGGTGAGTCGGTGAATCGGTGAGTCGGTGAATCGGTGAGTCGGTGAGTCGGTGAGTCGGTTACAGGAAAGCTTGATGGATATTACTGAATTGTTGCTGAATCAGGCTGTTGCGGGAGGGCACACAGGCAAGTCGGCTGAGGCGGGCGGGCTCCGGAATGGTGCTGATATTGATTTCGCCGATGAGAAGCGCAAAAAGGTTGCCACGGACTTCGAATCGGTTTTTATACATGAGATACTGAAACAAATGGAAGAAACGATACCCGATTCGGATACGGCGGACCAGTCGTCGAAGCAGGTTAAGAGCATGTACTGGTCACATATGGCGCAGGCAATCGCCGACGAGGGGGGCCTGGGATTTTGGAAGGAAATTTATGAGGCGATGGGGCCAGCCGGTCAGGAGGCCGCCGGTCAACAGCACAATCAGGCGGTTCGGCAGATATTGGATAAGAGCGTATGAGTACTGTACAGGACAGATTAAACGAACTTGCCGGCGAGTTACTCTCGGTTTTGGACGATGACATCAGGCACATCAAACAGACCTTGGAACGGCTCGATGCGCTTCGAGCGGCGGTTATCAAGCGAGATGAAGACAGGCTTAAGGCTTTGCTTGATGAGGTCGCAAACAAGCAGGCCGAATATGAGCTGATTGAGCAGAGCCGGGCGGCGATACGAAAGCAGATGGCTGATGTTATTGGGTGCGGCGTCGGCGAGATGAACTTATCAAAGCTGTGCGGCTGCTTAAGAGGTGAGAGAAGGGATATGGTGGCACAGGCACAGCAAGAGCTGCAGCAGGTGTGTAAAAAGCTTCGAAAGGAGCATAGGGCAACGACCATACTGTTGAAGGAATGTTCGAGGCTTAACAACGTGCTTTTGAGGGGGATGTTGGGTAACGGCAAAGAGACGGTAACTTATAACAGCCGGGGCGATGCGTCCTGGGACCTTAAAAAGCAAATGGTCAGTATCAGGCTTTAGTGCCTGGTTTTGGCGGAGTTTTATAATGAGTAGTTACGATATAGGACTAAGCGGGCTTGATGCGGCGCAGAAGGCTCTCGATGTAATAGGCAATAATATTGCCAATGCCGCCACGGAGGGATATCATCGTCAGAGGGTCGAACTGAGTCCGTCCGATGATGTTTATATGAATGGAGTGTATATCGGTCAGGGAGTCGAATTTGAAGGCGTAACCCGGCTGGTTGACGAATTTTTGGACGGTCAGATTGTCAATCAGGAATCGACAATGGCCCAGATATCCAGGGAGCTTGAGTCTCTCAGGACAATGGAGGGGGCTTTTGGCGAGTTGTCAACGGACGGTCTGAGCACGGCGCTGGACAATTTTTTCAACGCAATGCATGAATTGGCAGCCAATCCGAGAGACAAGAATTATCAGTATCCGGTGATAAGTACCGCCCAGTCTCTGGCAAATCAGTTGCGGAGTCTCGGCACGACTGTAAGTGAGCTGGAGACACAGGTTTACGAGGAGGCACAAAGTACGGTTGACAGTATTAACAATTTAGCGGTACAGATTGCCGAGTTGAACGGCAATATTTATACAATGTTGGTTGGCGGCAAGGATGCAAATAACATGTGCGACCAGCGTGACCAGCTCATTACGGAATTGGCTCGTCTGACGGGAATAACAACAGTCAGGATGGAGAACGGGGTGGTTAATATCAGCGTAGGCGAAACTTCGCTGGTAACCGGCACTAATGTTTTCGAGCTGGAATTTGGGCTGGTTCCCAACGGCAGCAACAATGATTTCGGTATTTCGCCGGCGGGGGCCGGAGTTTACAACACCGAGCTTAGCGGCGGCAAGCTGGGCGGCCTGTTTTCACTGAATAACGAGATACTTCGGGATGTAGGCACCAATCTGGACAATCTGGCAAAGACGATAGTATTCGAGGTGAACAAATTGCATGTTCAGGGTGTGGGTGCTTCCGGGTCTTTTGAAACATTGACCGGATGGACGATGTCCGATGAGGATTTAAGCGATTTTGAACCTCCACTGGTGGACGGTGAGACGATTTATGTCAGAGTTACTTATCCGGACGGTTCTGTGGTTCGGGAGGAGATTTCGGTGGATGCGAGTGTGGGCGGGGATACGTTGACAAGTATGGCGGCTAAATTCGCGGCCATTACGGGTTTGAGCGGTTCACAGGTAAACTCGGGGCAGTTGCAGATAGTAGCCGATGCCGGTTATACCTTCGATTTTCTTAGGGGGGTGACGGCCGAACCGCCGGCGGCGGGTGCAGATAATACGATGACGGGAAATGTTCCGGATATAGATATATCGGGCCTTTATACGGGCGACACCAACAAGACATATACGTTTACCGTTGTCGGTAACGGGACTGTAGGTTCAGGGACGGTGTCTATCAGCGTAAATGACGGTTCCGGGGTTGTCGCTACGATAAACGTTGGGGACGGATATGTGCCGGGGACGGTGGTGAATGTTCACGACGGCATAAAGATTTCGTTTGATGTGAGCGGGTCCAGCGCCGGTGATTTGAATAACGGCGAGCTTTTCAGGATAGACGCCCTTGCCGATTCGGATGCATCGGGCTTTCTGGCGGCTGTCGGTATTAACTGCTTCTTTGCAGGGACCAGCGCAACAGCAATGTCGGTTACCGATTACGTGAGCAATTCTGTCAACGGAGCCGACAGGATTGCAGTAGCAGGGTCGGTGGGAATGGACGACAATACTAACGCGCTGGCGATGGCGAACCTTGGGGCCAGTAGTATGAGTGACCTTGGAGGTATTACGCTGAAGAAATATTATCGCGATATAGCCACAGATGTCGGCGAACAGATATCACTCGGCCAGGTTCGCCAGGACGCCGCGACCGGTGTGTGGCGCAGCCTGACGAAGCAGCGGGACGATGTAAGCGGTGTGGATATAAACGACGAGGCGGCGAGGATGCTTCAGTTTGAGCGGATGTTCCAGGCGATGGCAAAATATATTAACACGATAACGAATTCTCTTGATACCGTTATGCAACTGATATAGCGGAGGAAAAGATTTGATTATAAGCATCGATAACATTTGGTTCGGCAGGGTCTTATTATGAGCGGTTTGTCTCTGGATTCGATTTATAACAGTGCGAGCTGGGGGATATGGCAGCATTCTACGGCCCTTTCTCAGCTTCAGGAAAAGGCGGCAACCGGTCAGGATATTAATCGGCCTTCGGATGACCCTACGGACGCGAACCGGATTTTAGGCCTTCGTACGGAAAGTCGTTCGATGGAGGTGTATGGAGGCGCAATTGATGAGGCTGTAAGTATGCTTGATTTCAGCTCCTCGGTGATACAACAAATTGACAATGAGATGATAAGCGCTCTTGGTTATATCACCTCGATATCGACTGGAGGAACGGAAACCCGGGACACACGCCGGACACTGGCGAACCAGATTAATAGTATTCTCGAACAGGTTGTCTCGCTGGCTAATACCCAGCTTGCGGGAAATTACCTCTTTTCAGGTGCGTCGAGCGACGTACAGCCGTACACGGTCGAGCGTGACAACAACGGCGATATCACGAGGGTGCTTTATCAGGGCAGCAGCGAAGAGCGAAACGTGGCTGTTGCGCCCGGAGTTGAGGTGTCCCCGGTTTTGATAGGTGATGAGTTGTTCCGGACCGACAGTCGGGGCCAAATGGATTTTGTAACCGCCGATGATAACGGAGTGACCACAACGGGTGTAGCAGCGGGCAGCGGCACCTCAAGCGTTCGCGGGGACATCTGGCTGACGGTGACGGACCTCGGAGGTGGGGATTATGAACTGTCGATTGACGACGGGGCAAGCACTGTGACGGGCAATGTAGGGGACCCGGATGCGGGAAACGTGGCGGTGGTCAGCTCGATTACCGGCCAGGTGCTGTACGTGGATGTAACACAAATGACGGGGTCGGGGACCGAGCCGATACGCGCTACGGGAACCTATGATATATTCAATATATTGATAAACGCCCGCGACCTGCTCAACGACGAGAAGGGTCTCCTGGCCGACGACAGGGCGCAGTGGAATTCTATGGTGAATTCAACTATTCAGTCGATGCAGGCGGCCCAGGAAAGGCTCACTGACGCATTTCCCAAGGTTGGTGGGCGTATTGGAACACTTCTTACACTTAAAGGCAGTATCGAGGATATGAAGTTCAATGCGGACGAGGAAATAAGTCGCCTGCAGGATGCGGATATTACACAGGTGGCGGTGGACCTTGCTCGTCATGAAGTTTTATATCAGATGTCGCTTTCTGTGGCGGCAAAGATGTTTTCGCTTTCGCTGATGGATTTTATAAATTAGCTTAGTTGCTTGACTATTGGGGTAGAAGTTTGTTCTTAGGTCGGCGTTCGTAATAACAAAGCAAATTGGAGATAGCACAAGTGTCCATATCGAAGGCACACGAGGATGGGCTTGCACTGGCACAAGCGGGGCGGTATGAGGAGGCATTATTGAGTATTCGCATCTGTGTTGAGTCGGAGCCTGATAACGGAGTGGCGTGGAATGATATGGGAGCGATATTATACCGTTTGGGTCGGGCGAAGGAGGCGGCAGGGTGTTTTGAGCGGGCGAAATTGCTGATTGGCCCGTCCGGCCGGCTGTATTGGAATCTGGCTCAAAGCTACCTTGCAGATAATCGGCCCGCCGAGACGGCGGCGCTTTTCGACCAATTGCAGCGTTTAGGTTCGCTAAATACAGATATCGTCGTCAGATGCGCCGATGCCTTTATAAGTTTGGGGGATAACGCAGCGGCGGGGCGGGTGGTTTCAGATGCGTTGAGATATTTCCCGGGCAGCAGCCGGCTGGAGTCGAAGCTTGAGGTAATCGGCTCGGCGGCGACAAAGCTTGCTTTTTTCTGCGGCGCCGATGGTACGACATTCCTGAAAGATATTCTTGAATTTGCCGAGCAGCGGTTTGAGGTGCGTCTATTTGATGGTAAGACATACGGCGAGATGTACGAGCTTATGAAGTGGAGCGATGTTTCGTGGTTTGAGTGGTGCACGGACCTTGCGACAAACGCCTCGAAGCTGCCGAAGGTGTCCAGAAATATCATAAGGCTTCATCGTTATGAGGCCTATTTGAATTATCCGAACGAAGTCAACTGGGATAATGTCGAAGTGCTTATCACCGTGGGTAACAGGTGTGTTAATGAGGCACTTGCCGCAAAAGTGCCGGATATTGCATCCCGCACGCGGATAGTGGAAATCGCCAACGGTGTGGATTTGGGAAGATTCGATTTTTTTGAGCGGACCCGCGGCCCGAATATAGCTTTTGTGGGGGACCTTCGGCTTGTGAAAAATCCGATGTTTGCGCTGCAGTGTATGCACAGGCTGCACAGTATTGACGGTGCATATAAGCTATTTGTTGCCGGTCGGGTTCCACCGGTGGACGCCTTCGTCGAGCAGTATCTGAATCATACGGTCGATACGCTCGGACTCAAAGATGTGGTGTTTTTTGAAGGCAGGCAGGCCGATATAAATTCATGGCTGGCCGACAAGCATTATATTATTTCGACCAGCGTGATAGAGAGTCAGGGAATGGGTGTACTGGAGGGTATGGCGTGCGGCTTAAAACCCGTGGTTCACAATTTTCCCGGTGCCGAGCGGACATTTGCACCTGAGTATCTGTTCAACACAGCCGAAGATTTCTGCAGCGGGATTTTATCGACTGAATATGAGCCGAGGCGGTATCGTGAATTTGTCGAGGCCAGGTACTCGTTGACTGAACAGCTAAGGCTGGTCGGCAGGTTGCTTATGAACCTGGCGTTGCCGGAGCTGTCACCTGGGTACCAGGCCGGGCAACCGGTGCCGGGTGGTGCCCTGGTTTAGTCGGTGAAACGGCCCAGCGCGAACCTGACGGCGGATTGTTCGAAATCTATACAAAATCGCCCCTTATAACGGCGTCGATGCCGTCTGAATCCCGAATATACCCTCTCTAAGGTGGTAGGCACGGGATTTGCTTTGCCTTTATACAAACTGTAAACGGTCAGTCTGTATTTATGTGAACAGGAGATAATGAAATGGCGACAGAGTCAAATTCGGGGTCCTACGAGCGTGCAGTCGAGTTAGCCGAGGCCGGTCAGCACGAACAGGCGCTGGATGGCATCAATCAGCACCTTAAGGCTAATCCTAAAGATGGTCAGGCCTGGAATGACGCCGGGGCGATACTTTATTGTCTTGGCAGGGTTAATGAGGCGATAGAGTATTTCGAGAAGGCCAAAGGTCTGTGTGCCGAGTCAGCCGAGATTTACTGGAACCTGGCTGAAGCGTACCTTGACGGCGGTTTTCCGGGTTTTACCGCGAAGCTTTTTGACGGGATGGAGCGGCTGGGCATACTCAGCGCAGACCTTATCAACAGAACGGCGAACGCTTTTGTTCAGCAGGGGTATTACGGCAATGCGGTCGAGATGCTGATTCGTTCCCTTCAGATGTCGCCGGGCCAGGAAATACTGCAGCCTATGATAGAGGTTATTCGCTCAAAGCGGCCGAAAGTGGCGTTTTTTGCCGGCGGGCGGGAGTCTGAGGAGATTTTTGACTTTGTTGCGCAAAGATTCATGTCGGAATTGCACACAGCGGAGTCTTTTGAACAGATACGTCCGATTATGGAATGGTGCGACATTGCCTGGTTTGAAGGCTGCGGAGAGTTGGCGGTTGAGGCGTCCCGGCAGGCGAAGAACTGTGAGATAATTGTCAGGATGGCACCTGCCGACGTGTATGAAACGTGGCCTGAGCGGGTAGAGTGGGAGAATGTTAATACGCTGATTGCGACGGGCAATTCTTTTTTCAAAGAGGAGCTTGTCGATAAAGTCGGCGATATAGAACAGCGCACGCGACTGGTGACGATTGAGCGGGGTGTGGATACGAGCCTGCTCGAATTTACAGACAAGCATCGCGGCAGGAGAATTGCTTGCGTGGGTGATTTGAGCGGCAAAAGCAATCCGATGTTTCTGTTGCAGTGCATGCAGAAGCTGCACTACCTGGATGCGGATTACCGGCTTTACTTTGCCGGCGAATTTGAGGACAAGGCGGTTGAGCAGTACGTCAGGTATATGGTCGAGGCGTTGGGGCTTCCGGGCGTTGTGTTCTTCGACGGCAAACCGAAGAACATGAATATTTGGTTCAGAGATAAGCATTACGTTGTTGCGACCGGCATAACGCAGGACGGTATTATGGGTGTTCTGGAGGGTATGGGGTGCGGATTGAAGCCTTTGGTGCATAATTTCCCCGGGGCGGGGAGGCTTTTGCCTGAAGAATTTTTGTTTAATCTGGCCGAAGATTTCTGCGGGCAAATTCTCTCGGACAGCTATAAGCCGGCCGAATATCGCGACATAGCTGAAAAGCGGTACAGCCGGATGCGGGAGACCAGAGGGATTAACGAAGTTTTAGTACGCATCGAGAAAGATATAACCGAACAAAGTCGATTGCTTCAAAGTCGCCGGCCCATACAGGACCAGTTTAATAATTACGGTACTGTCGGCGATGATATGAATCAAGGCCAGAAGCCGGAATACGGCGCTTCTGATTACAGCAGGACGGATGGGGAGGTCTTACCGGCAAATGATAACAGTCAATGGTCCGAGGCTGCCGGCGGCGGTGTTCTGAGCGGGCCCGAGGCTGTCTCAAGCCGGATATCGACACCGACTGCACAAACGTCTGCCGAAGTGATTCCTATAGAACCGATTAAGCCGGAAAGGCTAAATGTCATAATCGAACCGGCAGCTTCTGCGACCGGAGGTAATGCGGGTTCGGGTACAGCACCGCCTGAAGTGGGTTACTCTGCGGACCGGAATCAGCCGAAGGCAACGGTCGGTTCGCTTGTCGAACGGAGCGGTTCGATAAGTGAGATAGCGGCACAGGCCGTGCGTGCTTCGCGTGCCCTGTCCCAAACCGCGGAACAAAACGGCATTTTGCCGACACAGTCAGGCTCAGATACGGTCGGTGCGGAACCGGCGAATTTGAATCAGATTGGATACGACTCTCTTGAGGCCTCGGTCAGGGATGAAAAGACCGCTCGGGCGGCGTCTGAGTTTTCAGAAGACGGCCTCAGAAGGAAGACCAGTGTTAAACGTGTAAAGGTGAATCAGATTCCTTTTGTCGGTTAGGCCCTTGGTTATGCGGAGTAGGGAGGTGAGGGAGCCGGCTCGAAAAGTTTTGACTTAGCTTCAGGGCAAAGGAAAACCGCTGCAATGACAGTTAACAATCGACCAAAATCCGGACCTCTTGTGAGCGTGTTGATATCGACTTACAACCGGCCGGGGTATGTTCGACAGGCGGTGGCCAGCATCCTGCGTCAAACGTATACAAACTTCGAGATTATACTGGTCAGAGACGGGGGCAGGCCGGTCGGAGATATCGTCGGTCAGTTCGGTGACAGGCGGCTTATATTTATCGACAGAGACACCAACCGGGGCTTGCCGTATTCATTCAACGAGGCACTAAGCCGGGCAAAGGGCCGGTATGTAACTTACCTTGGCGATGATGATATTTATTATCCGAACCATATAGAAGTTCTGGTCGATGCTCTCAAAGGCCGGGACCAGTACGGTGTCGCCTACAGCGATTTGTATAAGGTCAATTGCCGCGTTACCGAGGACGGCAGGCGGGTGGTGCTGAGCAAGAATGTGGAGATAAGTCGGGATTTTAGCCGGATGACGATGCTGCGTTTTAATCATACGCTCCACGTCAGCCTGATACATGACCGTCTGCTTCTCGAAAGGGCGGGGGGCTATAATGAAGACCTGAACGTATTGGTTGACTGGGACCTGACGCGTAAGCTTGTATTTTACACGGATTTTCTGCACGTTCCCACGATTACCGGCGAGTTTTATGCACCTGTGCCGGTTGACTCCGAGCAGACGCGTTATGCGACACCGGCCGGTGATTGCGACAGGATATCGGTGAAGCGGCGGGCAGATGTGAGTGAGTTCATCAGAAATATGTTGACGATTCGCAGCACGAGGCCCCCGAAGCCGTGGCCGAAGGTGGGGGATATGTCGCTGATAGTTTTGACCGAGCGCCTCGATTATGCAACCGAGGAGACGCTTCGTGATATATGGTCCCACACTTTTTATCCCTGCCGGATATATCTGCCTATGCCACGTGAAGATTTGAGCAGACTCAGGACAGTGGTACCGAATATTCTCGGTGTTCCCGTTAGTGCCGACAGCAGCGATACGGAGAAAGTCGATGCCGCCCTGGAATGCTGCGATGGTGATTATGTCGCCATAGTACCGAGGGATTTTGAGGTAGGCTCCGAAGATATGCCGTGGATTGAAAGCGCGCTGAATCCGCTAATGAACTGCGAGGACCCGAATCAGGCGTTTGAGCTGCCTGCTTCGAGCAGTCTTTGTTGGTCGGCGGTATTTCGTCGTGAGCAGTTGAAACGTGCGCGCAGACTGGGTCCTCATTTGGGATTAATTGAATCGGTGTTGTCGGCGGGTATAAGGCTCAGGAAGCCCGCTGTCGAGGAGTATCCGCTTCAGTTTGACAACTTGATGACCGGTGCCCAGGAGATCGAAAAGATGGGCGACTGGGCGCGAGTTGCCGAAGTGTTCGAGTACCTGGAGCGAAATTATCAAAATGAACTATGGATGAAGACCAGGTGGGCAAACGCCTTATATCATGCGGGCCGATATGAAAATGCCGTCCGGATAGTCGGCCAGGTCAACAGTAAACGACCGACCGTATCGACCCTTTTGATGGAAGCAAGGGCAAGGCGGAAGAAGGAAGATATTGATGGGGCGATTCATTTATTGGAAAAAGCCAGGCAGGTACTTGAGGGAAGTGAGTTAGCATGGACATTGTAAAACAGACAAATATACCGGAGACCGGCTGGACACAGCATTACGACGTTCTGAGGGAACTGGGAGACTGCTATGTTTCGGTGGGCGAATACGACAAGGCACGGGAGTGTTATGACGAGGCTGTTGGGCTGGCGCCTGATGAAGCGGCGCCGTATATCGGTTTCGGGGTAATTGCGATGCAGACCGGCGAGCTGGCCGATGCGGAGACGGCTTTTAAGGTTGCGCGCCGGCTGGACCCGAAGTGCAGCAAGGCGTATTGCGGTCTGGCGATGATTTGTCAGAACAGATCGGATGCCGCCGGGGCGTTTGATTTGTACCTTAAAAGTCTTGAGACCGACAGCGATAATCTGACGGCGCTTCTGGGCTTGTTCCAGTTATCCTGCGCGATGGGGTCTTTTTCGAAGGTGATATATTATCTTGAAATTTACCTGGATGCCCACCCGGGTGATATAACGGTTATGTTTTGTCTTGCGACATTGCATTTGAAGGACAAACAGCCGCACAAGGCCAGGGAGCTGCTTTTGAATATTCTGGCGTTGGATGCGAATAACAAAGATGCATCCGATTTGTTGGAAGAGGCCGAGCACATATTGGCACAAGAATGCAGGAGTTGAGTATTATGAATAAAAAACCGGTTTCGGATACAGTTGACAAAAAATCGCTTACCGAGAACAGTTTTAAGCAGATGGTTGACTATCTTGAGAATATCCTGACGAGGCAATTGGCCAGGGTCAGGAACTACGACCTGGATGGTGCAATGGCGCTGGCGGCTGAAGCCAACGACCTGGCGGCAAGTGTCGGGAGAGAAAGAATTCTTGATAGGCCCGATTACGCCCAACAGCAAAGACGAATCAAAAAGCTTTATAAGGATTTGTGTCTTACCATCGCATCTGAGAGGCAGGAGGTCGGCGATAAGCTAAAACAGATTCGCAAGGGCATAAGGGCTCTTGGTGCGTATGCTGATAGTATGTAATTGCGACGCGCTGTTTATAAAGAAAAAAAGGATAGTGCCGAATTTTCGAAACAGGGATTTGTGGTTGTTCAGGTTTTGAAGCAACCTACGGGGACGGAGTGCGGATGCGGTTATATTTGGTTTGTCGAAAAAGATGCCTGAATCGGTGAAATATTTTGTTCATGAATCGGCCTATGTCGATCAACCCTGCAATATCGGCGAAGGCACGAAAATCTGGCATTTTTGTCATGTAATGAAAAATGCCGAAATCGGAGCCGGCTGCAACATCGGTCAAAATGTCAACATTGACGGCGGCGTGGTCGTGGGCAATAACGTCAAGATACAAAACAACGTTTCACTTTACACGGGGTTGATTGTTGAAGATGACGTTTTCCTTGGTCCTTCCTGTGTCCTGACGAACATTACAAATCCCAGGTCCCAGGTCAGCAGGCGCAAGCTTTACGAGAAGACGATTTTACACAGGGGTGCGACAGTAGGCGCCAATGCCACGATTGTTTGCGGGATTGAGTTGGGCAGGTACTGCTTTATCGCAGCAGGTGCCGTTGTTACAAAAGACGTTCCTGATTATGCTTTGATGATAGGGACTCCCGCCAGGCAGGCCGGCTGGATAAGTCGTCACGGCATTCGTTTGTCAAAGCCTGATTCAAAGGGCGTTATGATTTGTGCTGAAAGTGGGTATCGGTATAAGGAGACCGAGCCGGGCGTGGTGAGATGTCTTGATTTGGACGAAGAGCAACCTCTGCCGCCGGATAAGGCCGTGGGCAGGATTTCGTATGACTGGTTTAAAGAGCAAAGTGGGAATTAATATCTTCTTAAACAACCGGGGAAATGCTTGAAATATCGTACACCCGCCGGGGGTCTTTTGGCGCAGAAAGATATGGTGTGCTTTAGATTGAAATTTTCATAATAAGTAATAGGTTTGAGTTAGACAAGCCATGCAAACCACAGGTGTAATTGGGGAATTCATATCGGAAAGAGGCGAGAGGTTCGTCGGATTGGCGGGGCTGCGCGACGCAATCAAACCTAACTGGCGTTCGATGCTGGAGCCACACCGAACATCGCGGCCGAGTATCGACAGAAGCAAAATTGAAGGTCAAAAGAATGTGGTCCTCAATACGGAAGAGTTTTTAGGAAAACACGGCTTTTCGCTGACAGGCAAACGAGTTCTTGATGTGGGTTGCCACACCGGCATTCATTCATATCTGCTTGCTGCATTGGGAGCGGCACAAGTCCACGGCATTGATATTCCCGAGTATGGAATTCGCCAGGCTGTGGATATGGATGTGGCTGACGATAGCAGGGCGTTTCAGTCTGATTTACTTGGTGAGCTTCGCCGCGAGGTCAGCCGATACTTTTCACAGGAGGTTGTCAGTCGAGTTACTTTCGATGACATCAGCATTGAGGAGATGGATTTGCCGGACCAGTTCGATGCCATCGTAAGCTGGCAGACATTAGAACACATAAAAAACCCTGAACGTGCATTCAAGCGGATGTTTCGTGCTCTTAAGAGAGGTGGGTTCTGTTTTCACGAATACAATCCCTTTTTCTGCTATACCGGCGGACACAGTTTATGCACTCTTGATTTTCTTTACGGTCATTGCAGATTGTCAGGGACGGATTTCAAGCGTTACATCAAACAGTTTCGGCCTGCCGAAGAAAAGATTGCCGTAGAATTTTACGAACACAGCCTCAACAGGATGAGTCTTGCAGACCTTAACTCATACCTTCGGCTGGCCGGTTTTAAAATAACATCAATTCTTCCCTGGATAAGTCGTGACGAACTCAAAAGGTTTGATGAAAAAGTTCTGAGACAAGTCCGAGCGAACTATCCGAATGTATGCGACAAGGATCTTTTGGCGCCTTCGGTGTGGGTCTTAATTCAAAAAAAATGTGATACCTGACAAAGGTTCCCGGGCTTTCCGGTGAAAACCGATACCGTCAATATCGCATAAGGCGGCGCTTGCAGCCGCCGTTATTTGCAATTTACTGTTCGCAGATGCGGTTCAGCAACGAGTTTTTCAAGATGAATCCCCGATTTTATAAAGTTTTGTTCGGTTTGACAGAGCATCAGTATTTTCTCACTTAAGTCAGGCGTTTTGTTTGAATATTGGAACGATTGTTCAGGTACGGATGGGATCGACAAGATTCCCGGGCAAGGCATTATATGAGGTAAAGGGCAAAGCCCTGTTACAATATGTCATAGAACGTGTCCGGAGGAGCAGATACGGCGGGCATCCGGTTATAGCCACCTCCTGTGAACCTTCGGACGATGCGATATTTGATTTTTGCCGGCGATTTGGTCTCGAAGTGTTCCGGGGGCCTTTGGGCGATGTAGCCGGCAGGTTTGAAGAAGTCATTCGAAGGTACGGCTTTGATGCTTTTGTGAGGGTCTGCGGGGACAGTCCTTTGATTGACCAGGCACTAATTGACAGAGGCTGCGATATATTTGACAGGGGTGATTTTGACATCGTAACCAATACCCTGCATCGCACATACCCCAGGGGCCAATCGGTTGAAATAGTTCGCTCGGATGTCTTCAGGCGTACCTGCAGTGAAATCAAAACCGCCGAGGACTCCGAACATGTAACCCGTTTTTTCTACCGGAATCCGCATCGGTTTAAAATATACAATTTTCAGTCGCTTGAAGATTACGGTTTTATGCAGCTATCTGTTGATACACCCGAAGATATGGAGTTATTCAGATTGTTAGTGTTACAGATGGACAGGCCGCACTGGGAATATGATGTGGAGGCTTTGGTCCGGCTCTATCGCTCGGCGAAGCGAAAAGCAGATGTGGCAATATTATGAAAAAACTGCGTGTTGGAATAATCGGAATGGGTGTGGGGGAGCAGCACATAGCGGGATTTCAAAATCACCCTGCGTGTGAAGTTGCAGCGTTGTGCGACTTTTCAGCTCAGAAGCGCGAAATGGTCCGGTCTAAATATCCGGATATGTCCGTTTACGAAAATGATGAGGCAATACTTGCAAACCCTGATATTGATATAGTCTCGGTTGCTTCTTATGACAACTATCATTATAGTCAGACAGCCGCGGCTATCCGGAACAACAAGCATGTCTTTGTGGAAAAGCCCCTGTGCTTATATGCTAAAGAGGCCCGGCGTATTCGTTCGCTTCTAAGGGAAAGACCCGACTTGAAGCTGTCATCGAACCTGATATTGAGAAAGTCCGAGCGTTTTATCCGGCTCAAGAAGATGATTGATGAAGGCCGACTCGGATGCCTGTATTGCGTTGAGGGCGATTATAACTACGGCAGGTTACAAAAGATAACCGAGGGCTGGAGGGGGCGGATAGATTTCTATTCGGTTGTGTATGGTGGAGCTGTGCATATTGTTGATTTGCTGCTCTGGCTGACGGGTAGTAGAGTGGTTGAAGTTTCAGCTTATGGCAACAATATTTCCACGAGAGATTCACAATTTAAATATTTCGATACTGTGGTAAGCATTCTGAGATTTGAAAACGACATCACAGGCAAAGTTACTTCCAATTATTCATGTGTATGCCCACACTTTCATAACCTTGCAATTTACGGGACAAAAGGGACTTTTGTAAACGGCCGCGAGACGGCGAAGTTATTCTGTTCCCGAGACCCTCAGGCCGGCTTTGAAAAGATTGACGCTCCTTATCCCGGTGTACACAAGGGCGACCTTATTTACAGTTTTGTTGACTCTATAGTAAACGGCTCCGGCGCCGATGTTACGATTGAAGATATCTTTAAGGTGATGAGTGTGTGCTTTGCAATAGAAAAAGCCTGTCAAAAAGGCGGGGCGGCAGAAGTGGAGTATATATAGATTATGGAAACGTCTGTTGTTAGAAAAATACCTTTTGGAAAGCCGATTGTCGGCCCCGAGGAAAAGCAGGCCGTGTCGGATGTGCTGAGCGGGCCGATTTTAGTACATGGACCCAGGGCCAAAGAATTCGAAGAGGCGTTTGCGGCTTATACCGGTGCCGATTATGCGGTTGCGGTGGCTTCGTGTACCGCGGCCCTGCATCTTTCATATTTTAATCTGGGCCTTGGCGCGGGTGACGAAGTGATTGTTCCCGCTCAAACGCATACAGCCACAGCGCACGCCGTCGAGCTGTGCGGAGCCAGGCCGGTATTTGTCGATGCCGAAGCCGAAACAGGCAATATTGATGTTGAGCAGATAGAATCGGGCATAACCGAAAGAACCAGGGCTTTATCAATAGTACATTTTCTCGGAATGCCCGTGGATATGGACGGTATAAACGGAATTGCCCGAAAGCACGGCCTTTTTGTTGTGGAGGATTGTGCCCTGGCGATCGGGACGTATTTTAAGCAGGTTCATGCGGGGCTTCATGGTGATGTTGGATGTTTTTCATTCTATCCGGTCAAGCACATGACGACAGCGGAGGGGGGGATGTTGATTACGAAAGACGGTGATATTGCAGAGAAGATTAATCGACAAAAGGCGTTCGGCCAGGACATCTTTGTAGGCCAAAGGAAAGTTCCGGGTCAGTATGACGTTACAATGTTGGGATTTAACTACAGACTGAATGAGATTCAGAGTGCTCTGGGTATTGAGCAATTGAAACGGGTAGATGGATTCTGCAAAAAAAGGAAGGCTAATTACGCCAAGCTCAGTCGGCAGTTGCAAAATATTGACGAAATAAGCCAGTTGCAGTCCAGCCATGGTGAATACCAAAGCAGTTATTATTGTCTGTCGATTATCCTGAACGGGAATCTGGCGGACAGTCGCATAGAGATAATCAATCGGCTCGGGCGAATGGGTGTGGGTACGAGCATTTACTATCCCAGGCCGGTCCCCCACCTGAGTTACTATAAGAACAAGTATGGCTATGCCTACACAAGCTTTCCTGTTGCGGCACGGCTCAGCGCCGCTTCAATTGCTTTACCGGTGGGGCCGCACCTTAACGAAGATGATATGGAATATATAGCAGAGGCATTAAAAGATGTGATAAGTGAGGTAAAGTAAAATGGGTAATTTAGCAAACAGGCGGATAGCATTGATTGGTGGAGCCGGATTCATCGGACACAATCTGGCGCTGAAGCTTAATGAAGAAGGGGCGGAGGTTTTTGTAATAGACGGGATGACGGTTAACAACTATTACCACCTCCGGAGTGTTGAGGGCCAAGACACCAACGCTCCGCTGTATCTTGAGATTATCCAACAACGGCTTGATTTGTTGGGCCGAAACGGTATTCCGGTGGTAGTTACCGATGCCCGGAATTACGATGGATTATCGAGGGTTTTGACAAAGGTGAATCCCGACACATTAATTCATCTGGCTGCGGTTTCACATGCCGGAAAATCCAACAAGGACCCGTATTCGACCTTTGACCACAGCCTGCGGACCCTGGAAAATGCTCTGGACAATACTCGTTCCGGCTCTCTTGCAGTTCGGCATTTTGTGTATTTTTCTTCGAGTATGGTTTACGGCAATTTCAGCGCCGAAAGCGTAACCGAAGAATCTGTTTGTGAGCCTTTGGGTATTTATGGAGCGTTGAAGTTCTCGGGGGAAAAGATGGTGATTGCCTACAATCAGGTTTTCGGTCTGCCTTACACGATTGTACGCCCGTCTGCGCTTTACGGTCCGAGGTGTGTAAGCAGGCGGGTGGGACAGGTGTTTATAGAGAACGTAATGAGCGGCAGACAGGTAACTGTTTGCGGGGACGGGGCGGACAGGCTGGATTTCACATATATCGATGATTTGACGGCGGGAATCGTGAATGTCCTCGAAAATGATAATGCCAAAAATCAGACATTTAATCTTACCTATGGGCGGTCCCGTTCAATCAGTGACATAGTTGAAATTATGACCGGGTATTTTCCGCAGATTGAGGTTAAATATCTGCCGAAAGACAAGCTGACACCGAGGCGCGGCACATTGAGCATTGACAAGGCCGGAAAGCTGATAGGATACGACCCCCAATATCCGCTGGAGGCCGGCTTTGCTAAATATATTGAGTGGTATAATGGATTGTTTGAAAACCAGGAATCATTACAGTTGGGCCGCGTATGAAAATAATTTTTTGGGGAAACGGTAACAGAGGCAAAAATTGTCTGGAAGCTCTTAATAACGAAGGTTATGAAATACCGCTTGTTGTTTGCCACACGGGACCTTCAATTGTACGTGACTCGGCTGATGCCCTCGGCATCGAAACGATTTCACCACAGAATCCAAACGAGGCGGAGGTTCAAAAATATCTTCAACAATTTGATGCTGATTTATTTGTACTGGCTGCGTACGGTAAGATATTGAAACAGCAAACGATTGATATTCCAAAGCTGATGTGCCTGAATCTTCATGGAGGCAGGCTGCCTGAGTATCGAGGGTCCTCTCCAATGAACTGGGTGTTGATAAACGGAGAGGATTCGTTCGGCCTGTCCATTATAAAAGTGGATTCCGGTGTTGATACCGGTGATGTTCTGGCTGAGCGTAGTTTTGAAGTATCGATTAATGATACAATTTGTGACTTGCACAATATAGCGAACGAGCAGTTTCCGTTGATGTTGCTTGAAGCGATTGAGAAAATTGAACAAGGCGGTTACGAATTCAAAAGGCAGGATAATTCATCGGCTTCGTATTTTCCCCTTCGTTTTCCGGACGACGGTTTGATTTTTTGGGATACCCTAAGCGCCGAGCAGATACACAATCGGATACGGGCTTTGACCGAGCCATATCCCTGTGCTTTCACTTTTTACAAAGGCAGAGAAGTCAAACTGCTCAAGTCGGCATTGTGCGAGGAAAGGTTTTTTGGCGAAGCGGGCAGGGTATATAGAAAGAAAGATAAAGAATTGTTAGTATGCGCATCGGACCGGTGTTTATGGCTCAAAGAGGCCGAATTCAAAGATACAAATAAGCCTTTGTACGAGTCGGTAGCTCGATATGACAAATTGACAACAACAAAGGATGTGCTTATGAACGCTGTGAGGGCGGGTATTTTGGGATGAATATAGGCTCATTTGATACAAACAAAGAGGTTATGATTGTTGCAGAGATTGGCAACAACCATGAGGGGAGTTACGCACTCGCCGAAGAGATGATATACAAAGCGGCCCAGGCCGGTGCCGATGCTGTAAAATTTCAGACTTTTCGGGCCGAGTTTTATGTGAGTCGTCTGGATAAGGCTCGATTTGAAAGATTGAAGTCCTTCGAGCTTACATTTGACCAGTTTGAAAGATTGAGCCGGACTGCGAGAGATGCCGCTGTAATTTTCCTGTCAACGCCGTTCGATCTGGACAGCGCGGAGTTTTTGAACAGTATTGTCCCGGCTTTCAAGATTTCGTCCGGGGACAATAATTTTTATCCGATTATTGAGAAAATAGCCGGCTTCGGTAAACCGATTATTATGTCGAGCGGTTTGTCGGGTATAGGCGAACTGAAACAGACGAAGTCTTTTATTGAGCGGAAATGGGACAATTCGGAGCAAAAGCCGGACTTGGCGGTTTTGCACTGTGTCAGCAGCTATCCTGTGAAGCCGAGCGAAGCGAATTTGGGAGCCATCACACATCTTAAGGAAGAGCTTGGCTGTACTGTGGGTTATTCGGATCATACTATGGGAATTGAGGCGGCGGTACTGTCGGTTGCTTTAGGTGCCGGAATAATCGAGAAGCATTTTACGATTGACAAGGGCTATTCTGATTTTCGAGACCATCAATTGTCGGCGGACCCGGAGGAGATGAAGAAGCTGGTGGAGAGGGTACGTGAAGCGCAGGTATATCTCGGTTCGGGTAAAAAGGTTGTCCAGAAGGTTGAGCAGGCCAATATTCCACTGTTGCGCAGGTCGATTGTGGCAAAGGCTGACCTTGCCGCCGGTTCAACAATTTCAACGGATGATATTACATGGGTTCGACCTGCCGGCGGCTTGGAGCCTGGAAGCGAAATGATAGTTGTCGGCAACCGGCTTAAAAGAGCGATAAGGAGGGGCCAGATGATTACTTTGGAGCATCTGGCTTGTGGGAGTATGAAATGAAGCTTGTGGTTTTAACAACACGTACACTGCATCATACTTACTTTGTTCAGGAATTGGCAAAGATGTTTTCAGTAAATGCGGTTTTTGTTGAATGCAAAACAAACAAGCCGTCTTTTGAAACACATCATCCCTTTGAAGACCAGAGAGAACTTTATGAAAGGGAAGTTTTTTTTGGAAATAAAGCCGTGCGACTGGAAGACTTTAGTCAGGTTATTGAGGTTGAAACTGTTAACGGCGCTGATTCGGTGGCGAAGCTGAGACAACTGGAGCCGGATGTAATAATAGTTTTTGGTACGGGCAGGCTCAGGGCCGATGTGATAAATGCGTGTCCGGATGGAATCGCAAATCTTCATGGGGGAAATCCGGCTGAATACAGAGGTCTTGATTCACATTTGTGGGCGATTTATCACAGAGATTATGAAAATTTAATTGTAACGCTGCATCGGGTAAACGAGCAACTGGATGACGGAGAAATCATTCTGGATTCACCGATACACATACAACGGGGTATGAAATTGCATCAGTTGCGTCGGTTCAACACCGAGATATGTGTTCAATTGGCGGTGCTGGGGCTTGATATGTTCAAACAGCAAGGCAGATTCATTTCGAGGTTACAGTTGAAGAGGGGACGTTACTATTCGTTTATGCCTGCTGTTTTGAAGGATTTTTGCAAAGAGCGATTTGAGAGATACACGGAGACGATTGCTTGAACCTTAGCGAGCGGCTCAGCGAAGACAAGCTGGCGATATTTCTTTTTCATGGCGTGGTTGATGGGTCAAATTACGCAGTGAGAAACTACACAAATAAACACATTGACCGGGAACTGTTTCGTCAAATGATTTGTGATTTGAAAGAAAAAGGCAGGGCGGTTTCGATGGATGAGGTGGTCGAGTATTGGCAAGCGGGTGAGAGGCCGCCGGGGCGTTCTTTTGCGATTACCTTTGATGATGGATTTGAGAATAATTATTCGGTGGCTGCACCTATATTGAAGGACCTTGAAGTACCTGCCACATTCTACGTAACTACGGATTTTATCGAGAACAACTCGATGTCATGGATTGATCGTATTGAGTGTTGTCTGGAGCAAACCGACAAAGGCCGCCTGACCTTTATCTGGGACCCAGGTGAATACGAATTTAGAACCAGGCAGGACAAGATACGAATATTGGACCGTATAAGACAGAGGGTCAAGTCGGATAGGTCCATGGACCCGGATATCGTGGCTGGTGATGTTTTCGCTCGGTGCGGGATGGATGAGATCAAGAGCAGTAATGATCCGCTCGACTTGAAAATGAGTTGGCAAGAGGTGCGGGAGCTTTCGGAACACGAAAATTTCACGGTAGGAGGTCATAGTCACACACATAAAATCCTGTCTTATCTCGATGCGGACAGACTTGATTTTGAAGTGAGAACAAGTATCAAACTGTTGAAGGACAAGGCCGGGGTTGAACCGAGACATTATTCGTATCCTGAGGGACTGGAACATTGTTTTTCGGATGATGTGGCGGCTTTTCTTAAGGAGTTTGGTGTTAAATGCTGCCCGACCGCTGTTGATGGTGTAAATGATGTTAAAGATTCCCTCTTTAAGCTCAAAAGGATTACGGTTGTGTAGGTTAATGAGGTGTTCACATAGCTGTCTTGGCGCTTATATTCGGCAACTGGGTATATCACATATTCAGTATATTTGTAAAGGCTGTTCTTCTGATAAGGGGAGTGCGCATCGGGAGAAAGTTTTACGTTCAAGGTGTACCGGAACTAATTGCCAACGGTAAAACGGGGAATATCGTTATCGGTGATAATGTCAGGATAATGGGCCGGGTTCAACTGAAAGTTAGAGAAAACGGGAAGATTATCATAGGCGATGGTTGCAAGCTTGACAGAAACACGCGTTTTGTGGCCGCTAATGAGGCGACCTTGAGAATAAAGCGACAGACAAATATCGGAGCCAACAGCATTTTTAATTGCGGTGCTGATGTGACAATCGGAGAGAAATGTCTGATAGCCGGTTTTGTTTATGTTCAAAGTTCCAATCACGGGATTCAAAAGGGGGCCTTCATAAAAGAACAGAAACATACGTATGGAAAGATAGTAATTGGTGATGATGTCTGGCTTGGGGGGTATTGTTTTGTCAACAAGGGTGTTACAATCGGCAATGGTGCCGTGGCGGGGGCGGGAAGTATTGTTACAAAAGATGTTCCCGAATATGCAGTTGTCGTCGGCAATCCTGCAAGTGTCTTGAGATACCGGCAGTAGTATTTATCGGATATTATTTTTGATGTGAGAACTCTAATTTTTGACGGGAATGCCCGGCACCGCCTCGACATACTTTTCCTGGGCGGAAAGCCGATGTTACCGAATTCCAAACCCGGCTATAGTCGTCCGAAATCGGCCATTAACCTGGACTGGCACACATATCGCTCAATTGGCAGCGCGGAAATATGGTGTGCCCGTAATCCCTTATGATATCTTAATGCGAAATTGAAAAATGGACTTGAAAAGGCCCGAACGTTGATGAATCGGTTGCTTTTTATTAAAAACCAACAGCAGCTTCAGTTTATCCAGAGGGAAATGACGCATGCCCTGACGCACCGGTTTCTGTTCCTTACCGTTGACCCTGAGGTATGGTACGAATTGGCCGCTGACAACAAAGCGGTTCTGTGGGCGGGTGATTTTGTTGGTGGTGATGACTGGGCCGAGATTGAATCACAGGCCTTGTCCCTGCGGGACGGCTGGTACAGGCCTTTTGAGAAATCCTTGGTTTATGAAGGCATTAACCTTGCGGAGCTTATCAGGCTGGAGCATACCCACTTTTTCCGACAGGCCGTGCGGGCACAAATGATAATCAGCCGGATTTTTGATAATTATGCTGTCAGCGACGTCATCGTCCTGGGCAGGTGCGAGGTGCCGTGTCGGGACCGCAACCGGGTAAATAACAGAAACGGCGTTTTTGAAGCCGTGTTACTTGCCGAAGCAGGCAAACGCCAAATAAACGCACACTTCATACCTTACAAAGAGCCTTCACAAGAGGCATCCGCTTCGGCTTCTTCAAATGAAACAGATGTCGAACGCGTTTTCGCATTCGATTGCTGGCGGGACCGTGGATCCTTAAAGCTTATTGCGGTCGGAGCCGGGCTTCACCTGACGGTCATGGAGCCGTATGTTCGCGCCTGGAGCGAGATGCCCGGTTGTGAAGGCCTGCTCTTGAATTTACGAATGACAATAGAGCAAAGGAACGGACGGACGGGATTCCGTGTTCCCGAAAATACACCTTTTGCAAGCCTTGCGGACGTTTCAACGTATAGTCAAAGCTCCGACTATCAGCAGACGCAAAGCAGGGTTATAGATGCGCGGAACCGGTGGAAAAATTTGCGCCAAAAAATGGATGACAACAGCATATTGAAGAATCCTCACCTCAATTTTCACTGGACCTGCATTTGGGATACCCTCTCGCAACTGCCTCTGACCATTCAAAAAGCATCTGAAGCGCTTCGGATTATGACTCCTGATGTCGTCTTGACCGATGAAATGGCCGCCTCAAGTATCCGCGTGTTTACTGAAGTGGCAAAGAAAAAGGGAATTCTTACAGTTGAATGCCCGCACGGATATGTGAGTGACATCGAACAGTTCAGGCAGCACGGCGATTTATATTTGGCCTGGGGACGAGAGACCGTAAAGCAGCTCAGTCAGCACTTCAAAATGCAAAATCAAAATATTGTCGTAACAGGCTCGCCGGTTAACGAAAGGGTAATAAAATCGAAAACATATATTAACCCGCGCAGGTTATACGGGCAAATGGGTCTGTCGCCGGAGAAAAAGACCGTATGCGTGGTAACCCGAAGCATATTTGCCGGCGCCTGGCCGGTAAATATAAAGGATTTTTTCACACGTTGTGATGAAATCGCCGCTTTGGCGCTCAATCAGGATATTCAGATTATTATAAAAGCAAGCCCGCGGGTTGACCACGTCGAGCTTTATAAACGGATTTTTGGTGAATATAAAAATATTTATATTTGCACCGAGTACTCACTCGATGAGTTGTGGTCTGTTATCGATGTCGGCATAATGTTCTACTACACGGGGACGGCTTCGCTATTGTTTCTGCACAGGGATATACCGACAATTTTCGTCCATAATAAAAGTAACGTCAACTTTACCGATTCGGCATGGCGAGTATTCGAGGATAACGAGCCGCTGTCGAAATTGTGCAACAGGTTTTTATATGACGCCGAGGCAAGACACCGAAGGCTTGCGATGCAGAAATCCTTTGCTCAACAGCACTTGTATATTGACGATAAAGACGTTGCGCCACGTGCGGCCCTGGTTATAAAAGACGCGATTAAGGGCAGTCGCAAGCCGATGAAGCGAAGCCGGCAGCGTCAGGACATATTGCCAAAGCCGCCCCAAACCAAAGCAGGTCAAATCGGCTGTCTTGCGATTTTCACTCGTCAACTTGGCGCAGTTACGGAAACGTTTATCAATCGCCAGATTGACAACATCGCCCCAAACAGAACAGTCCTTGTAACCAGAAAAATATGTGAAGGTTTGCGTTTATCCGTCCCACATCTGGTTACACCACATGCGGGTGGTATAAGGGTATATCATTTGGAGGTAGAGGAACAAATCGTTCAGTTTTTGCAGCATTATGGAGTAACACATATACTTTGCGAGTATGGCTGCCATGGCCAAGGTATTGTTGAACTGAACCGCAGACGGCTGCATCTACCGATATTTGTTCATTTTCTCGGCTACGACGCCAGCAAATGGCTGCGTGATGCGGAAATGGTAAAATACTACAAATGGATGGGAAGGAATGTTACAGGCGTTATCGCGCTTTCGGAAAAAATGTCAAACCGCCTCGCCGGCGTCGGCATACCGCCACACAAGATTAAGGTTATTCAACACGGCGTCGAAATTCCGCACACAATCCAGGCCCGGCCGCAGAACCAGCCGACCCGATTTATCTCGGTAACTCGCCTCGTACCCAAGAAAGGGCCGTTGCTGTTGTTGGAGGCTTTCGGAAAAGTCAGCCGGCGAATAGAAGATTGTACTCTCGACATCATCGGCGACGGGAAATTGCGTCCGGACGTTGAAAGATTTATCGACTTGCACGGTTTGAAAAACCGGGTAAAGCTGCATGGCTATCAGCCTCATGAATTCGCGATGAAAAAAATCTGCAATGCATCAGTTTATGTACAGCATTCGATAACCGACCCCGAAACCGGTGATGCCGAAGGCTTGCCTCACATCATCCTCGAAGCTTCAGCCGCGGGACTGCCTGTTGTATCTACGCTGCATGAAGGTATCCCGGATGAGGTACGGCACGGTGTAACGGGTTTTCTCGTAAAAGAGGGCGATGTCGATGCGATGGCCGAATATATGGTAGCGCTGGCACAAAATCCACAAATGAGGCGGACGATGGGTATAGCTGCGTATAACAAAATCGCCGCCGAATTTAATATGACTCTGTGGATGAAGCGACTCGGTCATTTTCTCACATCATCTCATCTGAGCGAAAATAATGACATCCCCACAAGCAATGATACCGCCACAAATAGCGAAAATAATGACATCCCCACAAATAATGTCACCGCCACAAATAATGACGTCCCTGCGAATAATGTCATTCCTGCGAATAATGTCATTCCTGCGAAAGCAGGAATCTACAGTCCCGAAAGCAACTGCCCACCCAACCGGGTCCCCAAGGCCGACCCGAAGGTCTCAATTATTATGTCCTGTTATAACTGCGAACAATTCCTGACTGAATCTCTCGACAGCATTCTGGCCCAGACTATGTCTCAGTGGGAATTGTTTGTGTTGGATGATGCCAGTACGGACGGCACAAGGAGTATAATCGCCGAATTCTCGGCCAGAGATGACAGAATCAAACCATTCTATTTTGATAGCAACAAAGGGCCTTACGTAAGGCGGAATTTTGCAATCGCCCGCGCAAACTCCGAGTTCATAATGATACATGACTCCGACGACATTATGGTTCCCGACAAGGTTCAGCGACTATACAGCGAGATAATCGGTGACAGTAGCTTGGGGGTTGTAGGCGCATTTTGGAGGGATTTCATAGACAATTTCAAAGGTTTGGAATATACGGAAAAACATGAATTTCCAACAGAACACGATGATATCGTCATGGGGATGATAACCGGCCGGTCTCATGCAATTAGCCATGCTTCAGGGATTATAAGAAAGGAACTTTTCAATTTGTTGGGTTTGTACGATGAAAACCGTTGTGCCTGCGATTCATTCTGGCTCGCTAAGGTTGCTGAGTATGCTTATTTAACCGGCGTCCTGAAGCTAAAGAATATCCCGGAGTTTCTGATGCTTCGAAGGATTCACTCCACATCACAAACGCGGAAGATACCTTACTGTGACCCGCGCAGTAGAAGAAGATTATATAAACAGTATTACCTGTATAAGCTGGAAGAGACGGTAAAAGGGCTTAAGGGAGCGCCGCTTGCTGATATTAAGGCTGCGTTGAAGAATTGCACTTGTTCCGGTTTTGTGGAGAGGCACAAAAAACGAATCGCCACGTTGGAAAGTCAACCTGTTGATGGCCGTATTCTTAAAGAGCTATTAAAATCTGCTTTTAAGTCGCTTTGTGAAGGCAGGTATATAACCTCCATTACAAATATGGATGGCATAGAAGCGATGTGCAACGATTTCGTAAAAGTGTTTAAGAACTGTGACCTCTTAAGGGCGATGTGCTATTTCGGACTCGATATGAAACCGGAAAGCCTCAGATATTTAAACAGTGAAATTAAAAACCACAACAACCCAGCCGCAAGACAATTTCTCGCGGATTATTTTGAAAAACAATCGACGACAAGTGTCCAGCAGTGGTATTCAGAAAATGCCAGGCACTACGACCTTCGAATAACCGTAAGCAGTCGCCTGGATCAGGATGATTTGGCTGACCGTTCGGGCCAGCTAAACAGACTAAGGCGGCAATTGGTGGAGAGAAACTGGCAGGACAGATTCTCGTCATACCAGGAGGTCTTTGATTATGTTAAGTACCGTTTACACGTGCTGGCACCGGCCATCTCGGTAATAGTTATTTCATGGCGATTGCATCCGGACACAATCAGAAATTTCGAATCGCTGATTCAACAGCGCAACGAAAATTTTGAACTTGTTTTCGTGGATAATGGAGCAAAGCCGGGCGTATTCGATTCCCTTAAACCTTTTATTGATACGTATGTAAGGCTCAGTCAAAATACAGGGGCTTACTGTGCCCGCAATATAGGTGCTGTTTTCGCCAAGGGTCGTATCCTCCTGTTCCTTGATGACGACGGTATTCCAGCACCTGATATCCTGCAAAGCTACCGCGAGGCCTTTGACGAATGCCAGGCCATTGCAGTCAGAGGCTCGATTTGGCCCAAAGACAAAAACGCACCACCGTACACCGAACATCTTTATTATGGCGACAGGCCTTTCCCGTACTTTTCCTGTCAGGAGGGTAACACCGCATACCTGGTTCCTTTCTTTTTTGTGGTCGGCGGCTGGGATGATGAGATTATTTTAGGGGGAGGTGGTCTTGACTTGTCTCGGCGCCTCCTTGATATCCGGCCCGACATGAGAAAGCAGATTTATTGGCCGGGGGCAGTGCTGTACCATGACAGAAACGACATAAGAGACGATTGGGAGCAGAAAAAGAAAATAAGAGAAGTTTCCATCGAGCGTTTGAAACGAAAACATCCCGACTACGGCATATTCCAGCAGTGCTATAAAAAATATTTCCAGCGTGAGGATTTGCTCATTCGTAAGAACAAGTGGGCGATTGCCGAGCCGGGCGCCAAAGAGGTTTTTGCGCATTCATATCAAAATAAAGAGCCTGTCATACTGGAGCAGCAGATGCGGCAAGACTCGACAAACACCGGCCGGGTTCTTTTTCTGAATGACCAAGCTAACGATCTGACGGCAAACGGAGACCTGCTTGAAGCTATGCGATGTCTTACCGAGGCTTTCAGGCTTGACCCTGCCGACTGCAACACCGTATCAAATATCTGTCGGCTCTATAAACAGATTGGCTGGACACAAGAAGCTGCATCGCTGATGAGACGGTACGCACAGAGTAATTCGGGCGAACCAGGCCGCTCAAAGCGGGTTGAGTTATTGAACCGCAAAAGTAATATTGACCGAAACGGCGACTTGAAATTCAGCTTCATAATGATTGTGCTTAACGGTATGCCCTTTATTGAATACAGCCTCAAATCAATTTACGATTTCGCACACGAGATTATAATTGCAGAAGGTGCCGTTGAGGATTGCATGTTCGCCGCAAAACCGGACGGCAGCTCAAAGGATGGGACCGTTGAATTCATAAAGTCTTTCCCCGACCCCGAAAACAAGATAAAACTTATTCAGTCAAAATGGCCCGAAAAGTGCGAGATGCAAAACGAGGCTGTGAAATATGTTACCGGAGACTATGTCTGGCTCATAGATTCAGATGAGGTTTATAAAAAGTGCGATCTTGAGAAAATTAATGAACTTCTCCGAAAAGATGCCTCAATCACACAGGTTAATTTCATACCCGATAATTTCTGGAAAGGTCTGGATTACATCTTTGTCACACCTTTGTTTTTCGACCAGCCGTATCACTATAGAAGGCTCTTTAAGTATGTACCCGGCGCCCGATTCGTAACCCACCGGCCGCCGACAATGGTCTGGCCTGGCTCTTCGCTTACCACAGAACAGATGAACCCTGTGGACGGAAGTCAAACCCGGCGGATGGGAATCATCCTGTACCATTACAGTTACGTAGTGCATGAGCAGGTGGCACAAAAGATGGAATATTACGGCAGGCGCGGGCCGTGGGAAGTCTCCGGGCTGAGCCGCTCGAAGTGGTACCAACAGTGCTACCTGAAATGGACACCCCAAAACAGAAAAGAAATTGAAGCAAGGTATCCGGTATGGATGGGCGACAAAAATTCCCGTACCGAGTCTTTCAGGGGCACCCATCCGAAGGTTATGAATGATTTCATCAAGAAGTTTGACGGCACAAAAAAACCGCAGGCTCAGGCCGATACGGATTATCAAAACAGCACCGCCGTTGAGAAAAAGAAAAACGCCCTCGTTTCATATATTACCGCACCCTTGAGAATGGGACCGAATTACTATCCGCACAAGTTCAGCAATCCCGGCATAGCCCGAAGTATCGTTAAGGTCCTCACACAAATGGGTTACATCGTGGACCTGATAGATTTTGACTGCAAAGACTTCAAAACCGATAAGGTTTATGACCTGTTCATAGGGCACGCCGGGATTAACTTTGAGTACCTCAGCAGGAATGTTGCCGCAGATGCGGTGAAGATTTATTTTTCGACGAGCCTGTATTGGAAACAGTTCAACCGACTTGAGGCGGCGAGATTTGAAAACCTCCGCAAAAGGCGTGGTGTGCGCCTGCCTTACGACCGGTGGATAAACGTCAGTGAAGAATTTGCCGTTCACGACGCCGATGGAATAATATGCCTTGGAAATCAGTTTGCCGCCCAAAGTTATTCCGATTTTCCTTTTTGTATCTGCATAAACAACGGCATCTATAAAGATGACTATTATGACCGGACCGCCAGGGACTTTGACTCTGCAAGGAGACATTTCCTTTACTTCGGTTCTGCAGGAAATGTTCACAAGGGTCTTGATTTGCTAATCGAGGCGTTTATGCAGCTCGATGCCCATTTGTGGTGTACCGGAAACGTTGAACCGGCTTTTTACAAAGTTTACGAAGAAGAATTGTCAAGGCACCCGAATATCCATTTTGTAAATCCGGATAAAATGGTCCCTCTAAGGTCGCCCTTGTTCTATGATTTAATGGACCGGTGCAGTTGTGTGATTTTGCCATCCTGTGCGGAAGGCTCATGTGGCGGCGTGATTGAGTGCATGAATCAGGGCCTGATACCCATTGTCAGCCGTGGTGCTACAATAGACGTGGACGGCTTCGGCATAATGCTTCAAAGCGATTCGGTAAAGGATATTGTCGGGGTTGTGCGTGAGGTTACGGCCAAGCCGGCACAATGGCATCGGGAGCACTCGATAATGACAAGGCGGGCGGTATTGAGAGATTTTTCACAGGAAGCCTTCTGCAAAAATTTCCGAAGAGCACTTGAAAGAATCATAACTCAGGTGGCTCAGATACGTGTCGAACACAAAAAGACGGCCTCTCAGGTAAGCGACGATTCCAGAGCCTATCTTAAAAAATACGCAAATAATTTAGGTGCACTGTTGCGGGGAGCCGAACATCTAAAGGCGAATAATTGTGATGATGCGGCTGCGCCGCTCTGGCAGCGTGCTGTTGCGGTCGAATCTTCCTGTGTAACGGCTATATGCGAACTGGCTGTTTATTATCTTAATAATGGGAAAATCAAAGAGGCTGAGCATCTGGCACAGCGGGCGCTGAAGCTGTCTCCTTGCGACCGGCAAGCCCTAAAGCTTTCGCAGAACATCAAGCAGGCAACCGACAGTAACAGCTTAGCCGACTCAAAAAAGCCGGCTTTCTATGCCGGGCAGGTTACTGTCGGTCAGCCTTTTGAAACAGGTAACATCAAAAGCGTCCTTTGGCTTCGGACGGATTCTATCGGTGATGCCGTTCTTTCTTCATCAATGCTGCCGTATCTGCCGAAATTATTCCCCGGCGCAAGGATAACCGTACTCTGTCAGGCCCACATCGCCCCCCTTTACAGGGCATGCCCGTTTGTTGAGGAGATAATTACTGTGCCCATTGAACATAAACGGCAAAGCCAAACTCAGTATCAGACCCTGATTAAAGAAGTTCAAAAGGTTCAACCCGATATTTTGCTTAACAGCACCTTTGCTACTCACGGTCTGGCCGATGTAAGAGGACTGGAGTTTATCCCGAAAAGAGTGGCACTTAGGAATGTAAGATGGGCTTCATACACCGATATCATACAAACGGATAACCGATACAAGCCCGAACTGCAGCGGCATTGTGATTTTCTGCGGGGCCTTGGGGCCGATGTCTCATCCTTGAAACCAAAGATATGGACAACAGACGCCGATGAACAATTTGCCCGTGATACCTTCGAAAAGTATGGATTAATACCGGAGCGGACGATAGCTCTTTTTGCAGGGACCCGCACGGAACACAGATTTTATGAAAATTACGGAAAGGCGCTGGAGCCTGTTTGCCGGAAGAACGGTTATTCGGTTATCGCATTGGGTTCGGAAAATGATTATCATTCAAACAAGCACAATCTCGATGAGGCCGGTGTGTATGCCGTCAATCTGTCCGGAGGGGCTACTCTTCGGCAGTCGGCGGCGATCTTGAAACAGTGCCGTTTGGCTGTGGGTGCTGAAACGGCGCTTGCTCACATCGCATGCGCGGTCGAAACCCCGAATGTGATATTGTTGGGGGGCGGCCATTTCGGAAGGTTTATGCCGTACTCGCAACTGACTTCCGTCGTCTGTCTTGCGCTTCAGTGTTTCGGATGCGACTGGAAATGCAGATATAACCGCTATCACTGCGTGCGGGATGTTCTGCCGGAAGTAATTTCTCAGGCGATATCTCATACAATCGCCGCCACCTCGAAAAAGCCTCGCGTATTTATCCAGGGGGTGTCTCTGTGGAATCCGAAGATGGGCGAACCGGCGTGGAAGATGTTTGGTCGGTTGCTTGATGTCAACAGTGTTGAAGTTATGCTGCTGGAGCCATGCAAACAGGATGTTCGTGCCTGTTGCGGCGTGAGAGCCTGAAAATGTGTGGAAGCAGTCGGCCCGGAGTAAGGTTATGGCAAAAATGAAATATGAGAATTGTTCGAAGCACGATTTTGACGTCAGCATTATTCTGGCAACCAAGGACAGGGCGCAGTTGCTCGACCGGATGCTGGCCAGCCTGAAAAACGCTGTACAGGGAATAACCTGTGAACTGATTGTTATCGAAGGCGCTTCAAAAGACAATACAATCGAGGTGTTACACAAGCACGGGGTAAAAAACATCTACAGCGAGCAGCAGTACCTCGGACCCGGGAAACATACCTGGTCAAAGCTTTATAATTTCGGCTTTGCAAAAGCACGCGGCAAATGGGCTATGTACGGCAGCGATGACATCATATACGGCAAAGAGTGCATCAGCCGGGCCGTCAATACACTGAATTTATATAATGATGACGTCGCAGGTGGAGTCTTCTTCTTCAGGAATATTTATGCAAGGCAGGGCTGGGATATATATGGGATTGACTTCACCTTCGGACCGAAGCTTTTAATGAACTACGGCCTGGTAAGACTGGACCACTTCAAACAGGTCGGCGGATTCAATGAGCAGTATCGTTTTTACTGTGGTGACGGCGATATGTGCCTGAAGTTGTACAAGGCCGGCAAACAGCTTATTCCTCTGCCGGGTTGTTTTGTCGTGCATGATAATGTGCTCGATGTCGCCAAGCAGGAAAATGCACAAATCAGTGAATACGACATACAGCTTTATATAAAAAACTGGAAGCCTTTTGTGTCCGTACAGCGGCCGCAACCACAGAGACTCCTCTGGCACAGCTATTACGACCAGGCGTTTAATATGTCCGCCTCGCTGCCGAAAATAAATTCGGCAATCGAGCATTTCTGGTACGGACTTGCTTGCTTACAGCATGGTATGTTCGAACAGGCAAAGTTAAAGTTTCTCGAAGCGATTCACGCCAAATGCGACCACTGGATTGTGTTGTGGTATCTGGCTAAAGCCGCATACGAGGCCGGCGACAAAAAACTTGCCGGCAAATCCGCCCGTCAAACCCTCAGGATTAACCCGGATTTCCTGCAGGCGAAGGATTTGCTGACCCGCCTCGGCTCGGAAACCGGGCGGATTGCGGAACCTGCGCGAACTTCTATCAAAAACGACACCGACGCCCCAATCGTCTTTGATGACCTGCTGAAAAAGATAAAGGTTCATAATGACAGCCCCGTTTTTGATGATATTGGTTTCGACAACAGTGATTGCCGAACAAATGGTGAGTTTGCATTGATTCCAAAGCTGATAAAGCCGGGCGACGTCGTATTCGATATCGGTGCAAATACGGGACAGTGGAGCAGCCGGGTACTTGCAGATGTCGGAAACGTTCTTTTGTATGCCTTCGAGCCTGTCGCTGATACCTTCAACCGCTTAAACAACAATCTCGACTCTTCGAATGCGCAGCCCCAGAATATCGCAATATCTGTTGATAATGGCTCTAAAACTTTTTATTACTACGACCAGAACACAAAATCGGCACGAATGAGTTCCTTTTACCGGCGCAATCCCGATGTTGAAGATCAATTTGATATGGAACCTGTACCGATTTCGGTTCAGGCAAGAACACTTGATTCGTTTTGTGAAGAAAACTCCGTCCCGCGTGTGGATTTTGTGAAAATTGATACCGAAGGTGCGGAATTGGATGTTCTGCAGGGGGCCGCCAATCTGCTTCGCCGGCAAAAAATTAAAATAATTCAATTCGAGTATGGAGGCACGTATCCCGATGCAGGCATAACATTGAAGCAGGTCTGTCGGCTGCTGTCTTCGTACGGATATGTAATCTTGAGAATACTTCCGAACAGCCTTGTTCATATAGCCAAGTGGCGCAAATCATTGGAGAACAACCGGTTTTCAGGCTATCTCGCCGTGTCCGCCCAAGTCGCCGGAAATTATAACGTAATGAAAAATCTCACCGACACAAAAACCCTCCCGGACCGGAATCATCAAAGCCGGCCTTTTGACAGAAAGCCGTTTGAGCTTGTGCCCCAAACCGATGTGCTTTCACAACTCGAATCCGCACATTTGTGGTGTCCCGGCCAGGGTCTCCGGCTTCACCTCGGATGCGGAAAATGGCATTTCGATAACTATATAAATATTGATTATCCGCCAAAAAAGCACAATGTGGTAACAAACCTCGGAGCGGACATCTACGCTGATATTAAAAAGCTGAGTTTTCCGCCCTGCAGTGTTGATGAAATCAGACTGCATCATCTCTTCGAGCACTTCGACCGCACAACCGCGCTCGGGCTGCTCATCAAATGGCACGAATGGCTCAAGACAGGTGGTACACTGCGCATTGAAACCCCCGACCTTATCGGCAGCGCAAAAACTCTTCTTTCCGACGCTCCGCTCAAAACCAAAATGGGTGTCGTTCGCCATCTTGCCGGAGACCAGGCCGATAGCTGGGCTTACCATACCGACCACTGGTTCGCACAAAGATTTGAACACACCTTTAAACAATTAGGATTCGGCACCATTCGAACACAAACAAGCACCTGGCCCCATGAACCTTGTCTTTCCAATGTGCAGGTTCACGCAACCAAGAAAGTGCAACTGAACCGCAAGCGTTTGTTGGAAGTATGTGATAAGTTACTGCTCGATTCACTTGTTAGCGATGCGCCCAACGAGCTGGCCAAACACAAAATCTGGATGCGCCGGCTGCGAACGTTCCTCGACGAAACCGCCGTTTCCCCGGAAGAATCCGCTTATAAGACCTTCGAAGATACAAATGAAAAAAAGCATACTTCCGACCAAAAGGAGCAGAAAACAAAAACGGTGGGTCTCATATTCAGCAAAGACCGCCCGATGCAGCTTGCAGCAGCAATAGAATCATTCTTGCTTCACTGTCGGGATAGAGATAATATAAACTTAAACGTGCTTTACAAAGCATCGAACGATTTTTACCGCGCGCAATATGACACACTCAAAAACGACTGGCCGAAGCTCACGTTTATTGAAGAAACCGATTTCAAAAACCAGACGCTCAACATCATAAGCCAATATGAATATGTGCTCTTTCTTGTGGATGACAATCTGTTTGTAAAGGATTTCAATATCGCCAGCATAGCCGACCTCTTGAAGCAAAATCGTAACGCACTCGGCTTTTCGCTCAGAATCGGAAAGAACACGACCTACAGCTATGCACGAGATGTTCAGGTTGCATTACCTCCGTTTTGGTATGTAGATAAGTCGGTGCTCAAGTACGACTGGACCGGCGCTCAAATTCACTTTGCTTATCCGCTTGAGCTTTCAAGCTCCGTTTACAGAACGAGCGACCTGCTGGAGATGCTGAAAAAACTGGATTTTGACAATCCGAATATTCTTGAAGGCCTGATGGATGCAAACAAGCGAATATACGCCGGGGCAAGGCCCGCACTGCTTTGTTATGAGCAGTCGGCCGCGTTCTGCAATCCCGTTAACATTGTTCAGAACGTCTCGGAGAATCGGGCCGGAACGAAAACCGAATATTCCGCCCAAAGCCTGGCAAAAATGTTTCAGACAGGACTCAGGATCGACGTAAGGCGATATACCGGTTTTGTGCCGAACTCGCCGCATCAGGAGGTAAAACTCGAATTTGTCGAATCCCGCACCAAAAACCCGCCGGTCGAACCCCTCGTTTCCGTGGAGATGATAGCATACAACGCGCAAAAGTATATCGCTCAGGCAGTCGATTCGGTCCTGGCACAGACGTATAAAAATTTTGAACTGATAATTGTTGATGACGGAAGCGAAGACAAAACAAAGGAGATAGTCGATTCATATTCGGACTCAAGAATTCGATACATTCGTAAAGAGCATAAAAATCGATGGTCCGGAACAAACGTCGCTATTGCAAACGCTGCGGGTAAATACATCATCAGCGTTGACTCCGATGACTTCATAGCTTGCGACTACATCGAAAAAATGGTCGCCGTTGCTCAGAGAAACCCCGACATCGATTATTTCTACCCCGCCTGTCTTACACTTGTTGACCGGGAGGGTCAATCTCCGGGGCAAAGATGGGACTATCTCGACTTCGCCGACAACAAGACTCTCCCGAATTTCCTCTTTGAACACGCCTACTCACCCATCCCTCACCCGGGTGGTTTGAAGAGAAAGTCAATGTATGACAGAACAGGGGGCTATGAGGAACTCGAAAACGCCGCCGATTTCGTCTTCCTGTGCAGAAATTCCCTCCGAATAAATTTCAAAAGAGTCAGCGACAGCCCCACATACTTCTACAGGCTCTTGTCGTCGGGTCTGTCCCATAAATTCAAAGCCAGAAATAAAATCACTGCTGACATCTTAAATGAAATGGTCTCGATATATCCTGCCGAAGTGCTTTGTCCGGATATAGCGCGAATTGCCGAGCCGGCCGTAAGAAGGCGCGGGTACTATAAATATCTGATGGATACTTTCTACAAACACGTCCACGGCCACATGGTCCGGTTCGGAGATTATTTCCGGCGATATGGAGACTACTACAAGGATAAGTTGCTCGGTTGTGCCGGCGACGTGAACACCGCGGCAAACGCCGCCGCTGTATCGAAATGCAGGGATATTCGTAACCTGTTCGAACACGGCGTTGACCTGCTCAAGACGGACGAACCCGGCCGGGCTCTGGATTGTTTCGATGAAGTTTATCGCTCCGGAGGTATAGTTCCGGATCTGCAGTACGCACGGGCTATAGCGCTTGCACGGCTCGGACGCATGGTTGAGGCCGAAAAAGCCTGCCGGAACCAGTTAAAACTCAAAAATAATCACAAACCGGCGATAGAGTTGTTACAAAAGATTTCCGGAGGTGTAAAAGTCGTAAATTAGTGAAAAAATAACTCAAAGACCTGATATACCGGGTCCATTTTGTCGATAATGTGAATAAGAACTAATCGTGTGTAATATTGTAAGCAGGAGTTTAATATGGCGGAGATAACATTTCCAGGTCTCGCCACCGGAATCGATACCAGCGAGATAGTAAGGCAGTTGGTGGAAGTTGAAAGCCGTACCATCCAGGCCCGGGAAGAAGAAAGGGCCGACCAGCAAATTAAACGTGACACCCTCACGGATTTGCAGAGCAACCTTAACACCTTCAGAACCACCGTCAGGGCACTGGCCGACAGCGGACTCTTAAGGGCTTTTGATACCTCCACCAGTGACTCCGATATTATGACCGCATCAGCCAACTCTAATGCTTCGGAAGGAAACCACGCACTCCAGATCAAACAGTTGTCCTCTTCGGACCGGTGGGTGCACGACGGCCTTAAGTATGCCACTTCCTATGTCGGTGAGGGTAAATTTGTTATTTCGTACAACAATGAGGAATTGGTAATACAGACCACCGCAGAGACCACCCTCGAGGATTTGGTCGGCCTTATCAACAATGACGCCGATAACCCCGGCATAAACGCTTCGATACTCGTCTATGATGACGGCAGCGATGGCGTATATCACCTTGTGCTCAGCGGCCAGGACAGCGGCTCCGATTATCAGATTACAATCAACAGCAGCAATACCGAGGTATGGCTGACAAGCGGCACCGCCCTGCAGTATAGCGAAGAAAACGCCGAGCTTACCACCAAACTACAGGACCTTGACAATACCACCGGAACCATTGAAACCGGAGACTATATCACAATCCAGGGGACGGACCATTACGGACAAACAGTTGATACAAATATCAGCATTAACCAGTACACTACAATTCAGGACCTGCTTGATGAGATTGAAGATGCCTATAACGGTACGGTTAAAGCAACCTTATACAACGGCCAGATAAAACTCACCGCGATAGCTGACGGCGCAAGTAGCCTGACCGTTACTTCCTTTGCATATACAGATGCAAGTGCAGAGGGAACGACCATGGACCTGCCCACTTTCAGCCTCGATGGGGATGAGGGCGGAACGATAACATCGGGCGATTTAATCAGCGGATTTGCAGCCGCCGACTTTACAGAAACACAGTCCGCACAGGATTCCAAGGTCAAGGTGGACGGATACCCTCCGGATTCGCAAACCGCCGAGCAGCAGGACCTTACTACAACAGGGGGATCGGCCTCCGCCGGGACATATACATTAACATACCAGGGTCATACCACCGCCGATATTGCTTACGGCGCTGATGCAAGTACCGTCCAGGCTGCCCTGGAAGCATTGGATAACGTCAGCTCCGGTGACATTACCGTTAGCGGGACCGATTTGAATAACGGCCTGACATTCACATTCCGCGACACCGCAGGAGACGTCGGCTTAATTACGATTGACGCCAGCGGACTGACAACCACCGGTACTCACGCCATTACCGAAACTACCGGAGGTCATGACGGCTGGATAAGCAGAAACGGAAACACTATAGATGATGTTGTATCCGGCGTTACAATTAACCTGCATGATACCACCTACAACACGGTAACAGAGACCTATGATGATGTTGAGCTAACACTCACAAGGGATACCGAAACCCTCAAAGAAAAAATGAATGAGATGATAAACGCTTACAACGAGATAATTAAATTCCTCCAGGAAAACGCCGACTACGACGCCGAAACCAAGACCGCACCGATATTGTACGGCGATTATTCAATTACCACCATCAGAAATCAGATAAAGAATCCGTTTATCTTAGCTGCCGGCGGCTTTACCTCCGCCGACAGTTTCACTATGCCCAAAGATATCGGCCTTACAATTAATTCCGACGGCCTGCTCGAATTGGACAATACCGAGTTCGACGAGGCTATCAGTGAGGATTATCTCGGCGTGCTTAACTTGATTGGGGCTATGAAGACCGGAAGCTCCGCAGGTGAATATGCCTCCTCCATAAAGTTTTATGCCGCCGGCACCCAGACCCAGGCGGGAGCCTACGACGTCAGGGTTTACGGCACAACCGGTGGTCCGATTTCACAGGTACAGATTAAGACAACTGATGAAGATTGGAGCGAGGCCAGAACAGTCGATGCGGAAAATATCGATGGTAATGTGGTAACCGGTAACTGGGACACAGACGATAACGGCAATCCCCTTTATCCCGAGCACAGCCTCACATTCACGGTCGATTTGGACCAGCTTATAGACGACAGCACCCCAATAGAAGCAACGGTGTACGTGAAGCAGGGCTTCGCCGGGGATGTCAAGGATGTGCTTGACGATGTACTCGCATACGACGGCCGAATACCGGTCTCAAAGAAAAGTATATCCGATTACATCGAGCGCCTTAACGAGCAGATAGAAACCGAACAAACACGCCTTGATGCGTATGAAGAAAGACTTGTCTTGAGGTTCGCTCGCCTGGAAAGAACCTTACAGTTGCTGAATCAGCAGATGTCCAGCCTTAACATGCTTGGATGATAAACATACATTCGCTCGATGATTCGAGTGCTCCGCAAACTCTGCTGTATTTCAAATACTTATCTTCGCGACTTATCCAACTCACATCCGGGTACCTTCAACGGAACATGCTGCCGGCATAATTGCCACCAACTTGCACCCAAGCTCTGTCGCCGGCCTTGTGAGGTTGTTGTTTCCGCCGCCTCTTTCAAACACGATAGCTCCCGCCGCGATGTATGATAATGTCGCGCCCCCGTTGGCAGAGTTCATATTCGGAGCGTAAATAATCACCCTGTCGTAATCCTTCGAGATGGCCTGTATCTTTTCTTTAGCCGCGCCAATATCAACGCCGGCCAAATCACTCCCGTTACGAATCGAAAGATTTTTGATACAGGTTTCAGCCGTTCTGTCCTTAATCTCGTCGGAGCCAAGCTCAAAAACCTTCGCAACGGCACCTCTTTTGGTGTCGGCGTCTATCAGAAGGCATCGCCGCTCCCGCTCTGAGAGTTTAATCGCAACGTTCACCGCTACGGTTACAGGAAGCTCTTCTATGCTCGCCGCCCCGAAAAGAACCGTCTTTTGCTCGCTCGGCAGTCCCTCTATTCGTCCGGTTAAATCGCTGTAGTAATCCTCGATGCTTTCGTACTTATCTTTGCAGCCTGTGCTTTGAATGCCTGCCTCGCCGGCCCGGCCGACAGGCTCGAATCTGGTAATATTTTCATCACTTGACTTATTCTTCGCTACCAATACCTCCCGAGCACCGACTTGAGCAAACTCCGGGTTCAATAGTTCCACTTTCTCCTTTCGGCCCGATTCCTGTGAAACTATCTTGACGGTTCGGCTGTGCTGCTCATTTGAATTACCCTCCCCGAGGCTCAGCGTACTTTTGCCCGACAGATGTGCCGCAGCAGCAGTCGTTAAAACCGCCGGCAGCAGCGAAAGTATCGCAACTGCCGCCGAAAGGCTTACGTATGGTTGTGTCAGTATCCCGTTACCGCTGCTGATCCGGTCGATTGCCGTTATTGCGGTTTGGCCGGCACCGGTCAAAATCACTACCAGCACACTTATCGCCGCATCGCAAAGCAAAAGCTTTGTTACCCCGGCCATATTAATATAAAACTGAGTTTCACCCGCTATCCTGGATTTAAGCATTGATGCCCTGCCCTTGTCTATCAGGCCGGCGTTCAGTTCCGTCTCGATGCTTATCTGCTTCAACGGCATAGTGTCAAACGCAAAACGCAATGATGATTTTATTATCCGTTTTGTCGAACCATAAATAAACAGCCCTCCGACAATCGATGCTGCTGTAGTGATTACCATAATTAAAATGCTCTTGCCCGAACCAATCGCGCCGCCGATACCCTCGATAATATAGCCTCCTGTGCCCCCTAAAAAAATCAGCCTTGCAGATGCCGCCGTCAAAGCAATTCGAAGCCAGGAACCTGCAACCAAAAGCAGTGGAAAGCTTGACAATTCACCTGTTTCCTTGGCTGAAAAACCAATCAGAACTATCGCTCCTCCAAGGCACACGCTCAAAACCCAGAAAATATCGACAAACTGAGGACCAACAGGAGCCAAAAGACCCCCCAACAACGACAACGCCGCCGTTGTGAATATGAAATCGTTGCGCGAAATCACCACTTGTGTCGAATGCTTTTCCGTAATTAACCCCGCATCGAACATCGTTTTCAAACATGAGCCGCTTATAGTATATTCCATTTGTCGAATACCTTCAAAGCATTATCCACGGCGGTTATGACGCAGCCGGTAGATAAGGGCAAGAATCTCCGCTACCGCCACAAACAGCGAATCCGGAATGATTTGGCCGATATCCACGGTTGTGTACAGCTTGCGGGCAAGCGCCGGCCTGCGGATAATCGGTACACCGTATGCACGCGCTACTTCCTTGATTTTTTCACACACATATTCCCTGCCCTTGGCTATCACCTTCGGAGCAGGCATCGTATCGCCGTCGTATTGCAATGCCACCGCCACGTGGTCCGGGTTCACAAGAACCACATCAGCCTTCGGAACATCCTGAAGCATGCGACGCATCGTAAATTCAAACTGCTTCTGCCGAAGACGCCTCTTGACTTCCGGCGGAGTATCGGACGCCCGCCTTTCGTCTTTTACTTCCAGTTTCGTCATCTTCAGTTCGTCGATATACTTCCACTTCTGGTAGATAAGGTCGATTACAGCGATTACCAGAAGACCAATACATATCCTTTTAAGCACCCCGAGGATTAGAGTCGCTATCGAACCGAGTATTTGCGAGGACCCAATCCACTGAAATGTTGCAAGAGATTCAATCTTATCGTGCAGATAAAGATAAACTATCCCGCCGATAAAGATGATTTTTAGCACCGAAAGACCCAGTTTCACTGTTGATGAAAGAGACAGGAGTTTTTTCATGCCCCCCGATGGATTAATTACGTCAAATTTCAGACGAAGAGCACGCATCGAGAAGTTCCTGCCGCTGATTGCAACATTGGCCGTTACCCCGGCAGCCATCAACGCAATAAAAAAAGGCGCCATTATCATTAGCGCACCTTTGACCTTCTGGCCGCCGTACGCAAGAAAGGTCTGCGCATTGGCCATATGGGAATAATCACAACTCACACCCTCTTTTATCTCCAGCATCGCCCACTCGGCAACCTTCGGACCCATTGGTATTGTTATAAGTACCAGTACAATGAGCGTTACAGCCGAGAGCATCTCCTGGCTTGTGGGAACGCTTCCCCGTTCGCGGGCCTTGGATAACCGCTTGGCCGTCGGTTGTTCGGTTCTATCCGGTTCTGCCATCTCTTACCCTGATGCAAACTTGATGTTAATATGGGACAAAAGGCTTCTCATACGTCAATATTCGACACCGTAAAAACTCTTGTCTGTCTCACACAGGTATCAGTTTATCCATCCAGTGCGCGAATTCCTTGATAAAACCGTTTACGAACGGAAGGAATATCCCGACCATCAGCAGGCCGAGTCCCACCCGTATCGGAAGGCTCAGAAATAATATATTCGTCTCCGGTGCAACTCTCGCAAGAATCGCCAGAATAACCATCAACAGCAAAAAAGCCGCCAGTATAGGCGCTGACATCTTAAGGCCTAACAAAAGCATTGTTGCTCCCGCGACAATAACTCCTTCGCTCAGCTTCTCTATCCCCGGCAGCGTCCCGATAGGAAAGGCTTCGTAGCTCTTGGAAATCGTCAGCAAAAGAATGTGGTGCCCGTTGGCCGACAAAAAAAGCAATATAAAAACCATCTCCACAAGCATACCTATAGGCTGGCCGCTGTCGCCGCTTAACGGGTCCAGGATTTGAGCCATGGAAAGTCCCATTTGCCGCTCGATAATACGCGCACTGAGTTTGACCGTAGAGAAGAGGAATGTGGCCACAAAACCCAGGCAAAGACCGTAAACGGCTTCATTCGCCATCATTAAACCCACCGCCGTCGCACCTGTTTCTTCGATGCTGAAGGGGCAACTCACCAGGCTTGAAAAAAACACCGCCGAAAGAATTGCCAGAGAAAGTTTCACTTTCACAGGAATCGCCTGCCAGCTAAATACCGGTGAGCTTGCGAAGAACGCACCTACCCGCGTCAAAACCAGCACAAAACCTAACATTTTTCCCGCTAACAGTTCCATTCACATTCTGCCGAAAGGCCTGCCACCCGTTGCCTGGTAAACTCTCTTTTTAGGGCCGAAATCCCCGCTCCGGCTGCACGGAATATTTAGCCCCGCGTTTTACTCGGGGACCTGTACCGAAAACTGCATACCGGCAAACTTATAACACCTGCCTCAATAACCGTATGAACGTATCTGGTTGAAAATTTCATGTGTAAATTTGATGAGAACCTGTATCATCCAGTTGCCGAACATCAGACCCGTTACCGCAACCGCCAAAAGTTTCGGCACCATTGTCAGTGTCATATCCCGCAGCGATGTAACCGTCTGAAATAGGGATACAACAAGCCCCGTAACCATACAAACAACCAATATCGGGCCTGCAAGCAGCAGGGCGGTCTCAAGAGTATGACGACCCAGATACAATATGTAATCTACATCCATTTACTGTCTCCTCACCGGGCGGCAAACCGCCCGGTTTCTCGGCTTCATCTGAAACTAAGGCTCAGGCTGTGTGCAAGTATCCCCCAGCCGTCAACAAGGATAAAAAGGATAAGCTTAAAAGGCAAAGATATCATGACCGGCGGAAGCATCATCATACCGGCGCTGAGCAAAATGCTTGCCACAACCAAATCCAGAAGCAAAAAGGGTATAAAAAGAAGACAACCAATTTCAAAAGCTGTACGAAATTCGCTCACGATAAAAGAAGGAACCACGATATGAAACGGAATATTCATCGGTTTATCGGGCTGTTCTATCTTCGCCATCTTGATAAAAAGTGCAAGGTCCGTCCGACGGGTCTGATGAATCATAAATTCCTTCATTATTTCGCCCGTCACAGACGAAAGCTCCCCGAAGTCCATCTCATCGGCGATATAAGGCTGGATAGCCTCGTTGTTAATCCTGTAAAAAGTCGGTGCCATCGTATATAGCGTAAGGAACATCGCAAGACCTATCACCGCTATCGTCGGTGGTATGGACTGAGTGCTTATCGCTCGACGGGCAAAACCTAAAACAATCACAATCCGTGTAAAAGAAGTCGTCATCGCAAGAAGGCTCGGGATAATCGCAAGAAGTGCGAATATCACCACTAATTTCACCGGCGAGGCCCATTCGCCCGCCGACCCGTCCGACTCGTCCGCGGTCGCCTTGTTGATTATCTCCAATACGTCGGGAATGCCCGGCATCGTTGAAGCGGACCCCGCTGAACCTGTCCCAGGATGATTATCCTGACCGAAGCACGCTCCCGAAAAACCTAAAAAAAGGGAAAACACAATAATCGTTGGAAAAAATCTCACGCTCTTCTGTCCGTCAATCATCAAATGACTTCCTCGCCCAACCGGCTCGAAATCCCTTCGCTTACATCCGCCAGTATATTTATGTTTGTGTTCGTACTGCCTATCAGAATCCTGTGTACGCCGCCAACCTCGACTAAGTGAAGCGCCCTGTGCGCCCCCAGATGGATTGTTTCGATAATCCTGACCTCTTTACCTTTTGTTATCGCCAGCTTCGACCCGAACTTCTTGGAAAAATACCAGCCGCACACGCCCAGCAAAGCTACGAAACCGATTGCAACTGCAAACTGACGAATCAGTTCGCCCTGAACCCGGCTTGTATCTTTGTCGAGGTCCGGTTCGTCCATTGACCACGTTGGTATCCAATCCTCGGTCTTTGACTTGTCTGTACCCGGCGAATCCTCATCCGCCCGGCAAAAGGCCGAACCCAAAAACATTTGCCCAACCGCGCAAGCGCCAAGCAGCAACAATATTACCAAGGTACGTTTCTTATGCATCAAGACCCTGCAAAGTTATAAGAGACGGTTACTTACTTAAAGGTATAGCAAATCCCGTGCCGAAACCAAAGAATCCGCCCATATTAGGTGTAAACATTAGTTTTCCCCTCTCCGGCTACCTCAAGCATCGGCGCCGGTGTCGAAAATCTTGACATACTTTTAGATGCCCTGATGCCGGCACGATAAATTCTGTCTTGTTATTTACTCGACGTCAGAGCTACTATCATTATATCTGTCTGCTTACTGATAACCCCCCCAGGCCCGATCCAGTCTCCCCCCGGACCGGCACCCCAGCAATAAACTGTCCACCGCGACTGAGAGCTTAATCTGCCCTTTATATAACTCGCGACCGACTCCGCCCGCCGCGATGAAACCTGCCACTGCTGTTTTGCGCCCGGCTCCGAACCCGCCAGACCGACAACGTAAAGGGTTACCGAACTGGTTCCCAAACCTTCCTCCAACTGCCGGCAGTAAGTCGTCAAAAACTCCTTTGCAGGCTCATCCAAATCCCACCTGCCCCGCTTGAAATCAATATCCGTTACTGTAAAAGTCTTCGAAACTCCCACTATTTGAGACGGCATTATCTTCATTGTCTTTTCAAGATCCAGCAGCCTGCGACGCACTGTCTCCATCTCCGCGTCGATACTCCTGTTATCACGCTCATCGAGACCTTCGTCTATCTTGTACTTGGCCTTGGGATGCTGAAAATCAAGACCGCTGTGCTTGCTCAACAGATATCCTGATAGTCCGAAATCAGCAAGCGCCCGCTTAAATGCGCTTTGACCCGCGGTAAACAGCTCCTCGTTTTGCTCATCCGCCATCGCCAGCAGCAATACAAAAAACGTCAAAAGCAAGGTTACCATGTCTGAGAAAGTAACGATATAACCCGGCACCTGGGAACCGCTTTGTTCAGATGATGTTCTTTTCGAACTCATTCGTACACACTTCTGTCAAGCAGGGTTATATCCAGCATTCGCTCCTTTTGTTCGCTCCGCAGAGTCATCGCTGACGTCGTGATGCTGAACATCTCTTTTTTCAGACCCGCTTTTTTGGTCATGTATTCAAGAACCGCCCACGCTCTGTCAAGACCCGCCTGACCTGAACCTGACGGACCGTTTTCACTGATGACCACCCGGCTGGGAACCGAACGAAGAAAAACCGCGAACGAATCCAGCATCTCCCGCCCCGAACCTGAAATAGCCGTTCCCCTACCCCAGAAAAAACCGTCCGAGCGCACACTGAAAACCTTGAGGTTCCGAAAATCAAGCGGCTTTTTCTCATGCATAAAGTTGCTGCTTGACTCAGTCGCCTCTGTCCGGGTTTCCGTACCTTCGTCGGTTTTTTCCATGTTGCCAATCTGTTCATTCTCCCACATCGATTCCTGCTGAATCGCTTTGGCAGGCCAAATCGAAGGCAAAGCCCTCGCAAATGATGCGCTCAGGCCGGTAAGAACATTTTCACCAAATCCGCAAAAACTCAAAAGAAGAACAAAAAACGTCAACAAAAGCGTCATGCAATCGCTGAAAGTTACCATCCATTCCGGTGCACCGCCACCACTATCGTCTTCTTCTATTTCTGGTTGTGCACGGCCCATTTATACTGTTGCCTTTATATCTTCACGTCTGTTCGGCGATACGAACGCCTGCATCTTTTCCCGCACACCCGTCGGATTTTCTCCGCGTGAGATGGCACAGACCCCCTCGAGAGTCATTTCCATCGCCAAAATTTCAGCTTGTGAGTAGAGACCCAGCTTGCCCGCCAGAGGTATAAATACCAGGTTCGCAAGAAGGGCACCGTAAAAAGTCGTAATAAGCGCAACCGCCATACCTGCACCTAAGCTTTCCGGAGAAGTGAGGTTTCTCAGCATCTGAATCAGCCCTATCAGAGTCCCTATCATTCCGAAGGCCGGTGAAGATGCACCCATAAACTCCAATATCTTTTTTCCCTGCTTATGGCGCTCCTGACGGTATTGAATCTCAAGACCCATCATCTCGCGAATCCAGTCCTCTTCCTGACCGTCAACAAGCATCTGCAGACCCTTGCCTATGAATTTGTCTCCCACCTTTTGAATATGGCTCTCCAGCGCCAGAGACCCGTCTCGCCTGTTCACAGCCGCGTAGTTTACCAACTGCTGGATAAGCTCCGACGGCGACGGAACACGAGTCAAAACGGTCTTTTTGATTACTGAAAATATCCCGATAAACTGAGACAGAGAAAAGTGGATAAGAGTTGCACACAACATACCTCCAACCACTATTGCCATCGAAGGTATGTGGATAAATGCCGCACCGCCTCCGCCTTGAATGATCGAAAGGGAGATGACCAAAAAACCTAATATTATTCCTATTACGGTGGCTATATCCATAAGTTAAAGACTTTCACGCATACGCTTTAATTGTTTACACAATATTACCGCCACCTCCGGCTGGGTATTGCCTATCTCGCCGAGAAGTTTACCCGATGTCCGCTCGGACATATAATAAAGTATCTTGGCTGCGTCATTCAGTTGATTATTAGATACCATCCTCACCATTATCTTGCTTGCCTGGCTGACGTCCATTTTGTCGTATCGGCTCGCAATAATCTGGATGTTACTCTTCTCAACCGTTCCAATTTCCAACATGCTGTTCTGCAGGCTCGCCTCCTGCTCTTTCAGTGTCGCGATCGTTGTCGTTAACTGCAATCGAAGCTCGTCAAGACGAGCTATCTCTTCCTGCAAATCCGACCTGGCCGTACGCAGCCTCTCTTCCTGCAACTTTAGCTCTTTTTCCCGCCTCTTGTAGTCGGTCATCCTCGACCGAATGTCGTAGATAAGGTTCTGCAATTGCTTTTCTGTCATACCTCCCGAAATAACATCCGTAACCGATGAGCCTGATGCTCCTGTCGGGCCGGCCACTTTCGGCACGACCGGACCGGCCTGGCCCTTTGTTTCTTCGGCGACCGCGGCAACCGGAACCTCCGACTTAAATCGCTTAACGAGCAAAGTAACTGCAAATGTGCCTGCGAAGCTGAATATACCCGCACCAACTAATATGATTATCTGAATCTTCTTCACTGTTTCATCTCCTGTTCTTAAACGCCTTTATCCGCCGGCCGCGGCTTCTTCACGCCGGCTGTATAATCTTGCACGCAAAGCTCATTATTGTTCTGTCGTCCAGCTCTTTCTGTTCCTGGCTTTGTTCCTCCTTGAAAAAGCGAGCTTTCGATTCGGCTCGCAGCCGTTCAAGGCCTTTTCTGAATCGCCTTATCTTCATAATCTCCTGTAATTTTAAGTGGCGGAGTTTTTCAAGGCCCGACAATTTAAGTTCCAGATTTCTTATTTCCTCATCAATCACATGAGCGTATTTGAGAAAAAATTCCTGTTCACTCAGTCGCTCTTTCGCCTTTTTACCGCTCAATTCGCCGAGCATCTTTCGCAATGACGCCCTGCGCAACATGATTTGGCTTCGTACCGCCAATGCCTGCTCCGTAACAGAAACAAGCTCGCCGCGCTTCGCCTCTTCCTGTTTTATCTTTATGTCAAGAAGCCTTTGCAGACGCCATACGAATCTTTTCACTTAAAATTCACCTGCCAACCTTAAATATCTCAAAGTAAATCCTTCTTATGAAAAACCAACTCGTCATTAAGCACTTGCCGCAGCGGGTTTTTTGGTCGTATCATCGGAAAGAAGCCGGTCCCACGACCGGGCAATATCCGACAGCCGCTTGACCGTTTCATCGAAACCGCTCCTTTCGCGAATCGGCTGTATCAGAAAATCCTGTATCCTGTCGATAAGAGCCACAGATCCGTCGATACGCCTGTTGCTGCCCGGTGAAAACGCTCCGATGCTTATCAAATCCTCCGCATCAGTATAAGTCGCATATATCTCGCGAAATTTCTGTGCCGCTTTCCTGTGCTCACTGCTTGCGACAGAATTCATCAGCCTGCTTACACTTTGAAGAATATCAACCGCCGGATAGTGGCCTCGGTCCGCCATCTTACGGGAAAGTACTATATGGCCGTCCAGCAGCGAACGGGCGCTGTCCGCAACAGGGTCGGCCAGGTCGTCACTTTCCACAAGTACCGTGATTATCCCGGTGATACTGCCGATCTTGTCGCAACCTAATCGTTCAACCAGCCTCGGAAGAAGAGAAAATACGCTCGGACAGTAACCTTTGGTTGCGGGCGGCTCGCCCGCGGCAAGACCTATCTCACGCTGAGCCTGTGCAAGACGGGTAAGAGAATCCATCATGAAAAGTACATCTCGCCCCTTGTCCCGGAAGTATTCTGCAATTGTTGCTGCAACCAGGCCTGCCTTGACCCTCTGTATCGGGGCCGAATCAGATGCCGCAACTACTACAACGCTGCGCGCAAGGCCTTCCGCACCCAAATCCTTTTCCAGAAATTCGCGAACCTCCCGGCCACGCTCTCCGATAAGAGCAACAACATTTACATCCGCTTCACTCGAGTTGGCTATCTCGCCCAAAAGTACACTTTTGCCGACGCCGCTGCCGGAGAAAATACCTACTCGCTGACCCTTACCGCACGTCAAAAGACCATCTATCGACCTGATACCCAAAGATAACGGCTCGGTAATCATCTTACGGCTCAACGCCGGTGGACTCGAATTGTCCAGCGCCCTCGTTTCTTGACCCTTCAAAGCCCCCTTGCCGTCTATCGGACGACCCAGACCGTCAAGAACTCTGCCCAAGATACTTTCGTTCAACCTTATATAGCGGGGCCTCTCAAGGGTCGTTACCGTGTCGCCGGGACTGATACCGTCAACATGCTCTAAAGGAAGAAGTATCAGGTGTCCGACCTTAAAACCTACTACCTCCGCTGATACTAACCTGCCGTCTCGAAGATGTATCTCGCAAAGCCCGCCCAGACCAACCGCAGGGCCGTTACTCTCCACCGTCAGACCCGAAACCCGCAAAATCGAACCTTTACAGGAAAACAGGTTCACATCCTCAAGCGCAGAATGGAACTTGGAAAAATCCACAAAACCATCTTTTGACTGACCCGAACTCAATTAATTACTCCGTAATTTTCAGAGCCTCACTCACCTTTTTCAGATGTTCTTCTATAAAATACTCAATCATACCCTTGTCCGTCTCAACAACACACTCACCTCGACCGATACCGGCGTCCGGAATCAGCTTTACATTTGACAAAACATCATCGCTTTTCTTATCAACACCTTTCTCGAAGCAAGCAAGGTCCGCCGGATTCAGACGAACAGCCACATCCTGCTGTGCCGGAGAAACCTTAAGCGCCTCTTCGATTATCTTTACAATGTCGTACTTGCCCTCGCCTATCTCCTTACGCAATATCTTACCCGCTATCTCGACACTCAATCGGGCTATCTGCTCCTTGTGCGAACTGAATATCTCTTCCTGAAAATGCTCCAGCCTCGTCGCCGCCGATTCGAGAGACCTGCACACAAGCATCAACTCCTCTCTTTGGACCTCATCCGTCTCACGGGCCTGCACAGCTTCAACGCCTGAGCCGGCCGAAACGCCGCCCCCTTCAATCGGACCGACCGATACTATCGGTGCGGCAATCTCAACTGTTACAGGTTCGGCCATCCGTCTATTCCTCTATAAATGCCAATTGCTCCGCTTCGTTCGCTTCTCGTAACGGCTTGACCACCGCTTCCTTCGCCTCAAGAATCTCCTTCTTACGAGGCTCAGCCATCAATGACGACTCTTCGTCCACCATCTCCGCCGCTCGCTCGGATATATTTGAACGTATCTTGTTCACAATAATCGCATCCGCTCCGTACAAAGCCTTGGCCAAAACGCCCGCATCAATCTTACGAAGAACCTCCTGAAGCGAGCGGTCTTCTATCTTGACTATGTCTTCCCACGTTACCATCAGGGCGCGTACCGTGTTTGCCGTATCTTCGTCATGATTCTCTATCTCACCGAGAAGGACATCACGGTTTTCCTTAGTAAGACCGCTCAGAACCAACGCCACTTTCCGGAGACTCTCCCTGCGTGCCTCTTCGTCGAATGTGCTCGTTACCGGACCCTCGTCCGATGTAATTTCAACCAATCGCTTGCATACCATCTCGCCCACCCGCCGAACCGTACGGGGTGATATTTCACCCGGTTCCGCCATTCGCCATACCACCTTGGGCCGTACATCATCACCAAGGCACGATAACACATCCGTGCCTAATTTCGGCGGAAGAGAAGCCAACACCAACGCTATCGCCTGAGCCGACTCCCCCTCCAGTGCCGCTGCTATCTGACCGGCACCGGCCGACTTAATGGCGATGAAAGGGTCCTTGTTGCGTATCGCCTTTTGCATCCTGGCGTGCAGCTCTGAGGCCTTTTCACGACCACCGCTGTCCTTTAAAAGGGTATTGATAAAACTTTTTATGTGAAGTGAACCGGAACCAACCTTCTGAAGAGTCGTACAAAATTCCTTAATCACTGCGGTCGCCTCCTCAGGCTCAACATGACCGGCCGCGTCAAGGTGGGACAATTCAACCGCAACTTCCTGAATTACCTCCTGAGGCTGGCCTTTAAGAAGCTCCGCCGCCGTTGCGGAATCAAGGCCCGCTAACAACATCGCCGCCTTACGCTTGCTGGCACGGGACATCTGTTAATCCTCCCCCGAAAGCCAGCTTGCAAACAACTGTTTCACCTGTTCCGGATTCTCTTTCAATGCACCCGTTATGTGGCGACGAAACGCCAGCGATGATTCGTCACCACCACCCCCGGCCGGAAGCATACCAATACCCATCGGCTCAAGCTGGCCTGATACCGAACCTGACTCCGCCGAAGAAACCTTCTTCCGTGCTCCCGAAAATATCTTCAGTACCAAAAGAGCACAGATTGCCAATACTCCCATCGAGGACTGACGGGCGATTTCTATGTACCTCGTAAGTTTCTCATACCCAATCGTTTCGTCAGCCGTTGAAACCACCGGGCGGTTAAACGCGGTGTTTACGACTTTCAGCGAACTTGCATCCTTCAGTAAACTCGGCCCGACCGCGTTTCTGATTATCTCCTTCACCTCCTCAACACTCATTATCATGACAGTCTCGGTCTCCGAAGCCCCCGCCGTACCCGCTTCGCCGCCTTGTTCTTCTGTGCTCGGGGTAACAGCCGGCTTTGGAACCGACAAATCAACTACCGCAGATACCGCTAAGGAAATAATCTTGCCCGGTACGTCGAGACGCTTCGTAATCGTCTCCGGAACCTTATACTTGTTTTCCACCTTCTCCGTCTTGTCCGTACTGCCTCCCGACGCCTCTTTACCTTCCGAGTCCGTCGAACCGGGCTTGACCGTGGTTGTGCTGTTGACTATTTCCTCCACCGGCATACCCTTCTCGTATTTGGTCATCATCGTTTCGGTACTTGTCATATCAATCTCGGCGCTTACCTTCACAGAAGAACGGCTCGGTCCCAGAACAAGCTCTAACATATCCTGAACCTTCCTGCCGATTGACTGTTCCACCCGGTTCTTGTAGTCCATAAACGTGTTTGCGCTCGATACTACTCCGCCGCTGTCCGCCTTACTCGTCAGAAGATGACCCTGGCTGTCAACTACCGTAACATTCCCTGCCTCGAGGTCGTCTATCGCACCGGCTACAAGATTCGTTATCGCTGCGATGCTCGCTCCGCTTATCTGCCAGCCGGGCCTGACCCGCAGAACTACCGATGCGCTCGTCTGCTCACCCTCCGTTGCAAAAAGGCTCTGCTCTCCCCGAACAAGATGAACTCGGGCGAACTCGACCCCATCAAGCATCTGGATAGTCTTGGCAAGCTCATCCTGCATGGCGCGGTTGTAGTTTATCTGCTGAACAAGCGGGCTTACCCCTATCTTTTCATTGTCGAATATCTTGTAACCACCCTGGTCTCCCTTTGGAAGACCATCTTTTGCCATATCCAGACGAAGTTGATAAACTTGTTTTGCCGGAACGTATATACTTGTACCCCCGGCTCGAAGCTCGTAGTTTATGTTGGATTTGCTTATCCTCTCTACAATGGCACCCGCCTCTTCGGCGCTCAGGTTACTATAAAGCAGTTGCATCTCCGGACGAGTAGCCCACTTCGTCAATAAGCCGCCAACAAGAACGCACGCAACAACAATCGCTATCAGAAGCGCGCGTTGTACCACGCCTATTTTTTCCCATGTCGCGTTTATCTTCTGTAGAAAACCCATTAGTTTTTTTGCCCAAAGGGTTTTTATTTACCCCCGGCACCCGTGGCCGGGGTTTCATTATATCTGCATCTTCATCGTCTCTTTGTATGCAGAGACAAGCTTGTCGCGAACCGCCACAAGAAGCTTAAAGCTCATATCTGCCTTGGCAACAGTTGATACAACCGAGTTTATATCGTTGCTTTTACCCGTTAATAGCTCCGTAATAGACGCATCAGCCTTGTTATGGAGGTCATTAACCTCATGCAGGCCTTTGGACAGAGCCTTGCCGAACTGAGCCTCACCGCTTTTGCCGGTGGCCTTGGTACCTTTGAGACCGTCTATGCTCGGCAATAATGAATTTATTTGGGGATTAAAATTGACTGCCATTCGTCGCCTCGCTTACTTCAACAATTCCAGACTTGATTCTACCATCTTCTGGTAACGCTTAAGAATAGCCGCATTCGCCTGATACGCCCGGCTGGCTAAATTCAAATTGATTAACTCTACAGCCATATTCACGTTCGGCATTGTTATATAACCCTCTGAATCCGCTCGTGGGTCCCCCGGTGTGGCCATAATTTTCTGAAAATCGCTCATATCCTTAACTAATTCGGATATCTCGACACCGCTTACCCCTTCTTCTTGGGCCTTGAATATCGCCTCAAGACGACGGTAAGGCTCGCCGTCACCGGCATCGGTCGTACGAGCGTTTGCTATATTTGATGATACAACATCTACTTGCCGTCCGTACGCCTTCAAACCGGATACCGCTATATCGATCGAACCGAACATACTGCCGTCTATTGACATTTAAGCTGTCTCAAAAACGAAGTTTTGTGAAAGTCCTGCTAAAAACTCAAAACATCTACTGAAATCCGACCGCCTAACCTTGAACCCTTATAGCCGACTCTATTTGGCGGTATTTCTTCTTCAGAAGAAGCGTATATGTCTTGTACAAAAGCGTATTCTTAACCATAGAGCCAACCTCCGTATCAAGGCTAACGTCATTGCCGTTGCCTTTTATACGGGTCGTCTTTGGCTGATAGAACTCTGCTTCCAGTTCAGATGCCTCAACGGGATCTCCCGAATCTATCGTCCTGGCAAGCAACTCCTCGAATCGAATATCAGACCGACGGAATCCCGGTGTATTCATATTCGCTATATTATTCGCTATAGCTTTTTGCCGGCTGCTTTCAGCCTTCAAACCCGCTTCAAGGCAGTTCAATATATTCACTTCCTGTCCAGCCATACTGCATCTCCAAAAGTACACAACTATCCTCTCCGGGGTAAGTGCAATAATCGTGCCAGCACCATCCTTTCGCCTTCGGAACTCCTTAATCCGCCCATTTCAGCCAAAAAACAGCATAAAGCTCCGACCACAGCTCTAAAGCAGCAGCAACCACACGTAAGGTTTCTATACATTCAATATAATTCTTTACAGCATCACCTCAATGTTGATGGAACAAGTTGCTTATAACGGAAATTGCCTCCGACAAAACGGAACCTTCTGCCGACTTCAACAAAACCGGCGAAAGGTTCACAACGATCTGGTTAAGACTAAAATAATTCGTAAGTTACCACTAATAAAGAAACTATGAAATATTCTCAGAAAACTAACCCTCTGTTGGCACAAAAATTGCACAATTGAAATCTAAAATTGTTTTGGAGTATAAGTTTATGCCTGCAATAGAGAACTTAGCTAATAGTATCCCTGTAACGCTGACAATAGCTGCAACTGTGCTCGAATCGAAACCTGCCACGGAAAGACAAAACAACGATATTGGTCAAAAAAAGCCTTTTACTTCTGAAAACAGACAAACCGTTGACACAGAAGAAACCGTAGCCTGCGAAAGGTACCCCCGACAGGATAGCGCATCAAACGAGCAGGTTAACGAAAACGAAAGTTTCCGCAGGGTACTCGAAAGGCGCCTTTCGGAAAAATCAGAAGAAAAACAAACATCGCAGGAAGGAAAAAGCATTACAGAACAGGAAGGTATATGCTCTGAAAAAAAACCCGATTTGATAAAGAATCCGGCAAATCACAACCCCGAACTTGAAGAAAATAACAATCTGCTTATCGAACTGCCTCAATTAAAAGCTCCGACAAAAACGACTGAAACGGATTTGAGCCTATACACCTGGCTTGCTATACCACAAAAGGGCTTAACCGCAGCAAGGCTCAAACAACCGTCAACTGAACCCGGCCGAAATAATCTGATGAACGGCTCAGCTTCTGCCGAAAACCAAAATAAAAATGGTGCAAACATAAAGACAAACCCGCTCAAAGCAGGTATTACCTTCAAACAGGTATCTGCCGAAGGACAAAATATCAAGCTTCAGACAATTAAAACCAATCATAACGCAAAACCTGCGGCTGATTTTGCTGGAAAAGACAACGCAAAAACCGTTGATGACGGCAAAAAACCCATTGGAAAAACAGGAAATGAAAAATTAAAAAGCGAACCGCTTTCAGGAAAAAATGATGGACCCGGTCGCAGGCAGAGCGGACTCAAGATAGTCGATGGAACAACAAAAGAGAACCTTCAGCCTATCGACACGAAAATCAACAGAGCAGGAAAATCCGGTATATTAATTGAAAACAATAAAGCGGAATATGCGCTCGCCGCCGAAAAGCTTTCAAAAACGGAGCCAAAAAACCATCCTGTAGTTTCTGTAAACGTCAACAACAAACAAGTAAGGGCAAAAGCAGTTCAAGGCACCACGGAAAAAAACCAGAGCTTTGCCGATTCAAAGAACACAAAATCGGCAACTCAAAAGGACTCACAACAAATACCGGCTGTTTCTGAAAATGCACGCAAAAGTGAAATAATTGCCGATAGCGAAACCACCGGACGAGCCAATATAGAAACTACGGATATTACCGCGAAAATGAATAATCTTTCATCTTTGAGCACTGCCAATCGGCAAAGCTCCGTCACACATGCCCACTCGATTGATGCTGGCCCCGAAGCAGCCGGTAGTCAAATCACAGGAAATATGCGGATAGGAACCGCACAGCAGATAATTGACGGCATTCGACTCAACATCGACGCTCCTCAACAGCAGATTTATCTTTCATTGAATCCCCCAGAGTTGGGAAAAGTGGCTCTGTTATTCCGAAATATTGACGGCGAAATAACAGGTTTAATACAGGTCGAGAAAACCGGTACGAAATACGAAATCGAGCAGGCTCTTCCCCAAATTATCGCATCTATCCAGCAAACGGGCGTCCAGGTGGGGAGGGTAAATGTCTCAGTCAACGAACAGAATCAACAACAAACCTTAAAAAACAACGATATGCCGAACTATGATTTTGACGGTACGGAAAAACACACTTTATCTGACAGAACTTCTGAGCAAAAGAATAACAATAACCGACCGAATTCCACAAAAGCCGATACTCCCGAACCTGATAAAGGGCGAAACTCAAAAACAAAATATGAGTTTACAGATAGTAATGTCAATATGTATATATAAACCTTAAGACTGTGAAATAGAAGCAAAAAAGCGGCTCAGCCTGTTCGCTTAACAAACCAAAAAACAGGACCCGACAGGGCAAAAAAAACCTGCAAACCACACATCAAAAAAACGGACTTTTATCGGTCCGGCATTTCTACCCCTTTTTGTCTTGAAAAACAAATCAAAATATGTTAGAATATTGTATTCGTACGATTTGCCTCTTTATGACTTACACCACACGGCGGGAGGTTCAAATATGAGGGTGAAATGCCCACACTGCAGGAATAAATGGTCCGTATCGCGCAAGTATGCCGGAGCTACCATTATATGTCCGTCGTGCAGAGAGCCGGTCGGGCTGGCCCCATCACTGCCCATTGGGGCGCTAATACTCACAATTGCTGTTTCCTCAGCCATAGCAGTCGGAATAAGCTACAAGATGACCTCAAAAAAGACCGATTTCGACCAGGTCAACGCCGCCACCGCACAATTGCAGAACAAAATTGACGCTGCAAGGGAGAAAATCGAAAAATTCGACTCCGAATTCGCTAAAATGCAAACTCGACTGCAGGAAAGTGCTGCTCAGCCGATTGTGGCTGTCGCAAACAATTATTCCCGTTCACAAATCGTTTCAGGAAAAATTGAAAAATATTCTCTTGAAACGGATGACCCCAACAAACTGTCCCAACCTGAAAAGCCCGGCTCAACGCTGGACGACATCAACTCACTACTCGTATTCGATGGGACCATCAACCGGCCTCTCGGCCCCCAACTGATATTGGTAAATTCCGCAAAAAAAGCAAATGAGTTAACATATAGCAACTTCAAATACATACCTCCTTTTGTGCTCGATAAAGCTTCCGTCATAGAGTTGGCGCCGGGTACAAACGTATCGGAAGATATAAGTGGTTCAAAACTAACGGTATATGTTGTCCCGGATGGTCAATACGAGTATAAAGAGACCATAGGGGCTATTGAGATTCCAAAAATGGCAAACAGGTACCGACAAACAAATATCGCGAACCCTCCAAAACAGAGGCTTGTTGAATTTCAACCTCAAATGACCGTGCAAAGAGGAATGAGGAAGGTGCCTCAGACAAAAAGCCGGTCGGCGGTCAGGATGGAACGGTTTCAGGAAAAAATGCAACAAAGAAAAACTCAGCAAAGGACCAAAACAAGATGATCCATTCACAACTCTTTCCTGTAGAATGTACTAAGAAGTAAACTCATCATTTCGTTTCACCCCTGACCTGTTTATCATAAGCGCGGTCGAGTGGAATTTACCGAAGGGGGCAAAGTCGAAGTGTTCGCTCGCGGGTAAGAAGTTTTACAAAACTTATAATCCCACCGGCGGGAATTCTTTACCCTTAAGGGTAAAATCTTCATACAGCACCTGCTGACATAATCTGCCGACAATCCTCTCCAACTCCTTGCCCGCTTTTATGACATCGACCTGAGACGCTGTTTCTTCGACACCGTACGTCCAGGCGTTTTCCCACTCCACCACACATTTCAATGCCGCCTGCCAGCTTTCGTATATACCAGATTCGTATGGAATCGCCTCGCCGTAATCGTAAACGTACACCAGCCGGTCATCATACAGCTCATCACCTACATACCTGTCCCGTACCACAAAAATCCCACACCCGCCCGATATAATTAAAAAAACCGTAACCGTTCACAGAAAATTTTTACAAAAAGTTTAAAATGTTAAAATAGGCAATTTGCGCTTTTGTTTGCGCTGTGGTAAAAACAGCGTATGCAAAACAAAAATGACATTGTCAAGCAACTG